>JBLGAT010000004.1:0-72979 GCA_047612485.1 Psychroserpens sp.
CTATATCGGAGAATCCATCGACCCCTGGAATAGGCTGCAACAACATTCAGAACATCATTTTAAAACTAATTTTACCAAAATAGCAAACGATTGGAACCTTGTTCTGCAAAAAGAAGTGACCTCAAAAGATGATGCTTTATATCTGGAGAGATTCATCAAAAGAATGAAAAGCAGAATATTTATCCAAAAAATAATTGACAACCCACATATACTCATGGATATCCTCAATAAAAAATAAAGGCCCTGGTTCTCCCGAAGCTTCGGGACTGGAGGCACCACAAACAAATCCTTACTTCGGTAGGGATTTTTTGTTTTAAACAACTTATGTAATATTGGGTTTACGTTACTTATGCTCAGTGGGGATAATTCACCTTCTCTTCCGCTTTTTATCCAATATAATCGTCACGCTAAAAGATCCAAAGACTCCACCCAACGTTGTGGCCACCATATCCCCGGTATCTGCCTTGCCATAGCTATTGTGGTCTATGACCTCCTTGGTGATTCCTGCCAATGTACTCAAGCCTATCCCCCAGATCACTGCCTTTGTTTTATTTTTGGTGATTCCATAAACCACCCCTGTAGTGCCCGCACCAATAACAGTGCCGACCCCAAAGTGCAACATCTTATCCTCTTGGATAAACTGCCCCCTAACCATAGTGGTTGCAACAAAGCACAGCACTATGATCAATAGTAAAGGCAACCTCTTCTGCGTAATGCTATTTTGATTCGAATAATTTGTGGCCATGTGTTTACAAAATCGTTGCAATGTCGGGATAAAAATCTAGGGGAATGATTTTTTCTAGCCCCTAGGGGCTTAAATTTAATTTTTTCTGAGAAATATATTTTAAACATTAGCCCGAGATGCTTCCCTAATGCTTTGTTAAAGTCGAGCATTATCTATTCAAAATGGTATCTTTGTTGGGTTGAAATTATTCATGCCCATGCGGTTAAATTTTTCCATTTTCATTTTTATATTGGGCAGTATTTCTACTTATGCCCAGGATACCATTGATGAAGCCTTACAAAAATATAACAAGCACGACGTGCCTTACATGAAGGTTGAGGAAGCCATAGGGCATAAGGACTTTTTGTTTTTGGATGCAAGAAAAAAGAAGGAATACAATGTTAGCCATATTGAAAATTCAGTATGGGTTGGGACGAATAAATTGGATGCTAAAAAAATGGCCAATCTGATACCGAACAAAAATGCTCCCATAATTGTATATTGCTCTATTGGTGTTCGCTCAGAAAATACCGCGGAACAATTTCAAGAAGAAGGCTACACCAATGTCCATAACTTATATGGAGGGATTTTCGAATGGAAAAACAAAGATTATCCTATTGTTGACAATAAAGGAAAAGATACCAACAAAGTACATGCCTTTAGTAAGCATTGGGGAAAATTTCTGACTAAAGGCGAAAAAGTATATTAATCTGTTTATGACATTGAGTTACGATTACAATAACCCAAAAAACCTTCTGCTAATTTTTACTAGAAATCCAGAATTGGGCAAATGCAAAACAAGATTGGCAGCCAAAGTAGGCGACCATGCCGCCCTTGAAATCTATTCCTTTTTATTGGAGCATACCCACGCCATAACCAAAGATGTAAAGGCAGCCAAGGAAGTGCTCTATTCGGACGAGATATGGCCAAATGATATTTGGGAAAATGCCCATTACCACAAAAAATTACAACAGGGCACCGATTTAGGTGAGCGTATGTTCAATGCCCTTAATAACGGATTTGAAGCAGGATATAAAAATATCATAATCATTGGAAGCGATATGTACGATCTCTCCACGGAGGACCTAAATTTCGCTTTCGATGAATTGGAAAAGAGCGAAATTGTAATAGGTCCGGCGGAGGATGGGGGATACTACCTTTTAGGGCTATCCAAAATAAAGGCCTCCCTTTTTAAAAATAAAGCCTGGGGCACGGACACTGTACTAAAAGATACTTTAAACGATCTGAAAAATAAAAATGTCAAGTTATTGAAAATCAAAAATGATGTGGATCATTACGAGGACATCCAATATATTGAAGCTTTTCAACCTTTTTTAAAAAACATGTAAATATGATATTAAAACAATTAGAAGAGTCCACGGCCTATTTAAAGCACAAAGGTTTCGATGCCCCTGAAGTGGGGATCGTACTTGGAACCGGACTTGGAAAATTAGTGGCAGAAATTGAAAATCCAATAGAAGCCCATTACAATCATATCCCATTTTTCCCACTGGCGACTGTTGAGTTCCATACCGGAAAACTGATCTATGGAACCATAGAGGGAAAAAAGGTAGTGGTGATGCAAGGTCGTTTTCATATGTACGAAGGGTATGATTTGATTGATGTCACCTACCCCATTAGGGTGATGCATCAACTGGGGATAAAAAACATATTTATTTCCAATGCTGCAGGGGCAGTAAACCTTGACTTTAAAAAAGGGGATATCATGCTGATCGAAGACCACATTAATCTCCAGGGTGGATCGCCCTTAGCTTTTAAGAACGTAGCGGAATTTGGAGACCGATTTGTGGACATGAGCGAACCTTACGATCTAAATATGCGTAAAAAGATAGAGGCCATTGCCATAAGAGAAAACATTTCCCTAAAAAAAGGGGTATACGCTTCCGTTGTTGGTCCACAATTGGAAACCAAAGCGGAATATAGGATGATAAAACTAATTGGTGCAGATGCCGTCGGTATGAGCACTGTACCTGAAGTCATAGCAGCCAATCACCTCCGTTTGCCTGTCATGGCTTTGTCCGTCCTTACAGATGAATGCGACCCAGACAATCTTAAACCAGTAAATATTGCAGAAATCATCGCAATTGCGGGAGAGACGGAACCAAAAATGATCAAATTATTTAAAGAATTAATAAAAGAAATATGAGTTATTTAAACGCTACAAACAACCTATACAAAGAAGCAGCATTAACCCCGGATGTGGGTCTGTGTTGTACCACGAACCCTGTATGGCAGTTTCCTGGACTTTCCATTCCCAAGATTATGCAGGAAATGAACTATGGCTGTGGAAGTACAGTTTCAGCCCAAGATTTGGTCAACAACCCCAAAGTACTTTATGTCGGCGTTGGTGGCGGAATGGAGCTTTTGCAATTCTCTTACTTTTCAAGACAAAAAGGTGGTGTAACCGGGGTAGATGTAGTTGATGAGATGTTGGAGGCTTCCAAAAATAATTTCAAGATCGCCGAAGAGGAAAATGACTGGTTCAAAAGTGAGTTCGTGGACCTGGTAAAAGGAGATGCACTTAATTTACCTGTGGCAGATCAAAGTATTGATGTTGCTGCCCAAAACTGTTTGTTCAATATATTCAAGGCAGAAGACCTCCAAAAGGCAGTAGCGGAAATGTACCGTGTTTTAAAACCACACGGTAGATTGGTGATGAGCGATCCAATTTGCGAGCAACCCATGAACGAAGAATTAAGAAATGATGATAGGCTTCGTGCCCTTTGCCTTAGTGGCAGTATTCCTATGAAGGACTATATCAAGGCATTGACAGATGCAGGATTCGGGACCATAGAGATCAGGGCACGTAAATCGTACAGAGTACTTTCCCCCAACCACTACCCTACTGAAGAACTAATTCATATAGAATCTATTGAGATAGCGGCTATTAAGGACCCAATGCCTGAGGATGGGCCTTGTGTGTTTACTGGAAAAACAGCTATTTATTATGGTGATGAACCATATTTTGATGATAAAAATGGACATGTTTTAATGCAAAACCAACCCTTGGCGGTCTGCGATAAAACGGCAGCTGCCCTGGCCAATGCCAATGACCAAATACATATCAGCGAAAGTAGCTGGCATTATAACGGGGGTGGATGCTGCTAGTTGCAATTTTCAACTGGTAAAGCTGTCATCCTGTAAGGTTAGCCTGTAATTACACACTAATGAATTAAATTTTACAGAATTATATGAACCTTATTGTGAAACATATTTTTACCCTGTTGATAGTGATCACAGGATTTACTCTGGTCAATGACAAATACCTAGGAAAATATGAAGGAGCAATGGCGGTTCAAAAAGTTGATTACTCGACTTGGGATAAGCTATTGAAGAAATATGTTGACAATGATGGCAATGTAGATTACAAAAATTTTCGGCAGGATATTGGGCTGCTTAATTCGTATTTGGAACACCAGGCCAAAAATCCAGTTTCGGACTATGATACCAAAGAAAGCAAACTGGTCTATTATATTAACATGTACAATGCGGCTACCTTAAAATTAATTCTCGATAATTATCCAATTGGCAGTATCAAGGATATCAAAGGTCCTTGGAACAAAGAGGTAGTGACACTTATGGGCAAGCAACTGTCCCTAGGAGATATTGAACACAAAATTTTGCGAAAAATGGAAGAACCCAGAATTCATTTCGCAATTAATTGTGCTTCTTATTCCTGCCCAAAACTTTTGAATGAAGCGTTTACCGTTGAAAAATTGGAGGAACAATTGGAAAATTCGGCAAGAAGCTTTGTGAATGATCCTAAAAAGAATATCATCAAAAAGAAGCAAGCAATTTTATCCCAAATCTTCAAATGGTACAAAAAAGACTTTACAGAGAAGATATCATTGAAAGAGTTCATCAATCAATATTCCGACATTAAAATGACAAAAGAAACCAGCATAGAATATATCAATTATGATTGGAGCCTGAATGCATCAAAATGATTTCCTTAAAATAAGTATTATCATACCCGTGCTCAACGAAGCTGAGCATATTGGGGGTTTATTGAAATATCTAAATAACAGTTGCAATTCTGTTCACATAAGGGAGATCATTGTAGTAGATGGTGGCAGCACAGATAACACGCCCAAGATAGCAGAAGAATATGGTGCCACCCTTGCATATTCGAAAAAAGGTAGGGCGAAGCAAATGAACAAAGGGGCAGAATTGGCCACTGGCTCTATACTATACTTTTTACACGCCGATACGTATCCACCTAAAAATTTTGATGCACATATCATCAATGCAGCGTCATTAGGGAACCCTGCCGGCTGCTTTCGCATGAAATTCGACTCCAAAAACTGGCTCCTAAGAGCCTCAGGATGGCTCACTCGGATCAACCTCCAAGTTTGTCGTGGTGGCGACCAATCCTTGTTCATTACCAAGGAGCTCTGGGACAGGTCAAAAGGGTTCAATGAGGCCTATATTATTTATGAGGACAGCGAATTTATTGGTCGCCTCTATAAATTGGGGAGCTTCGAGGTATTATCGCAAGAGGTGGTAACATCAGCAAGAAAATACAATAAGAATGGCACCATTAGATTGCAATACCATTTTGGCGTAATCCATTTTATAAAATTACTGGGCGCCAGTCCGGAACGACTATACCGTTATTACAAAAAAAACATTGTGGCCTAAGGCATATTGTTCTTAGTCTGATAATCCAAAAGAACCCCTTCCGAGATCCATTTTGCCAAAGCCTGTCTGTTATCAGGATCTAATATTCTCCTTTGGTCTTTAGTGTTTTTTATGTTCCCTATTTCAATGTAAACCATGGCCGGGTGTGTCTTTTTTACAAGATACAGATTGGTGCGATCCTCAAAAGTACCCGAATACTCCCTATTGGGTTGGTATTTCTGATATTTGTTCTGAAAGGTGGTATGTATGTTCTCCGCAAATCTCTTACCGTTCTTACTTTTCTCATGGTGATAAAAGAAAACATCGATATTCTGCCCACTACTTCTGCTGTCTACATGGGTAACTATAAGCCGCTGGTATTTCCCCCTATTTTCCGCGTACAAAGTATTTACGGCATCTACCCGCTGTTTAAGTCTGGCCAATTGATTCAAGGGTATTTCCTGCATTGGATAGGTGACCTCATCCCTATCTATTTCCAAGATGCGTTCATCCCGAATCCCATCATTGGGGTCTCGTATAATGATATAAACCTTTGCTCCCCGGGACATTAATTCACGCGCCAGACGCAATGTGATGTCATAGGCATATTCGTCCTCCGCAATAATTTTTCCTTCATAGTTTTCAACAGCCCCTGGATCTGGCCCACCATGACCTGAAATGAGATAATATACAGCCCCTTCCAACTCCTTGCTCATATTGGGGACAAACGCGTACTTCTTCCCGAAAATAGCGTATTCGGTCTCATTGCCCATAATCTTTCTTTCGGTCGACTTTTTTTGAATGGTATCCAAAACGGCCACCTCTTCTTCCACAAAGGGCGGCAAGATATATTTACGGCCCTCGTAGAGCTGAATACTATCCCGTAGATTATTTTTGTTCAATGCCACGAAATGGCCATAATGTTTTATAGGGTCCATGCCCTGTTTTCTAAGAATGGAGAATATGCCATCCCCTTTTACGGCAATTACAGTTCTAGCTGAATTTTGGGGGCAAACGGAAAGTGTTGATAATACCAGTATCAATACTAAGAGGCTATTTTTTTTGGGGTACACAATGCTAATTTTGAACAAATATTATTAAAAATAAGGGCCACTTCCAAGAATGAATGCCTCTATTGCAAAAATAGATCATTGATTTTTATAAAAGGCCTTGATTATGTCTTCCGCAGGCTTGTTCTGGGGGGTAAATCTATTGTCACTTCCCCCACCTGCAGATTTATGGTCCAAAAACCACTTCCATACAAAACCACCATGAAACCAATCTTCTCCCCAGAATGATTCAAATATGGCCTTGGTGGCATTTGCCTGTGCCTGCAAGTTAACATCATCCTTACTCTGATCCACCAGCCATGGGCGTTTGGCTGTATAATCATTACTTCTATAGCCATATTCGGTAAACAGGACGGGCTTGTTCATCCCTTTGGATAACGACATAAGCTTTTCCTTATAAGGTATCCAACCCACTACCAATTGCTCTACCGTGGGGGTCCTCTCATCTGACAATGGGAAATAGGCATCCACCCCTATATAATCCAGGTCCTTCCAAAAAGGGGTCCGTTCGTATTCATCCCAATTGGCAGCATAGGTAAGCTTACCTTTATATACAGCGCGTATTTTTTTAACCAAGCCGTGCCAATATTCCGGCCTGTTCTCTATGAATTTTTCCAATTCCGTTCCAACACAAAAGAATTCCGTTTTTGTTTCTTGTGCCAGTTGAGCATATGCTATGATGAAATTGGTATAGGAGACTTCCAAAGTCTTCCAATCTTCTTCTGAGTTCATTTTTAAGGTGCCCGTGAATTCCCCTTTCCAAATCCATATTTGGGGCTTCATCATCACCCTTAATCCGTTATTATGAAGTAACTCAATGTATTGCTTAGCGCCTTTTTTGGTCTCCCCAAACCACTGTCTTTCCGTGTCATATATAATCTCCGGAGAGCCCACGTCCCTAATAAAGCCAAAGGGCATAACTGCTGCCGATTCTGCATTGATCTTCAATAGCGCATCTACATGTTCTTGGGAAGCCTGATCCCTAGAGGCCACAAAACTTACACCGTTAATTTTTTTCTTATCCTGACTTATACATGATAGTTGCAAGGTAAATAGGATTAAGAGCATCAGCTTTTTCATAGTACTAAAATACTGCAAATTAGTATTAGGCGTACAACATTTCACCTACATTAACATTAACCAAATAGCATGACCATTGGTTTGGCCCATATTTAAACTACTTATAAATAAACCCCTAGAATTAAGTTCTTATATTTAAGCACGACTTAATCAACAACAACCTATTCAGCACATGGAGCATATTGTTATTATTGGCAATGGAATAGCCGGAATTACCGCAGCCAGACATATTAGAAAGCTTTCAGACAAGAAAATAACCGTAATTTCAGCCGAGACAGATCACTTCTTTTCCCGTACTGCCCTGATGTATGTTTATATGGGCCATATGAAATTTGAGCATATTAAACCTTATGAGGATTTCTTTTGGAAAAAAAATAGATTGGATTTGGTTAAGGGCTTTGTTACCAAAGTTGACCATAAATCAAAAAAAATTGAGCTGGTAAATTCTGAACCCATCGGATATGATAAATTAATCATCGCCACCGGCTCCAAGTCCAATAAATTTGGATGGCCGGGACAAGATCTGAAAGGGGTACAAGGCTTGTATTCCAAACAGGATCTAGACGCTTTGGAAATGCACGCACCGAACAAAGAAGTGTGCTCCCGAGCCGTAATCGTTGGTGGCGGACTCATAGGAATAGAATTGGCAGAAATGTTGCGAAGTAGAAAAATCCCCGTAACATTTTTGGTGCGGGAGGATAGCTTTTGGAATGGCGTACTCCCCAAAGGGGAATCTGAAATGGTCAATGAACATATTTTGGAACACCATATAGATTTACAACTCGGCACAAACCTAAAAGAAATATTATCCGATGAAAATGGCCATGCCAAAGCTGTTGTTACAGATAAGGGAGAAACCATTGAGTGCAACCTTGTAGGCCTTACGGCTGGTGTTACCCCAAATATAGATTTCCTTGAGGGCTCGGGTATTGCCTTGGGCAAGGGTGTAAAGGTAAACCGTATGTTGGAAACTAACATTCAGGACATCTATTCCATTGGTGACTGTGCGGAGCAACACGAACCCATCGGAAACAGGAGACCCGTGGAAGCAGTTTGGTATACCGGACGAATGATGGGAGAAACTGTGGCCCAGACCATTTGTGGCAATCCAACTCCTTATAACCCTGGGCACTGGTTCAACTCTGCCAAATTTTTGGATATAGAGTACCAAACCTATGGATGGGTGTTCAGTGAGAAAGCTATAAAACCTTATGAGCAACATTTCCATTGGAGGCATGGGCATGAAAAAGTGTGCATTACCATTTCTTTCCATAAAGAATCCAAGAAATTTTTGGGAATCAACACCTTTGGCATTCGAATGAGACATGAAATAATCGACAAATGGTTAACAGAAGGCAAGTCTGTTGAGCATGTATTGGCCCACTTACGAGATGCCAATTTTGATCCTGAATTTTATGCCTCCTATGAAGAATCCATCGTAGCAAAATACAATGAACAGTTTAAGGCGTCCATTGGTTTAAAAAAGAAAAGTTTAAAAAGAATATTTTTCAACGCATAACCTCCTTTCCTGATGAGCACTTACGACAAAAACATGGCCTTGACCGGCACACCACCAAAATCCTTGACCCTAGGCCAGAAAATAGCGACCTTACTGGGAATGAGTGGACTTACTATCCTCGTTCTAGCCATTTTCAATGTTAATTTTCCTCAAAAAGGACTTTGGCTAACCACATCACTATTGGCCATTTTTTTTGGTGTTGTTTGGTTTTCGGCAGCGGCATATGCCCATACCCAAAAAGGAATTAAAAATGATGGGGTTTGGTTTAAATCTATTTCCAGCAGGGGAATCTGGGCCTGGATGGCTGGCATAGGCCTTACTTCATTTTATATTGTACTCTATTTTTATCCTCAATATCTCGGACTGGCCAAATCTGGTGACAATACTGGGGTCATCTCTTTTTTTGACCCGCTGAGCAAACTCCTCAGCGGTAATCCCGCTAGCCAATGGTTTGTTTATGGCACACTTTATACCGTTGCCATTTTGGCTTTTGGAATTAAATTTATTTGGAAATACCGCCATAATAGGTATGAGATGATACGGACCTCCAGCGTCATGTTTTTCCAAACTGCTTTCGCTTTTCTTATTCCAGAATTTATGTCCAGGATGAATAGCGAATCCTTTTCCCTGCCATATTACGATCTGAAGAACATTTGGCCCCTCAACTATTACAATTTTGAACGATACCGGGTCAATAGCATGATTGAGGCCGGGGATATTGGATTGGCCATGCTTATTTTTGGCGTCCTTTCCATCTTTGTCATCACCCCAATCCTAACCTACAAATATGGAAAACGATGGTATTGTTCTTGGGTATGTGGATGTGGAGGCTTGGCCGAAACAGCCGGGGATTCCTTTAGACAGTTGAGCGACAAGACCCAAAAAGCATGGAATATTGAAAGATGGGTGGTGCACAGTGTGGTGGTATTCGTAACCTTAATGACCACAGCCGTCATATATTCTTATCTGGGAAACGACAGTAGTACATATTGGTTGACCAAAAACATCTTTTTATTAGGGGTAGCCGGCCTATTGACCCTGGTCTTCGGATGGGTGATGCTTTTTAAAAGAAAGGAGCTTCAAAAAGATGCCCTCTATGGCGCCATTGGCTATTTTACCATTATTATTGCCCTTATTGGGTTCCACTACCTTAGTGGAGATGGACAGGTCTTTTTGTTTAAATCGGAAACCTTAAGAAGCACCTACGGGTTCTTGATAGGCAGCATCTTCTCTGGTGTTATTGGTACTGGGTTCTACCCAATCTTTGGAAATAGGGTATGGTGCAGGTTTGGTTGCCCAATGGCCGCCATCCTTGGGTTCCAACAACGCCTTTTCTCTAGGTTCAGGATAACCACCAATGGTGGACAATGTATTTCTTGTGGCAACTGTTCCACCTATTGTGAAATGGGGATAGATGTTAGGGCCTATGCGCAGAAGGGAGAAAACATAGTTAGATCTAGTTGTGTTGGCTGCGGTATTTGTTCGGCCGTTTGTCCACGTGGTGTTTTAAAACTTGAAAATGGACCGGAAAAAGGTCGTGTCAATCCAACTGAAATCCTTTTGGGGAACGATGTAGACCTCATGGATTTGGTCAATCAGAAATAAAAAAAACAATATTGTTTTCGTATTGTCATTGACACCAAGTTATCTACTTTTATACGTTTTTTGAAATAATGAAAAACAATTGGATTTCACCAAAGAAGAAACTTAATCAGTATAAGAAGGAAGGACAGTCACCTGTCCAAAATTAGCATAATGAAAGATATCAAAGTAATTATTCCAGCTTATAATGAAGAAGATTCCATTGCGAAAGTAATTCAAGAAATTCCTGATTTTATATCAGAAATTATTGTCGTCAACAACAATTCCACGGACCAAACTGCCATAAACGCCCAGAAGGCTGGGGCCACTGTAATAAGTGAAAACAGAAGGGGTTATGGTTACGCCTGTCTTTGTGGGATGGATTACATAGCCAAAAGATCCAAAACACCAGATATTATCGTATTTATCGACGGTGACTATTCCGATTACCCGGAAGAAATCACCAAAGTAGTTGAACCCATCATAGAAAAGGATTTAGATTTTGTTATCGGGGCACGTGTAAAGGAACTTAGGGAACAAGGTTCCATGACACCGCAACAGATTTTCGGCAATAATCTCGCAACCTTTCTAATGAAAATCCTTTTTAAGGCAAAATACACAGATTTAGGGCCCTTCCGAGCCATAAAATACGACCAGTTATTGGCTCTTGAAATGGAAGACAAGACCTATGGGTGGACTGTAGAAATGCAGCTAAAAGCATTACGTAAGAAACTTACATACACCGAAGTAGCAGTTCGTTACAAAAAAAGAATTGGGGTGTCAAAAGTATCAGGTACGGTAAAAGGTAGTATATTTGCGGGCATAAAAATTCTAGGTTGGATTTTTAAATATAGTATAAAATAAAAACAAACTTAATCACACTTTTCTTTAACAACAAAAATGGGACTAACCATCACTTACATTATCATTGCAATCTATAGTATTGCGCTAGTTTTAATCTTCTTTTACAGTTTGGCTCAATTGAACCTCCTTGTAAATTATCTTTGGTATAAGAGACGGAACCAAGATGCTCCTAAATACAATCTTCTCGATCCTAAAGAAATTCCATTTGTTACCATACAGTTGCCTATTTACAATGAAGAATACGTTGTA
The DNA here is from genome assembly GCA_047612485.1 of Psychroserpens sp. Classification (GTDB taxonomy): domain Bacteria; phylum Bacteroidota; class Bacteroidia; order Flavobacteriales; family Flavobacteriaceae; genus Sediminicola. The sequence continues at coordinate 11,729 of JBLGAT010000004.1, forward strand.
GAGCGATTACTTGAAAATATTGCAAAAATTGAATACCCATCCAACAAACTTGAAATACAGGTATTGGACGATTCTACAGATGATTCTGTCAATGATACTGCAAGAAGAATTATAGCCCTTCAGGAAACTGGCTTGGATATCACCCATATCAGAAGAGAAAACAGGTCTGGATATAAGGCCGGTGCATTGAAAGAAGGTCTTATAGTTGCCAAAGGTGAGTTTATCGCAATTTTTGACGCGGATTTTTTACCGGATCCAGATTGGTTAAAAAAGACCGTTATTTATTTTAAAGACCAAGAAATTGGTGTGGTTCAGACCCGTTGGGGACATATCAATAGAGATTATTCCACTTTGACCAAAATTCAGGCATTTGCCTTAGATGCCCACTTTACCTTGGAACAAGTAGGACGAAACGCAAAAGGACATTTCATCAACTTTAATGGTACCGCTGGGATCTGGCGCAAGGAATGTATCCTTGATGCCGGTAACTGGGAAGGTGATACCTTGACGGAAGATTTGGATTTGAGCTATAGGGCACAATTAAAAAATTGGAAGTTTAAATATTTGGAAGATGTGGAAACTCCAGCAGAGCTTCCTGTAGTGATCAGTGCGGCACGTTCCCAACAATTTCGTTGGAACAAAGGTGGGGCTGAAAACTTTAGAAAAACAGTTTGGAGTGTCATCACCGCCAAGAACATTTCCTTTAAGACTAAATTCCATGGTGTAATGCATTTGTTGAACAGTTCTATGTTCTTATGTGTCTTCATCGTAGCCTTTTTGAGTATTCCTATGTTATACATCAAGAATATGTACGGGCACTTGGGGTGGATCTTTGAAGTTACAAGTTTCTTTGTCGTAAGTACTATTATCCTGTTTGTCTGCTATTGGTTCACCTATAAGAGCATACAGGGCAGTAGTTTCGATAATTTTGTGGACTACATCAAGATATTCTTTACTTTTTTCTCCGTGGCATTAGGTTTTTCCTTGCACAATTCTATGGCAGTATTGGAAGGACATATGGGTAAAAGAAGTGAATTTGTAAGAACTCCAAAATTCAATATCAACAACCTTACAGATAGCTGGAAAGGAAACAAATACTTGGCCAAAAAATTATCCCCTAACATGATCTTGGAAGCATTGCTGATGATCTATTTCTTGTTTGGAATGTACAGTGCCATTCCTTTGAATGATTTTGGATTGTTCCCATTCCATTTTATGTTGTTCCTAGGTTTCGGATTTGTATTTTTTAACTCACTTACTGCTAAAGCATAAGTATGTCCTCCTATTGGAAACTTCATAAATTTCCAATGTTTATGGTGCTGATCAGCATCGGGTTTTATGCGAGTTTTTCTTATGATTTAGACAGGTCGGATTTTATAAAACTAATAACCCTATCCCTAGGGTTATTTTTTTTGTGTTATAAAATCATACAATTTGAAAAGTGGAATTTTAAATTTCTATTGGTTGCGGGAATCCTGTTTCGTTTGGTCTTCTTTATAGCCACCCCTAACCTCTCACAAGACTTTTATCGCTTTATTTGGGATGGGGAACTAGTCAGCCATGGACTCAACCCTTATCTCTATACCCCTGATGAACTTATAGCACAAGGAAATCTTGTCATTGCCAATGCGCAGGAATTGCATTTGGGCATGGGAGAGCTTAGTGCCAAACATTTTTCCAATTATCCTCCCCTTAACCAATTGTTATTTTCCATTGCAGCTGCATTGGGGGGCAAGTCCATTCTTGGGGGCATTATGGCGATGCGAGTAATCATCATATGTGCCGACCTGGGTATTCTATACTTTGGAAGAAAATTACTAAAGCACCTCAACAGATCTTCCCACTTAATTTTTTGGTATTTTTTAAATCCATTGGTCATTATAGAACTTACCGGAAACCTCCATTTTGAAGGAGTTATGATATTTTTGTTTTTGGCATCCGTTTATCTGCTCGCAAAGAATAAATGGCGTTGGAGTGCAGTACTTTATTCGCTTTCCATCCTGACAAAACTTGTGCCCCTATTGTTCCTGCCCCTATTTTTAAAACATTTCGACATCAAAAAAAGTCTTCTGTTCTATTCCCTCATTGGAGTCACGACTATTGTGTTTACACTTCCGTTTTTCTCCATGGAATTCATCACCCATTACTCGGCCACCCTAAGTCTTTGGTTCTCAAATTTTGAATTTAATGCAAGCACTTATAATATCATTAAGTCCATTGGTCTACAATTAGATGTCCCAGCCTTTAAAATGATAAAGATTTTTGGTAAAATCATGCCATTTATAATTGTGATATTAGTCCTTGTTTTTACTTTCTTACGGGATAATAAAAATATTTCCACCCTGATCACTTCCATGTTATGGATTCTAAGTGCCTATTATTTTTTGGCCACAACGGTCCACCCGTGGTACATTATCTTCCTGGTCATTTTGGCGATTTTTACAGAATTTAGGTTTCCTTTGGTATGGTCACTTACCGCAATCTTAAGCTATTGGGCCTATTCCAATGGCCAATTTGAAGAGAACCTTTTGATTCTCAGCATTGAATATATCCTAGTTTATGGTTTCTTGGCTTATGAATTGATTAACCTAAATAACAAAAACCTGTTATTTTGTAAAAAATAAGCATGTTTTGCCCCCAATTCATTTTAATTGGTACATTTGTTTTGTAATGAATGTAACAACACATATACTATTCCATAATCGGGCTTCTTTTCCCGCTTATTCATTTACGCCTACACGTCTCCGCCCGTAAGGGTGCGCTTCTATTATGGAAATAGGTGAGTCCATTTCCAACTCTCATAAAAAATTATTATTTTATTTAATCCTAAAGCAACATTCAATGAAGATTGTTATTGCTAACGAATCATATTTTAAATACTCCCAGATTATCTGCGATACCATAGAGGAGTCTGCCAAGGTACGGGGTACCGGTATTGCAAAACGATCTACGGAGTATATTGAGAAAAGGTTAAAAAACGGCAATGCCATTTTAGCTTTGGACGGGGACAAATTTGCCGGATTCTGTTACATCGAAGTATGGGGGCATGAAAAATTTGTCGCCAATTCAGGATTGATCGTCCACCCAGACTATAGAGGGCAAGGCCTCGCCAAAAAAATCAAAAAAGCTGTTTTTGACCTTTCAAGAAAAAAATTTCCGGACGCCAAAATATTTGGCATTACCACAGGGTTAGCCGTAATGAAAATGAATTACGAGCTTGGCTATAAGCCCGTGACCTTTTCAGAACTCACCACTGACCCAGAATTTTGGAAAGGCTGCCAGACCTGCAAAAATTTTGATATCCTGACACGGACCGAAACAAAAATGTGCTTGTGCACCGGCATGTTATTTGATCCCCATGCCAAGAAAAAAGTAGAGGACAACAAACTGAATACAAAAGCATTTACAAGATTAAGAAGCATCAAGGAGCAATTGTTCCTTAAAAAGAAAGAAAGATGAAAAAATTAGTATTAGCCTATAGCGGTGGACTGGACACATCTTATTGTGCAAAATATCTATCTAAAGATAAAGGTTTTGAAGTGCACGCAGTGAGCGTGAACACCGGAGGGTTCTCTCAAGAAGAAATAGTCAATATCCAAGAAAAAGCACTACAATTGGGGGCATCTACCTATACCTCCCTTGATGCCGTACAGACATTTTATGAAAAGGTAGTCAAATACTTGATCTTTGGCAATGTCCTTAAAAACAATACATATCCCTTATCTGTAAGTGCTGAACGTATCGTGCAGGCCATAGAAATAGTGAACCACGCAAAAAAAATAGGCGCATCGTACATTGCCCATGGCAGTACAGGAGCCGGGAACGATCAAGTGAGGTTCGATATGATATTCCAGATCATTGCCCCGGAAATTGAGATAATAACCCCTATCAGGGACAACAAGCTATCTAGGGAAGCTGAAATAGCTTACCTCAAAGAAAATGGGGTGGACTACCCTTGGGAAAAAGCCAAATATTCGATCAATAGAGGCCTTTGGGGTACTTCTGTTGGAGGTGAAGAGACTTTAACTTCACATTCGGCACTACCCGATTCCGCCTATCCAAGCCAGTTACAGAAAACAAAACCAACAGAGGTTAAACTCACCTTTAAAAAGGGAGAACTGACAGCCTTAAACGGCAAGGAAAATACTCCGGTGAACAATATTATTGCGCTGGATGCCCTAGCCTCCAAATATGCTATTGGCAGGGATATCCACGTGGGGGATACTATCATTGGCATAAAAGGGAGAGTTGGGTTTGAAGCTCCAGCTTCCCTAATCATTATAAAAGCCCACCATTTGCTGGAAAAACATACGTTGAGCAAATGGCAGCAATTTCAAAAAGAACAACAGGGAAATTTTTATGGGATGCTCCTTCACGAAGGAAATTATTTAGATGAGGTGATGAGAAATATTGAGGTCTTTCTAACGGATACCCAAAAGAATGTTTCGGGCGATGTGTTTGTAAGCCTCCATCCCTATCGTTTCCAACTTAATGGTATAGAATCAAAGCACGACCTTATGAATGCCACTTTCGGGAACTATGGGGAAATGAACAAGGGTTGGACAGCGGATGATGCAAAAGGCTTCATCAAGATACTATCCAACGCCGGAAAAATATATAATCACGTCAACAACAGTAATGATTAAAGCAGGAATAATAGGCGGGTCCGGATATACGGGAGGAGAACTGATAAGGATACTCCTGAACCACCCCAAGGTAGGTATCGATTTTATATATAGCACAACTAGGGCAGGTAAAAATGTATCTGACACTCATCCCGATCTACTTGGGATAACCGAAATAAAGTTTACAGGAGAAGTGAATTTAAATGTGGATGTGGTCTTTCTGTGTTTGGGACATGGCAATTCTACTTCTTTCTTAAAGGAGAACCAATTTTCGACCAAAACGAAGATCATAGACTTGAGCAATGATTTTAGACTAACGGCCGATTCCCTGTTCAATGGTAAGGATTTTATCTATGGCCTTCCGGAACTAAACAAGGAAGCCATTAAAAAAGCAAATTACATTGCCAATCCGGGATGTTTTGCAACCGCCATACAATTGGCGCTATTGCCTTTGGCAAAAGCTGGCGCCCTTGATAACCCGGTGCACATCAATGCTGTCACCGGCAGTACGGGCGCAGGTGTGAGCCTTTCAGCTACTTCACATTTTAGTTGGAGGACAAACAATATATCTTGGTACAAACCCTTTACACACCAGCATCTAGGAGAAATAAATGAAAGTTTACATTCGCTTCAAGCCAATGCGGGGGACCTTTTCTTTTTACCCAGTCGTGGAAATTTTACCCGTGGAATCTTCGCTACAGCCTATACTAGCTATGCCGGAAGCTTGGAAGATGCAAAGAAACTTTACAAGAAGTTTTATGCCGATGCCAAATTTACGCAGGTCTCTGATGAGGAAATTTGCCTAAAACAGATAGTGAACACCAATCATTGCCATTTACATCTGCATAAGCACAACGACGTGTTGCTTATTACTTCTGCCATTGATAATTTATTAAAGGGTGCATCAGGTCAGGCCGTACAGAACATGAACCTGATATTTGGTTTAGATGAAACGGAAGGCCTGCATTTAAAGGCAGGGGTGTTTTAAATTATTGAGCGTTAGCATTGAGAGTAACAACGAATAAACCAATCAGAAATGAAAATAGCCATTATTGGGACGGGGAACTTGGGATTGTCCATAGCCAAAGGATTATTGAATACAAATGATGGAATCTCCACCATATACCTCACCAAAAGAGATCTAAGACAGATAAAAGCCCTAGAATCCCATGGTAATGTTACAGTGACCACGGATAATAAGGAAGCCCTGAAAAATTCAGACATTTTAATTTTCGCAGTTCAACCTGTACATTTTGAAAGCATCTTGGAACAGCTAAAAGATCATTTGGTGGACGACCATGTTATTATTTCCACTATTACGGGATTTAGTATAGAACGAATAGAAAAAGTCATAGGCAAGGACAACAACATTATTCGAAGCATGCCCAATACGGCAATTTCCGTAGGCCAGTCCATGACCTGCATCTGCGCCAATGAAAAGGGGCAGGAAAAAATTGAACTGGCCAGGACAATTTTTAACAAGATGGGGCATTCCATGGTCATCCCGGAAAACCAAATGCAAGCGGCCACGGTCATTTGCGCCAGTGGGATTGCCTTTTGGATGCGTCTCATCAGGGCAACCACCCAAGGCGCTATTCAACTGGGGTTTGACGCCAAAGAAGCCCAGGAACTTGCGATGTATACCTGCAATGGGGCAGCCCAATTATTGATTGCCTCTGGCAATCATCCTGAAGAAGAAATTGACAGGGTGACCACCCCTAGGGGGTGTACCATTCAAGGATTGAACGAAATGGAGCACCAAGGGTTGAGCTCTTCCTTAATTCAGGGTATTGTAGCCTCTTATGAAAAGATCAATCAAATTAAAAAAGAATAACAATGAACCTATTTGATGTTTATCCACTATATAACGTAACCCCTGTTTCCGCCAAAGGTATCGTCGTAACAGACGATAAAGGTCAGAAATATCTTGATTTTTATGGGGGACATGCCGTTATATCCATTGGCCACTCCCATCCACACTATGTTAGGCGTATAAAAGAACAGTTGGACCAAATTGGATTCTATAGCAATGCCATCCAAAATCCATTGCAATCTGAATTGGCCGAAAAATTGGGAAAACTGTCCAATTGTGAGGATTACAACCTCTTCTTGTGCAATTCAGGAGCTGAAGCTAACGAGAATGCCCTAAAATTAGCCTCCTTCCAAACTGGAAAATCAAGGGTATTGGCATTCCACAACAGTTTCCATGGGAGAACCTCAGCAGCGGTTGCAGCTACGGACGACTTAAAAATAAATGCCCCAATTAACCAACAACAGAAGGTTACTTTTTTACCTTTTGATGACATAAAATCCTTTGCCAAAGAGATTGAGAAAGGGGACGTTTGCGCTGTAATTTTGGAGGCCATACAGGGCGTAGGGGGATTGGACCAACCCTCTACCGAATTTTATCAGGAAATCGCCGGACTTTGCAAGGAACACCATGTACTGCTTATTGCAGATGAAGTACAGTCGGGTTATGGAAGAAGCGGCAAGTTTTTCGCTTTCCAGCATCACGACATAAACCCAGATATCATCACTATCGCTAAAGGCATGGGCAACGGTTTTCCTGTAGGTGGGGTTTTGATACATGAAAGCATCAAGGCTTCCTATGGACTATTGGGCACTACCTTTGGCGGCAATCATTTGGCCTGTGCGGCAGCATTAGCGGTGTTGGAAGTTATTGAGCAGGAGTTTCTGATTGAAAATGCCAGCAAATTATACGAATATTTCAAGTCGAAAGCGGCAAAAATTCCAGAGGTCAAAAACGTAAAGGGAAGAGGACTTATGATAGGCTTGGAATTCGATTTTGATGTTTCCGAATTGCGTAAAAAATTAATTTACAACCAACACTTATTTACCGGAGGAGCAAAAGATAAACATGTTTTGAGGATTCTCCCAGCTTTGAACATTACTAAAAATCATATCGATCTATTTTTTGACGCCCTTCAAACGGAGCTAAAACAATAGCATTTCCAGAACTGCCTTATGAACAAAGGTTGTTGTGAAGCACAGTTACAGAACCATGAACAAAACACGCATCTTATTAAAAATTGGAACCAATACCCTAACCAAGGAAACAGACCAGATTTCCAGAGGAAAAATTGAGGATATTGCCCGTCAGATAGCAACATTAAAAGAACAATACGAATTTATTATTGTTAGTTCCGGTGCCATTGCCGCCGCAAGGCAGTTCGTGAAATTGGATCACAATGGGCCCGAAATTAATGTAAAACAGGCTTTGGCGGCCATTGGTCAACCCCATTTAATGCGTATTTTCCAGGAAAATTTCAGGGAATTGGGACTATTGACGTCACAATGCCTGCTGTCCTATTCCGATTTTGAAAAAGAGGCTTCCAAGGTGAACATATGCAATACCATCAATGTCCTTGTAAGCAACAACTTCATTCCTATCATCAATGAAAATGATACCGTGGCCACTGACGAAATACAGTTTGGCGACAATGATAAGTTAGCCGCCCTCACGGCGGCCCTTATAAAAGCGGACCTATTGATTATAGCAACGAATACCGATGGCATTTACACTAAGGAGTCCCTAGAGAACAATATACCTGAAACCATAAAGACGGTTAGTGACCTAGGAGAGTTACAAAAGGAGGTAAGTGGCCTTAAATCCTCCCAAGGGACGGGAGGCATGCAATCGAAGATTGAGGCTGCCACCATTGCCAAAAAGGCCAATATTGAAACTTGGATCGTAAATGGCCTAAAAGAAAATTTTATAATTGATGCCTTGAACAATAAGAGCAATTTTACCAAAATAAAATAAAAGACATGTTACATTACCTATCCCTTAAAGATATTGACTCATTGCCCAATTGGGTGGAAGAGGCGAGGTCCCTAAAAAAAGATCCCAAACAGCATAAAGGCTTGGGAAAAGACAAGACCTTGGGCTTGCTTTTTTTTAACAATAGCCTAAGAACCCGTTTGAGCACTCAAAAAGCAGCCATGAACTTGGGAATGGAAGTCATTGTCATGAATTTTGGTAGTGAAGGATGGGCTTTGGAATATGGGGATGGGACTATAATGGACCAAGGTTCTTCAGAACATGTCAAAGAAGCCGCCCTAGTCATTTCCCAGTATTGTGATATCATAGGCATTAGGGCCTTTGCGACCCTTACCAATAAAGAGGAAGATGAATCCGAATTGGTATTGGAATCATTTAAAAAATATGCCACAGTGCCCATTCTAAATATGGAAAGCTCCGTTGGCCATCCGCTACAAGCATTGGCCGATGCCATTACCTTGGCTGAAAACAATACAAAACCCAAGCCTAAAATTGTTCTTTCCTGGGCCCCTCATCCCAAGGCCCTGCCCCATGCCGTGGCCAATTCCTTTATAGAAATGATACAGCGCCAAGAAGCAGATTTTGTGATTACCCACCCAAAAGGGTATGAGTTGAATGAAAAAATCACAAAAGGGTGCACTATTGAGTATGATCAGGAAAAAGCCTTGGAAAATGCCGATTTTGTATACGTAAAAAACTGGAGCAGTTATACCAATTATGGGCAGGTCACCAACAAGGATTCCAATTGGACCATAAATTTAAATAAGTTGGGAAAAGCTAAATTTATGCATTGTCTGCCCGTTCGTAGGAACGTGGTCGTTGCCGATGAGGTTTTGGACAGTGGGCAATCATTGGTTATTGAACAGGCCAATAACAGAACCTATGCAGCCCAAATAGCACTTAAAAAAATATTGGAAAGCCTATCTTAATCCAAATCCATGAAGCAAAAATTAGCCGTAATCAAAATTGGGGGAAACGTTATAGAAGATAAAAACGAACTGTCAAAGTTTCTCAGCTCCTTTTCAGAAATGGAAGGGCTGAAAATTTTGGTCCATGGCGGTGGTAAACTGGCCACACAATTGGCAGAAAAACTTGGGATTCAATCTCAAGTAGTTGGGGGCAGGAGAATTACTGACGAGGAAGGTTTAAAGATCATCACCATGGTATATGGCGGTCTTGCCAACAAAAATATTGTGGCCCAGTTACAGGCCAACAATTGCAATGCCATAGGACTTAGTGGCGCCGATGGTGATACTATACAGGCCCATAAACGACCGGTTAAGACCGTAGATTACGGCTTTGCGGGTGATGTGGACGGCATTAACGCCAACACCATAAATGCGCTCCTAACGTCTGGCCTGGTCCCTGTATTCTGTGCCATTACCCATGATGGAAAAGGGCAATTATTGAATACGAATGCAGACACTATCGCTTCAGAAATAGCTATTGGCATGAGCGACCTCTATGAAACTACCATATATTACTGCTTTGAAAAAAAAGGTGTCCTCCTAGATATTTCAAATGAAAATTCTGTTGTTAAACATATAGACACCAAATCCTACCAAGAGCTACTCGATAAAAAAATTATTGCGGATGGCATGCTTCCCAAATTGGAAAATTGCTTTCATGCCCTAAACAAAAAAGTCCACAAGGTGTGCATAGGGGATATTTCCATGTTACAGCCTAAAGCGACCATATATACCACCATTACATTATGACCATGGACCAGAAACAACTTTCAACAAAGGCAATTGCTTTATTACAGCAGTTGATCTCTATACAGTCCTTTTCTTCGGAAGAGGACAAAACTGCCGATGCCATTAAAGCTTGGTTTGAATCCTTTAATATCCCCTTTAAAAGGGAGAAAAACAATGTGTACGCTTTCAATAAATATTATGACGATAGCAAACCTACCTTATTGCTCAATTCCCACCACGATACGGTAAAACCAAATTCGGCCTATACCAAGGACCCATTTCATGCACATATTGAGGACGCTAGATTATACGGCCTTGGAAGCAATGATGCTGGTGGATGTTTAGTGTCTTTGATAGCGACTTTTACCCATTTCTATGAGACGAAAGACCTCAACCACAATATCATCATTGTAGCCTCTGCGGAAGAGGAAAGCTCTGGGCCAAATGGCCTGAACAGTATGCTCCGTATTCTGCCCCATATTGATGTTGCCATTGTTGGGGAACCTACCTTGATGAACCTTGCCATTGCTGAAAAAGGATTGGTGGTTTTTGATGCCGAAGTAAAAGGAACCCCTTCCCATGCGGCACATCCGAACAACGATAATTCCATTTACAACACTATAGAAGTACTGCAATGGTTTCAAAACTATTCCTTTGAAAAGGTTTCCGAAGCCCTGGGGGAGGTAAAACTGACTGTTACCCAAATTAATGGGGGCAGCCAACATAATGTGATACCAGCAAAGGTAGACCTGGTCGTGGATGTACGGGTGAACGACCGCTATAGCAATAAGGAGATCGCCGATATATTGACCAAGGAAGCCCCTTGTGAAATGAAGGCCCGCTCCTTAAGGCTAAATTCATCTTCCATTGACAAGAATCATCCCTTGGTGCAATCGGGAATAAATTTGGGAAGAAGTACCTATGGCTCTCCAACCCTATCCGATCAGGCGACTTTGATCTGTCAATCCTTAAAATTGGGACCTGGTGATAGTACAAGATCCCATTCTGCGGATGAATTTATCTTTGTGAAGGAAATTGAAGAGGGCATAGATTTGTATATTAAGATTTTAGAGGGATTCCTGCTCTAATGATGCAGTAAAATAATAACAGCTGGTTGTAGATCAATCGAAAGCTAGAAAATTAAAGCATATGAAACTCTGGGACAAAGGATATAGCACAGATAAAAAAATTGATCATTTTACGGTAGGAAATGATAGGGAACTAGATTTGGTTTTGGCAAAATACGATGTCATAGCCTCCAAAGCACATGCCAAAATGCTCGGCAAAATTGGCCTGTTGACCCCTGAGGAGACCCAGGCCCTATGCACCGAACTGGATCTAATCACAAAATCCATCGAAGAAGGAAAATTCACCATTGAGGACACCTTTGAGGATATGCATTCAAAAATAGAATTCGTGCTTACCGAAAAACTTGGGGACACCGGTAAAAAGATCCATACCGCGCGATCTAGAAATGATCAGGTATTGGTGGCCATGCACCTCTATTTAAAAAATGAGCTTTCCGAAATTAAGACAATGACCACTGCTTTGTTCGCCCTTCTATTAAAATTGGCCGACCAACACAAAGAAGTTTTGCTTCCAGGATATACCCATCTACAAATAGCTATGCCCTCTTCTTTCGGACTTTGGTTTTCCGCTTATGCGGAGAGTCTTGTGGACGACCTCTTTTTTATTGATGCGGCCTATAAGGTAGCTGACCAGAATCCCTTGGGGAGCGCTGCTGGCTATGGGAGCTCTTTTCCCATAGACCGGAGTTTTACCACTAAGGAAATGGGGTTTGGGACCATGAAGTACAACGTAGTCGCTGCTCAAATGGGCCGAGGAAAGGTAGAAAAAGCCACAGCTTTTGGGATGAGCAGTATTGCTGCCACCCTATCAAAAATGGCCATGGACATCTGTTTGTACATGAGCCAGAACTTTAATTTTATCTCCTTTCCCGATGAGCTTACCACGGGTTCTAGCATCATGCCCCATAAAAAGAACCCGGACGTTTTTGAATTGGTCAGGGGGAAATGCAATAAGCTTCAGGCGGTGCCCAATCAGCTTATTTTGATTACCAACAATTTGCCCAGTGGGTACCATAGGGATCTTCAATTGGTGAAGGAGGTCATTGTCCCGGCCATACAAGATTTAAAAGCGTGTTTGGAAATACTGACTTTCAGTTTAAAGGAAATTAAGGTGAACAAGGGCATCTTGGATGACCCAAAATACGATTACCTTTTTAGTGTGGATACCTTAAACGAATTGGTCTTGGCCGGAATGCCGTTTAGGGACGCCTATAAGAAGATGGGAATGGAAATCAATGCTGGGAATTTCACTCCAAAAAGGGACATAGAACATACCCACGAAGGTAGTTTGGGAAATCTCTGTTTGAAAGAGATCCGTAATAAAATGAAATAGAACTTATGGAACAAGAAAGGGGCCTTAACTATCGTTTTGGCCCCTTTTTTATATTTTAAGATTTAAAATTTATTTAATCGTTCCCAAATTGATCACTTCCTGATCGGTAAGATATCTCCAATGACCTCTGGGTAAATCTTTTTTGGTGAGCCCAGCATAGACCACACGGTCCAATTTTTCGACCTCATAACCCAGATGTTGAAATATTCGTTGGACTGCCTTGTTACGGGTGCTGTGTATCTCTATCCCAACTTCACGCTTGGGAGAATTCTCTATATAACTAATTTCAGCCACCCTGATCACACTCTCTTCTATGGTGACCCCTTCTTGAATAGCCTTCAAGTCCTCGAACTTCAAGTTTTTATCCAGTACAACATGATATATCTTTCTCAACCCATTCTGTGGACGGGCCAAACGTTTGGCCATTTCACCATCATTGGTAAAAAGAATCAATCCCGTATCGTCCTTATCCAGACGACCAATAGGGGATATTTTGGATTTTGAGGCATTCAAAACCAACTGCATTGCAGACCGTCTCCCTCTTGAATCCGTAGCTATGGTCACAAAGTCTTTGGGCTTGTTTAAAAGAACATATTCCTTTTTCTCCGGGCTCAACAACCTTCCATCAAACTTAACTACATCGGTAAGTTTTACCTTATAGCCCATTTCAGTAATCGGCTTTCCATTAACGCTGACATTCCCTGATGCAATATAAATATCGGCATCCCTTCTTGAACACACTCCTGAATTGGCCACGTATTTGTTCAAACGAAGTACATTGGGATCAGAAGGTTTCTTATCCCCTTCGGATTTTCTTTTTATAGGTGCATTTCCCCTAGCAAAGCTTTTTTTCTTAAAACCTTCTCCTCTTCCTGAAGCCTTCCTATCATTATTGTCATCTGACCTTCCCATACGTATTATCTACAAAAAATATTTGCACAAAGGTACAAAGGAATTTCAGGATTACAGCAATTACCTTTTATATAGTTGTTTAAGGGGGACAAAGTCAATTAATCCTTGAAATCTACGGTAGATTGACGCTCTCTATTCACATAAAGTTTCGTGACATCGGGCCTTGAATAATGCCCTGATGGATCAAAATTTTGGCGTTCTTCATATACCCTATTAAAATCTAAAGTTTGGTAGATCAATCCCTCCGTATTTAACACAGGTTCCAAAATCCATTCTCCATCTGGACCAGCAATACACGAACCCCCATTTCCTAAAACATCAGGGGACTTTTCCAATATTTCATTTAAATAGGGGGTATCTTTTGGAAAATCATCCTTTTTCATCAATGAACTAACGGAAATCACATAACTCCTGGATTCCCTAGCTATAAACCTAGTAATATCCCTAGTATTCAATTCATTGCCTGGCCAAACTGCTATATGTAAATTTTCCCCTTGACCGTAAAGTGCCGCCCTTGGTAAGGGCATCCAATTTTCCCAACAATTAAGTCCACCAACCGTGAATTGTTTTAAGGGATGTACTTGAAGACCATTCCCATCACCCTGTGCCCATGTCAACCTTTCGTCATAGGTAGGTTGCAATTTTCTATGGACGGACTTGATCTCTCCCAATGCATTAATATAGACTAATGAACAATAAATACTATGGCCACCCCTATCCTTGGCACGCTCTATAATTCCCAGATAAATGGCTAACTTATATTCTCTCGCCAAATGACAAATAGAATCCAATTCTCCTGCTTCTATCTGTATGGCATTCCGCACGTAATGAGCGTGTAGTTCCTTGTTTACCTTTAAATCCCAAGCAGCTCCATTGGTCAGGGCCAACCAAAATGGATACCCAGGTAAAAGTGCCTCTCCAAAAACCACTAGTTCTGCTTTATTGGAGGATGCCTCTAGGAGCGTATCCTCAATTTTCTTAAGGGTGGCCTTCTTGTTCAACCAGACAGGACTTATTTGCGCTAGGGCGACTTTTAGTAAGTTTTCCATTATAATATTCTGTTTAAAACCAGATCAATATCGATCAATAAAATACTAAAAACACCTACTATGATAATCAATTTTAAAATATTATGAAGCCAGACATAGTGCATCTTATTGCTTGATTTCCATAACAGCAACAAAAACAACAGGAGAAGTACAATAGCCCCTATAAAATAGATGTACATATACCCAACATCAAAAGAGGTAATCAGCAAAATAGAGGGCACTAAGGTTAGCGCTATCAAAACGCTGATCCCTGTCTTGGAAAACAGCTCCCCGTATAAAATAGGAATGGTTTTATAGTTTTGGACCAAATCTCCGGCCATATTCTCCATATCCTTGATCATTTCCCTGGCCAGTATCAATAAAAAGAGAAAAATAGCATGTACGAAGATATGTGCCTCGAAATTTTTGTAATGAACGAAAACGATAAAGAAAGGGGTAATGGCAAGAACGGCAGATACCATATTTCCCACAAAAGGCACTTTCTTTAATTTATGGGAGTATAACCAGATGCCAAAAATGTATGCCGAAAAAAAGACAACCGCCTTAAATGAAACATAACTGGCTAAAAAAACGGCTAGAAAATTGAGGACAAAATAGGTGGTTAACTTGGTGCGCTGACCTACCAATCGATCCAGCATCGTTTTTCTGGGTTTGTTGATCAAATCCTTTTCGGCATCATAAAAGTTGTTGATGATATACCCACCGGCAATAACCAAGGCAGAAGCTGTGACCAAAACAAACAGATTGATGTCGAATACCACCCTACTAAGGGGAAGATCAGGTGCTAAAATATATATGGAGGCTAAATATTGGGCCAATACAATCATTAGAATATTGTATCCCCTAACCACGGAAACAAGACTCAAGATCTTTAATAAAAGGAGCTTGTTCTTTCTGCTAAGCATGGTTCAAAACTTTAGAAGTTATAGACCACTTCCAAATTATAGCCTTGTAATGCTTTTTTTGCTTTATTGATGTCTTGGGTAAATCCTAATATATAACCTCCCCCACCCGAGCCACAAAGTTTCAGGTAGTAATCATTGGTTTCTATACCATTTTTCCAAAGCTTATGGAATTCTGCTGGAATCATGGGCTTAAAATTATCCAATACCACATTGGAAAGTTGCTTTAAATTCCCAAAAAGGGATTTCATATTTCCACTGATGAAATCTTCAACGCAGGCGTCAGTATGTTTAATGAACTGGTCTTTCAACATATTCCTAAAACCATCCTGCTTCATTTGTTCCATGAATATTTGTACCATGGGAGCAGTTTCTCCGATGATACCACTATCCAATAAGAACACGGCTCCCGTTCCTTCTAAATTTTGGGAAGGGATACTGGTAGATTCTATATTATCCTTTGAATTTATTAGGATGGGTAGACTTAAATAACTGTTCAACGGATCCAATCCGGAAGATTTTCCATGAAAGAAGGACTCCATGGAACCAAAAATGGACTTTAGGGCAAGTAATTTTTCCCTATTAAGGTTTTCCAAAACCGTAATCTTTTCCACAGCGTACTTGTCATAAATAGCAGCCACTAGGGCCCCACTGCTGCCTACGCCGTATCCTTGGGGTATGGAACTGTCAAAATACATCCCATTGGATACATCACCTTTTAAGGATATAAAGTCAAATGTCACCAATTCTGGATTTTCAAGCTGCATTTGTTCCAAATAAACAGTGAATGCCCTAAGACTTTCATTGGATTTCTTTGCAACTTCCGTCAGGTTCTTCCCGGTTTTAAGGGCTCCTTTGAAGAAATTATAAGGAATAGAAAGACCTTTTGAGTCCTTTATAATCCCGTATTCCCCAAAAAGTAAAATTTTAGAGTAAAATAATGGTCCTTTCATAGCCTTTTTAAAAATTGAATCCTAAAAGCGATATACAAATAACGCCTTAATTCGCCAATAATGATATTAATTTACATCTTTTTGGCTCCATGACCAATTGCATCGCAAATATACTGTCCGTTTTCACAATATGCAACCAACTCATTCTTAATAAATTGATAAACTATTTCCTTTTCTGCCTCGGGGTACAGTACATGTACATTGGCCCCTGCATCCAAGGTAAAACAAACGTGTGTATTGGTATGCTCACGAAAGGCCCAAATTTTATTGATGATCTCCAAGGTATTGGGCTTCATCAGTATAAAATAGGGCAAGCTGGTCATCATCATGGCATGAAGGGTAAGTGCCTCACTTTCCACAATTGCTATAAACCCATCCAAATCCCCATTGGCAAAAACCGACTGTAATTTGGTGAGATTGGCATGTGCCTGTAAAAATCGCTGCTCCGCAAAGGGATGGCCATGCATCAGATCATGTCCTACCGTACTGCTCACCTGTTTTTGTCCTTTGTCCACCAGTAAGATGGTATCCTGATAATTCTTAAAAACATCATGGACGGGGTGGGGGTACTTAATGGCATATTCATTGGAACTCCCCTCGGTTTCTCCGTGCAGTCCCCATTCCATAATATCTCCTTCTATACTTCTACAAGCGCTTCCGGAACCCAAACGGGCCAAAAAGGACGCTTTTCTTATAAAATACTCCTCCCCCATGTCTGGATACAATTCCTTTTCCAAGCTCATTAAGCATAAGGAAAGTGCACTCATTCCACTTGCGGAAGAAGCTATGCCACTACTATGTGGAAAAGAATTGGAAGTTTCTATGGTAAAGTGATACGATTTTAAAAAAGGTAAATACTTTTCTACCCTCTCGAAAAAGGTCATTATTTTAGGTTTGAACGATGCCTTTGGCTTGCCTTCGAACAGTAGGTCAAAGGAGAAATCATTTCCTTTTACTTCCAGCTTTTGATATGCCACAGTAGTGGTGGTGGCGCAGGTATCCAAAGTAAAACTTATGGAAGGATTGGCAGGAATCTGGTTCTCCTTCTTTCCCCAATATTTTACAAGGGCAATATTACTTGGTGATTTCCAAGTGATCTTACCATTCGCTACTTTGTTTGAATATGCCAAAGGGACAAAGTCTGTTCCGGTCATTTGGTGAATAATTTCTGCAAAGATAGTTTTTAAGGGGTTTTACGATGCTCCCAAAGAAAATTAATTACTACTTTAGGGTCTTACAGCCAAATTTTGAAAAAGAGAATATACTATATAACCATCTCCGTTGCGGTTTGTTTGCTGATTGGTTTCCTTTCCAGTTTTGCAACACAATCATCTATAAACGATTGGTACGTAACCTTGAACAAGCCAAGTTTTAACCCTCCCAATTGGATCTTTGCCCCTGTATGGACTATACTTTACATAATGATGGGCATAGCGGCAGGCTTGGTCTGGTCAAGGGGCTTCTATCATGTCTGGGTGAAAACCGCCCTCTACCATTTTGGCTTCCAACTATTGCTCAATGGTCTTTGGAGCATCGTCTTTTTTGGTTTTCAAAATCCCTTAATGGCCCTGTTCGTCATTTTGGCCTTACTGGTTTTGATCGTATTGACCATTAAATGGTTCAAAGTGGTTCATAGACCGGCCGCCTATTTGATGATCCCATATTTCCTTTGGGTATGTTTTGCAACGGCATTGAATTATAAGATCTGGGAGTTAAATTAATTAGATCTAATGTGAATCCCTTGAATTAAGATTTTTGGCAACACATTGATTTGATCCATTGGTTTCGGTTCCAGCCTACTTCTATCGCCTCAATTTCCCGCTATTGCTTTAGCTGCGATAAAAGCACCTGTCCATGCATTTTGAAAATTAAAACCTCCCGTTATAGCATCAACATTCATGACTTCCCCTGCAAAATAGAGTCCAGGAGTAATTTTACTTTCGTAAGTCTTAAAATTTATTTCTTTTAAATCGATGCCCCCTGCAGTGACGAATTCCTCTTTAAAGGTACTTTTGCCATCAACCATGAACTCGGAACCCGTTAGTTGTCCAGTCAATTCCTGTAGGTCATTCTTGGAAACGTCGGCCCACTTGGTACTGTCAGAAATCCCAGCTGCCTTTACCAGATTTATCCACAACCTTTTTGGTATATCAAAGGCATTGGTCCTCAAGATGGTCTTTTTTGCTTCAATATCCTTTATGTCCAATAATTGTTGGTATACCCCTCCCTCGTGATAGGCTGGCAACCAATTCACACGAATTTTAAATTTGTACTTATAATCGCTTAAAATTCTGGCACCCCATGCCGATAGCTTCAATATTGCTGGGCCACTCATTCCCCAGTGGGTAATCAACAACGGCCCTTCTGACTGAAGGCTGAGCTGTTGTGCCACCTTACTTTTTAGGGCAATGTTCACCTTGGAATCTACTGGAGTTGGCGGCAAGACCTCAACCGATGCATGCGTACTTACGCCCGGAATTCCTGCAATACGGTCGTCTTTAATATTGAAAGTAAAGAGGGACGGAACGGGGGGCACAATAGAATGCCCTAAATCTTCGAGCATCTTCCAAATTTTTGGATTACTGCCCGTTGCCACCAATATTTTTTCGGCTTGAAATTCCTTTTTAATGGATTGGACCGTAAAGCCATTCTCCGATTTTGTGATTCCTGTGACCGAGCTACTCATTAAAATGGTTACACCCAGTCGATCCACCTCACCCATAAAGCAATCGATTATGGTCTGGGATGAATTTGAAACTGGAAACATACGGCCATCCTCCTCAATTTTGAGGGGCACCCCCCTAGCTTCAAAAAATGCTATGGTATCTCCGCTACAGAATGTATGGAATGGTCCTAATAATTCTTTTTCTCCTCTGGGATAATGGCTTACCAATTCCCCGGGATCAAACTCGGCATGGGTAACGTTACATCGTCCTCCCCCGGATACCTTTACCTTGGTGAGCACTTCCTTTCCGCGCTCTAAAAGAAGGATTTTTAATTTTGGGTTTTCCTCCGCTATATGGATGGCCGCAAAAAAGCCCGCAGCCCCACCCCCAATTATCAGCACATCATACATTAATGTAAACGTTCGGGAAAGTTCGTAAAAATACCATCTACGCCTAAGTCCTTCATTTTTTCAATGTCTTCAGGTTCATTTACGGTATAGGTATAAATTTTAAAACCTTCAGCTTTGATCTCCTCAATATTTTCCTCTGTGAGCATTTTATAATCCGGATTAATGGCTGCCGCTCCCAATTCCTTGGCCACTGGAATGGCCTCCAACGGGTTCCCGTCCGTGAGTACTGCAATGGCGATATTCTTGTTTAACTTGCGCATATCCCTCAGTTCATTCCAATTAAAACTGGAAATCAAGAAATCTTCCAATTTCCAACCTCTTTCTTTAACATAATACTCTATAATAAAGTTCACGCGATCTGCGGTACCTGCACCTTTTAATTCAATGTTCAAGGGCACCTTATGGTCTATAAGTTTCAGCACATCCTGCAACATGGGTATCTTATGATTACCATCAAGGGTAACTAATCTTAAATCAAAAATATTATAGTCTTCAATTCTTCCCCCTGCGTTGGAAAGTCTCTCCAAGGTTTCATCATGAAACACAACAATTTCTCCACTTTTGACTTTAAAAACATCTATTTCTATCATATTTACACCAAGATCCATAGCCTTTTGAACGGAGGCCAAGGTGTTTTCAGTTTCGTGGCCCATGGCCCCTCTATGTCCTATTACAAGGGTTTCGTTCATTTTTTTGCAATTTGATAATAAAAGTAAGCAGCCAAGGCCTAAAAGAAAGCGGAATATTTTCATTTTGATCGGTTTTAATGAGCTTTCAAAAATACAATTTGAAATGGAATTAGCACTACTTGAATTTATAGATTTATATATAGCATATTCAATCCTTTAAGGTTTAAATATCTAATTATATTGTTAATTTATTATAGATATCGTAATCTATATTAATTATCTTTAAGTAACCATAACCAATTAAATCAATAAATTATGTTTTCAAAATCAAACGTACTGGCCACAATTATAGGCTTTGTGGTCATGTTTATGTTGGGCTATGCCATTTGGGGGATAGCCACAGCGGACTTCTTTGAGGCCCACGCCACAAACAATATAATGAAAGACCCACCCAATATGTTGTTTATCGCCTTGGGGAATTTGATAGGAACGTTTGCCATAAGCACCATCTACGGCAAGTGGGCCGCAGGGGCATATAGCGCCGCCAATGGTTTCGCCTTTGGGATTTGGATAGGAATATTTGTCGGTCTGGGAATGGGCTTGCTTTGGTATGGCACCTCCGAACTAATGGATATGACAGGTCACTTGGTAGAAGCTATCATTGACATCATCTTCTATGGAATTATAGGCGCAGTTATTGGATTTGTATATCAAAAAACAGCGGCTTAAAAGCATAAAAAAAGAACTGGGTAATTCTTGGTTACGCCAGTTCTTTTTTTATGCTTTATTTGGATACAAGGTATATTCCATGGGATAAATAAACCCCTAATCTGGCTGATTTTCCAATTTATATATAAAAGACTGCAAAGGCTTTATATCAACGCGCATCCTTGCATTTCCTTTTTGCACCTTAAGGATAGCTGTACCCTTACCATAAAGCTGATCTGACAATAAATAATCCCCCTCTTTTAATTGCCAATTATTAATAAGGTCATTTGGCAGGCCGAGGCTAAAACCATATGTGTCATTGGCATCAAAATTGGTGACGATGATCAATTTTTCCGTGTCTGACCATCTGGCAAAGGAAAAAACACGATGATTGTACCATTCTGTATTTTCCCTGTTGAAGGAGTGTATCTCTTGGTAGTTACCCATTAATGCACTGCTCTGAATGGTAAAATTCAAAAGTCTTTTGTAAAAATCCCTTAATTCCTTTTCTTCTGGTTTTAAGGCGGCACCATCAAACTTTTTATTGTTTACCCATCGCTGCAAATGGGGCACTCCTATATAGTCAAAAATAGAGGTACGACCAACGCTTCCAAATCCAGGATTTTCCAACCCAGGCTCTCCCACCTCTTGTCCAAAATAAATCATGGTGGGGGAAGTACTGATTGTTGCGGAAACTACCATTGCAGGCTTACCATTTTCAGCACTGCCTGCAAATTCGGGACTTGGCAGACGTAGTTCATCATGATTTTCCAAAAAGTGCAACATATGATGTTCTATATCCAACATACTCTGTTGTACCGTATTGATCTGGTCTGTCCAGCCGTGTCCTTGAATTATTGGAACCAAGGAATCGTACAACCCCACCTTATCATATAAATAGTCCATTTTACCCTTAAGGATATAATCCCTGTACAAGCGTGGTCGGTAAACCTCTGCCATTAAGAAGGCGTCCGGATTCTTCATTTTGATGGATGAGTTCATAAAGCTCCAGAACTCTACGGGAACTATTTCAGCCATATCATATCGGAAACCATCTACCCCAAAATCGATCCAATACAAGGCGATATCTCTAAATTTTTTCCAACTATTGGGCACATCCTTATCAATCCAAAACTCGAAATGGGCCTTGTAATCTTTTGTATCATACCCTTCAGGCAGGGTATCGAACTCGTACACTCCATCTGGGGTAATACCATAATTAATTTTCACGGTCTCATACCAATCATTGAATCCGGGTTGGGAGGTTCGCGCTCCATTCCCGGTCCATTTTGCAGGGAATTCATCAAATTTATCGTCGATTAATTTTGATTTTTCTCCTCCCAAAGGCAAGTAACCATGCTCCCAATGGGGCACTATAAAAGGTTTTCCAGGATTATAATAGAAATTATTGTCTCGCTTATAGGTTACCGAAGTATCGTCCTCTGCACCAAAATCTACAACCCCTTCAGGATTATTTTTTCCTTCATATTTTCTGGCAACATGGTTGGGAACAATATCAATGATCACTTTCAATCCATTTTTATGGGTTCGCTCCACTAGTTCCTTAAACTCTTCCAACCTCTTGGCGGGATCTGTTGCCAAATCAGGATTCACATTATAATAATCCTTTACTGCATAAGGAGAACCAGCCCTTCCCTTCACCACCTCTGGATCATCATTGGAAATTCCATAGGCAGTATAATCATTTATTACGGCATGATGTGGAATCCCCGTATACCAGACATAGGTAACCCCGAGATCCTTGATCCCTTTCAGGGCCGCATCGGTAAAGTCGGCAAATTTTCCGACCCCATTTTCCTCAAGGGTTCCCCAAGGCTTATTTGTGGTATTTGTATTCCCAAATAACCGGGTAAAAACCTGATAAACCACTTCTTTATGTTCTTCTGCCTTTTTCATTTCCAAATCTTCTTTTTTCTCTTGTCCACAACCAAATATTAAAAGGCATGCGCTGATAGCACTAAAGATAATAAATGTAATTTTCTTCATAGGGAAATAGCTCAGATTTTGTAATTGCCAACAAATTCCACTTATTATGTTTAAATCCCATCCCTGTGGATATTATTTTTCCAATTCAATGATCATGCTTTTCTTGGGACCAATGGTGAGTTTATTGCCCAATTTTATCACGGTATCTGTCAACACTTCCTTCCCTTGTAGAAAACCCATCAAGTTTTCGGCAAACCTGTCCAATGAAAGATGTTTTGTTGTCTTATTGTTGTTCAGGATCACCATCACTGCTTTCCCTTCCACATATCTGAAATACACATACACCTCCTCCTCTGGGACATACTGGGTGGTCTTTCCTCCATGGATAACACAGGCATTTTTTCGCCATTTAAAAAGCTTCTTTGAGAAATTGAAATAGTTGTTTTGCACCTCATTCCTTCCCTTGGCCGTAAAAGCCGTTATGGTATCTTCTTGCCAACCTCCTGGGAAATCCCTGCGGATATCCCCATCGCCTTTAGATTTATCTCCCTTCATTCCTATCTCGCTGCCGTAATAAATTTGGGGAATGCCCCTCACGGTCGCGATTAGAGTCATTGCCAATTGGTAATCCTCAAAATTAGGATACAGCTCATTTATCCTAGGGGTATCATGGTTTTCTGCAAATACCAGAATATTATTGATGTTGGGATAAAGGAAGTCGTTCACAAAATTCTCGTAAACCTGGATAATCCCGGTGTTCCATGAAGGTTTTTCAACCTTAAAAACTTCCATAATGGCATCGTGAAGGGTGAAATCCATTACCGTGGGCAAGTTGGAGTTATAACCTTGAATAGCACCCACCTGGCTATCCTTTTGCCAATAGGCCATCTGTGCCTGATCATGCATCCAGACTTCCCCAACAATGTTGAAATTTGGATATTCTTCGGTTATGGCCTTGGTCCACTTAGCAATCCCTTCCTTATCGTTAAAGGAATAAGTGTCTACCCTAAACCCATCCAAATCAGCATATTCAATCCACCAAATGGCATTTTGTGTAAGATAGTTCAATACCAAGGGGTTCTTTTGATTAAGATCGGGCATGGACTTTACAAACCAACCATCCATACAATACTTATAATCGTATTGAGACACATTGGGATCCATTTGAGTGGTCATTCTGTAGTTCGTCTGCCCATACCCTGGAAACTGATGGATCCAATCATAGGTTGGCAGATCTTTCATCATCCAATGGGTTATGCCCCAATGATTGGTGACATAATCATAGATCAATTTCATATCCCTTTTATGGAGCTCTGATGCCAAGCGCTTATAGTCTTCATTGTTTCCAAATCTTGGATCAATCTTATAGACATCGCTCTGGGCATAGGTATGGTAAGAATATTTTTTATCATTATCCTCGCACAGGGGCGTACTCAAAATAGCGGTTGCACCCAATTCCTCAATATAATCCAAATGGTCAATGATGCCTTGTATATCACCTCCATGTCGGCCACCATCCAATTTCCTATTGACTTTCTCAATTACATCCGGATGGGAGTCTATGGCTGGATTTCCATTAGCAAAACGATCGGGCATCAACAAATAAACCAAATCCGAGGCATCATAGCTTTCCCTATCTGAAGAATTAGGTCTGCGTTCCCTTAATTCATAGGGAATGGTTTGCACCAAATTATCACCATCCTTCAACAGAATTTTGAAGATTCCCGCTGTTACACCTTCGGTATTTAAGGTAATGAACAGGTAGTTTGCATTCTCTGTGCGTTCTTCACTTTCAATTCTCAACCCTTTGATTTCAGGGGTGTAGGAAGCAATACCCTTTCCGTACAGCATGACCTGCACCTGGGTATTTTTCATGCCACTCCACCAAAATGGAGGCTCTACCCTATCTATCTGTGCCATAATGGAAACAGTAGGACACTACAGTGCATGTGAACAAGAAAATATTTTTCATGCATCTTGGATTAATTAAAACGCCAGTTTATTCTATTGAGATTAGATAGAAATTGTTTCTCCAGCTTTTAGCGCAACTCGTTTTCCATTGACCCGAATAGACATTTCTTCCGTACCTTCCAAATCAAAACTGGACCCTCCTTCAGTTACCTTTACCTTTAGGATTCTATTTCTAAAATTGACCTTAAACGAATATGCTTCCCATTGTTTTGGGATTTTAGGAGTGAAGGATAACTTATCGTCCACCACGCGCATTCCTCCAAAGCCTTCTACTATACTCATCCAAGTACCTGCCATGGAAGTAATATGCAACCCTTCTTCAACTTCCTTGTTATAGTCGTCCAAATCTAAACGGGAGGTACGCAAATAAAAAGTATATGCCTGTTCCATCCTATTCAACTTGGCTGCCTGTATGCTATGCACACAAGGCGACAGGGAAGACTCATGAACGGTAAAAGGTTCATAGAAGTCAAAATGCTTTTCCAATTCTTCTTGGGAGAAATGATCTTCAAACAAATAAAAGCCCTGCAGGGTGTCCGCCTGTTTGATATATGGAGATCTCAAAATACGGTCCCAGCTCCATTTTTGGTTGATAGGCCGTTGGGTCCTGTCCAAATTGGCTACGGTAATCAGCTCCTTATCCAAGAATCCATCTTGCTGTAAATAAATGTCCAACTCTTTAGAAAATGGGAAATACATATTATCGGCCACTTCCTTCCAAGAATCCATTTCAGCAACCGTTAGTTTGGTCATTCCTATGATTCTTTTGTGATCATCGGAATACCCGTCCTTCACTTTTCCGATCTGCTCCAAGGTATAGTTGATGCACCATTTTGCAAGATAATTAGTGTACCAGTTATTATTTACGTTATTCTCATATTCGTTGGGTCCTGTTACCCCCAAAATGACAAATTTGTCTTTTTGCATTGAAAATGTAGCTCGCTGTTGCCAAAAACGAGAAATCCCAATAAGCACTTCCAGACCCATTTCAGGGATATAAGAATAATCTCCAGTAAATCTGTAGTAATTATAGATGGCGAAGGCAATGGCACCATTACGATGGATTTCCTCAAAAGTAATTTCCCATTCATTGTGACATTCCTCCCCATTCATGGTGACCATGGGATATAATGCCGCTCCATTGGAAAAACCGAGCTTTTTTGCATTTTCTATGGCCTTTTCCAAATGGTTATACCTGTATTTCAACAAACTTCTGGCAACGTGTTGATCTTTCGTGGCCATGTAAAATGGTATGCAATACGCTTCTGTATCCCAATAGGTGCTTCCTCCGTATTTTTCCCCGGTAAATCCTTTTGGTCCTATATTCAATCTTGAATCCTTGCCCAAATAGGTTTGGTTCAATTGGAAAATATTGAAGCGAATTCCTTGTTGGGCCTTGATATCCCCTTCAATAGTAATATCGCTCATTTCCCAAATATTTGCCCAAGCCTGCTTTTGCTTTTCCAATAGAGCATCATATCCCATTGAGGTCACCTTCTCCAAAACGGACTTGGCGGCATTGACAAGTTCTGACGCCTCATGATTTCGGGATACGGTGTACCCACCAAATTTGTGCAAGGTGGCCGATTCTCCTTTTTTTATGGACACCTTATAAGTGAAACTAACTTTATGTTCCTCGATCTTTGCGTCGCCATCCATAGCTACCGCATTCCCATTATGGAACAATTTGGATTCCATGAAAGTACAGGTAGCAAAATTGGTCTTCATGGTATGTGCTTCAATAAATCCTTGCTGCCCCTTTGAAGAAACCTTTGTAGTGTTCCAGAATTTATCATCCCAGTTGGTATCTTCATTAGTGATTCCACTATCAACATAAGGACTAAAGGTTACTTTCATATCCCCGCTTAGGGCTTTAACTTCGTATTTAATTGCGCCTACTTCATCAATATCCAAACTCAAGAAACGGGTTACCTTGACTTCAATTTCTTGATCATTTGGCAAGGTAGCGGTAAATGAACGCTGGTACCAACCTTCTTTCATCTGAAGTTCCCTCTTATAATTGGACACCTTCTTACAGGTATTTAAATCCAACGCCTCCCCATTGATCATTACATCTATCCCTATCCAATTTGGGGCATTTATAACCTTGGCAAAATATTCCGGATACCCATTTTTCCACCAACCTACGCGAGTCTTATCTGGATAGTAAACTCCAGCAATATAACTACCTTGAAAGGTGTGTCCTGAATACTGTTCCTCAAAATTGGCTCGTTGGCCCATGGCCCCGTTTCCTATACTGAACAAACTTTCAGAAGATTTTACTTTTTCCTTGTCAAATCCTTCTTCTATGATCGACCAAACATTTGGTATTATATAATCCTGGTTCATATTATATAGTGGTTAGTTGTTTAATAAAATCTGTGCTTATTTCCGTAAAATCGTTAAAATTATATTGGGCTTCCGTAAGTATTGCGGCATCTCCAATTCCAATACTGGTCATCCCTGCGGTATTTGCGGCCTGTATTCCTGCAAGGGCATCCTCAAAAACCACACAATCCTTGGCATCCACACCAAGACCCCTAGCTGCTAAAAGAAACACCTCGGGGTCTGGTTTTGCCTTGGATACATTAGTGCCGTCTACCACAACCTTGAAGTAGGATAGCAACCCGACCTTTTCTAGTATTGGAATGGCATTCTTACTTGCTGATCCTAAAGCTAAAGGTATATTGTTGGCTTTTAAAAAATCCAATATTTTTGGGACATCCGGAAGGATCTCCGATGTGTCCATTTTTTTAATATACTCCAAGTAGTCTTCATTTTTTTCTACCATCCAGTGGTCAAACTGTTCTTGGGAAGCTTTTATACCTCCAAGCTCCAATAAGATCTCCAAGCATCTTTTTCTACTAACCCCTTTGAAGGCTTCATTTTGTTCCTCTGTAAATTCGAAACCCAGTTCATTGGCCAATTTTTTCCATGCCAAATAATGGTATTTTGCGGTATCAACGATGACACCATCCAAATCAAATATGAATCCTTTGTTCACTATGTATAAATTAGGTTACAACACTGGGCTGATAAAATTGTTTAATAAAAATTAAAACAACAACCTCCTCCAAGGGCTTTTCAATTCCATAACTATGGAAATAAAAAGCACTCCAAAAATCGGAAAATTCCAATTTTAAGGGGAGACTTGCCATCTGGAAACAATTAAAATGAGAAGTAATAACAAGTTTCGATAGCTTCGCAAATATAAAAATTTTTTCCACTTCTTTATTCGATCTATGGTCTTCCTGTAGAATCCGGCTTTTCAATTTCCGTCTAGACCAAAATATATCCTATTGGCCTTCAGTTGCCCCCAATTAAAAAGTTGCTCTTTTGATTTGTAGTAATTTAATTAATTGTTGACTCCCTTTCAATCAAAGTCGAATCGATGATTTCTGTTCGGAAAACCTCCTCTTCTTCCTCATTTTCCACCTTATCGATCAGCATTTGTGCCGCAATCGCCCCCATGCTTTCCCCGTGCTGGGCTATTGCACTTAGGCTCGGGTTGGCATATTTGGATAGGAGTCCATCCGTAAAACCAATAAAGGAAATATCCTCCGGAATCCTCAACCCTTTTTTCTGGACTACCCGCATACCATAAATGGCAAATATTTCATTGACACAAAGGACTGCATCCATAGTACCGGTATCAAAGAAATGTTGAATTGCCTCTTCGTCTACACTCTCATAGGGAAGGGTCAACACTAAATTCTCATTTATCGGTATCCCTGCATCCTTAAGGGCTTCATAATACCCCTCTGTTCTGGCATTGCTGACACTCAAATTTTCTGTATTGATCAATGCAATATTCTGGCGCCCACCGTCAATTAACTTTTTTACGGCCATATAGGCACTGTCCCTATCATTAATAATAACCTTATCACATTCCACTTCATCCGTTACCCTATCGAACATGACCAATGGGATGCCCTGACTGGTTACTTCCTTAATATGGTTAAAATCATTTTTTGCTTGGGTCTCAGTAGATAATGACATAATAAAGCCATCAATACTACCGTTGGCCAGCATTTCCATATTAATGACCTCCTTGTCGAATGATTCATTGGAAAGGCAAACGATGACATTATAGCCTCTTGCATTGGCATACTTTTCTATACCACGGACAACTGTTGTGAAAAAATGGTGGACTATATTAGGGATAATGACCCCGATGTTCTTTGTTCGTTTATTTTTAAGGCTTACGGCTATATTATTGGGTTTGTAATTATAGAGTTTTGCGAAAGCTTGAATCTTTTCCTTTGTATCCCGACTTATTTCCTCGCTATTTTTCAAGGCTTTGGAAACAGTGGATATGGATACTTCCAATTCTCTGGCTATGTGCTTTAGGGTTATTTTTCTTTTCAACACGGACTATTGGTTTAAGGGAACAACTTGTGATAAGTTCGAAAAATAGACATTAAAAAAGTCATATTTGTATAAATACATTTTTTTAACAATAACATATCCAATGTAAAAATTCCTTAATTTAGGAAGGTAATTTTAACAAATTTTTGATTAAATAAAAATTCCTATATTTGTTTTGCTTTACCATTTAACAAACTTTTGATTAAAATAATTACTGAAAATACAATTTAGTACAACTAAGTTTACGAGTATACTATTTAACATAAGTTATTAACACGAAACCGTTTTCGTGAAATTCTATACTCCCACCTTAGCTATTTTAACAAATAATTTGCATAAGTTTAACCTAGAATTGAAATTAACTAAACTAAATTACTTATTTATGAAGATTACGCTACTAAAAAGCTTAATGCTTGTTGGGGCATTTTTATGCTTTGGACTTGCAAAAGCTCAGACGGTATCAGGTACTGTTTCTGATACCAGCGGCCCTTTACCTGGGGCCAGTGTATTGGTAAAGGGAACTACCAACGGTACACAAACTGATTTTGATGGTAATTACACATTGAACAATGTGGAAAGTGGAGCCACAATGGTTTTTAGCTACATCGGCTTTAAGCCTTTAGAGGTTGCAGTAAATGGAAGAACCACTATATCCGTAACACTTGAGGAAGATGCCCAGGCATTGGATGAAGTTGTTATTATAGGTTATGGTACAACTACTATAAAAGATGCAACAGGATCTGTAACATCTGTTTCAGCTGCAGATTTCAACGGCGGTGTCATTGCTTCTCCTGAACAGTTGATACAAGGTAAAACTGCCGGGGTAAACATTCAACAAACTAGTGGTGAACCTGGAGCCGGAATACAGTTGAACATTCGTGGATCCAATTCCGTTAGAGGTGAAAATAGCCCTCTTTTCGTTGTTGATGGTATACCATTGTCAGGAGGCGGTACGTCCCCAGGCGGTGATACCGGAGGCGGTGGAAGTGATGTGAAAAATCCTTTGAATTTCTTAAACCCAGCCGACATTGAGAGCATCAGTATCCTTAAGGATGCATCTGCAACGGCAATTTACGGATCTAGAGGTGCCAACGGAGTTGTTATCATCACAACTAAAAGTGGTAAAGGAAGCACAGGAGGAAAATTTGAATTTGCTTCGTCATTAAGTATTGCTACACCTGCTAACAGTTATGACTTATTAAAAAGAAATGAATTCTTGGATGGCGTATCTTCTTACGGAGGTAATCCTTCCGCAGTAGATTTTGGCAATGAAACGGACTGGCAAGAATTCTTGACAAGAACGGCGGCTTCCCAAAATCAAAACTTTTCCTACTCCAATAACTATGGTAGTGGTAACATACGTGCTACTTTTGGATATGGCAAACAGTTCGGGGTTGTAGAAAAATCGAGCTTGGAGCGTATTACAGGTAGATTGAATATCTCTCAAAGATTTTTAGACAATAAATTAACCTTAGGATTTCAGGGAAGTATTTCAAGAGTGAATGATGAGACGGCACCATTATCTGGTGGCGCTGGTTTTCGTGGAGATATCTTAGGTGCTGGTTACTCAGCTAATCCAACATGGAGTACAAGTCCAGGTTTTTCGGATGGTGGAACGCAAATATTACCAGCTAACTACCTTGCATATACCCAAAACGAAACTTTTACCAATAGGATCCTTGTAAACGGTTCTATTGATTACAAGTTTACACCTGAACTTTCAGGTAAAATAAATTTAGGATATGACAAATCAGAAGGAGAAAACACATCTGTTATTTCTGGGGACGTTCAAAACTTTACAGGTATTGAAGATCAAGGATTTGGGGTATACAACACTCTAAATAGAGAGAATCATTTATTGGAAGCCACCCTAAACTATGAAAAGGATCTTGGAGATTCAAAATTTGATGTTTTAGTTGGATATTCCTTCCAAGATTTTAATGTCAATGGTAGAAATTCTGCAGGTAGAACATTTGCAACTACCGATTTAAATCAAATGGGTTCAGATTTAAGGGAAACCGTTAATGGTGCTGCCAACCTAATAGATGGTTCATTCCAACAATATTACTACGGTGCTAACACCAACGGACTACTTGTCAACAGACTACAGCCTTCCGTTGTAGCAGGTGAAAATGTTGGTCTTGGTTTCAGCCAATTGGTATCTGCAATGGTCGCTGATACATTCAATAATACAGATGAATTACAGTCATTCTTTGCACGTATTAATTATTCAATCTCTAATAAATACTTATTTACCGGTACTATTAGGGCGGATGGTTCCTCTCGATTTGGTCCAGAAAATCAATATGGTTACTTCCCTTCAGGTGCTTTTGCATGGAAGATGAGTGAAGAAGACTTTGTTGGAGATGCAGTCTCTACCTTAAAACTTAGATTAAGTGCTGGTATTACTGGTAACCAAGATGGTTTGGGATATGGAAACTATGTTGCTAGACAACGCTTCGGAGGCCTAGCTACTCAAAACGATAATGTGGTTAACCAGAACGGTCTGGCAATCGTTGCAACCGATGTTCCTGATCTAAAATGGGAAGAGACACTGAACTATAACTTAGGTTTCGATTTCGGTTTCAACAATGATAGATTATCAGGTAGTTTAGATGTGTATCGCAGTGAAACAACTGACGTGCTTTTAAGGACTCCTCCAGCTGCACCTGCAGTGGATCCGTTCCAGTTTGGTAATGTTGATGCAACTATATTGAACCAGGGTATTGAATTTGCCATTGCATATGATTTCATACAATCAGCAAATACAACTTTCTCTGCTTCCTTCAACATAGCCTATAATGAAAATGAAGTTCAGGATTTTGCCAGTGCCATAAATACTGGTGAGATTAACGGACAAGGTTTATCTGGTGCATTTGCACAGCGCTTTGAAGCTGGCAGATCATTATTCTCTTACTACATGGCAATCTTTGAAGGATTTGACAGTGATGGTTTTCCTGTTTATCAAGATGTTGATGGTAATGGTACAGGAGATCCTATCGCCGATCAAACATTCGTTGGCGAGGATGCCTTACCGGATGTAACTTCTGGATTATCTTTAAACTTTAGAAGTGGAAACTGGGATGCTTCTACTTATTTCTCTGGTCAGTTCGGATTCTCAGTATACAACAACACGGCTAACGGCTTCTTTACAGGTGGATCCATCAATAACGGAAGAAACGTAACTCAAAACGTTCTTACCAGTGGAGAAAACGGAGGAGCTTCGGCAGATGTTTCAACAAGATTCCTTGAAAAAGGTGATTTTGTAAGATTGCAAACTGCATCCATTGGATACAATGTGCCTCTAACAGGTGAAGGCTTGTTTAAAACCTTACGTCTATCGGTAACCGGACAGAATTTATTCTTGGCTACGGATTACAGTGGTCTAGATCCTGAAGTTACATCGTCTACTGGTGATTTAGGTTCTGGTGTACCAACCAGAGGTATCGACTGGGCGGCGTATCCGAATCCAAGAACAGTAACCTTTGGACTTAATGCATCCTTTTAATTAAAAAATTGAATATCATGAAAAGAAATCAATTCAAAATATATTTTCTAACTATAGCGTCTGTAATAGGCCTCACATCCTGTACAAACCTTGAAATCGAAGAAACCGATTCTATTATTAGTGACGGGTTCACGGGGTTGGCAAATCCAGCATCGACGGTTGATGAATTATACAACCGTGTTGGCGGACAATATGGAGATCAAGCAAATTTCTTTGCACTCCAAGAAGTAACAACAGATGCATCTTTAGTTCCAACAAGAGGAACTGACTGGGGTGATAACGGTTTATGGAGAGTTCTTCATAACCATTCATGGAACGGAGAACATGCTTTCATCGGTACTGTATGGAACCAGTTCAATGCAAACCAGTTAATTGCTTCACAAGTGTTGGATTCAAGAAGTAATCCATCTACTGCAAATATTGGAGATGCTAGTTTTATGAGAGCCTACAGTATGTGGATTATCCTAGACAATTATGGACAGGTTCCATTTAGGGATACATCTTTGCCATCATCCTCTTTACCAACGGTGATATCAGGCCAAGCTGCTATTGACTTTATAATCACAGATTTAGACCAAGCTATTGCAAACTTACCAGCTAAATCAGCAGGTACCGGAGCAGAACTGAATAGAGCAAGTAAAGCTGCAGCACGTCATTTGAAAGCTAAAGTTCTTTTAAACAAGCACATCTACTTGGGTACTAGCGCTGATTCTGCAGATATGGCCCAAGTAATTTCCTTGGTTGATGCAATAGCAGGAGATGGCTTTGCACTACAGGCAGGATTCTTTGACTTGTTCAGACAAGAAGCTGATAATGAAACCATCTGGTCCTTAGCTTCCTTGAATACCGGTAACAGAACATTTAATGGGCTACATTACAACTCCACAGCCATTGGTGGTGGTGGTTGGAACGGATTCTCGACGTTAGCAGAGTTCTATGACCTGTACGAAGGAGACCCTAACAGCAACCGTGTTGATCTTAACGGAAACCCATTGGACGGACAAGAAGAAAGAAGAGGAGGGGTGCCGCCAGCAGGTAAGCCTTTTACAAACGCTCTTGGAACAACTGACAATGGTGGATTGGAAGATGGCTCCAACGTTGGTTTTGGATACCTTATCGGTCAACAATTTGCTTTAGATGGTACCGCTATAACAGATAGAGCTGGTGATCCATTGACTTTCAAAAGAGATTTCGTTGATGGTAACGGTGATCCTAGCTTTATTAATAATGACGAGACCACAGGAATCCGTGTTCAGAAATACAATGTAAGATACGGTGGAGGTTTCGCTGGTCATGAAATTATATTCCGTTATTCAGATGCATATTTGATGAAAGCGGAGGCCATGTTAAGAAGTGGACAAGACCCTACGATTATGGTAAATGCCCTTCGTCAATTAAGAAATGCTAGCCCACTTGCATCTGTAGGTGAGTCACAACTTTTGGATGAAAGAGGCCGTGAACTATATCAAGAAGTTTGGAGACGAAATGACATGATCCGTTTCGGACAGTTCACTAGAGATTGGTTATTCAAAGAATCTAATGAAATTGGAAACACTGCACGTAACTTGTTCCCAATTCCTCCAACCCAGTTATTGGCCAATCCAAATCTAGTACAGAATCCTGGTTATTAATCCATAATAACATACTAAGTTTAAAAACCCTGACTAAATGATCAGGGTTTTTTTTTGCGTTTCTGACAGTAGCAATAAATCGATTTTTATTAAATCCATCAACCCTGTTAGATAATAAACAACTCCATTAAATAACCAATTTAACAGAATACAGAGGAAAATATTATATTTTCAGCTTCCATGCTAATAACAGATTAAGTATATTGCCTTTCTCATAACAAGAGTAATGAACAGGATTTTTGGGCATTTAATTTTACTTACAATACTACTATCAGGATGCCAAAAAAAAGAGCTAAAAAGGTTTATAAAATTAGATGCGTCTAAAACTGGCATCGACTTTGTCAATAAGCTTACCGAGACACCAGAATTAAATATTCTCAACTATTTATATTTTTACAACGGTGCAGGTATAGCCGCGGCTGATTTTAATAATGATGGCCTAGTTGACCTTTATTTTACTGCCAATCAAGGGGAAGACCAATTCTATCTGAATCTCGGTGGAATGAAATTTAAAAATATTACGACCGCTTCACAAATTAAAAACCAAGGCAATTGGACCACTGGGGTAACACATGTAGATATCAATAATGATGGTTTGCTCGACATCTATGTATGCAAGGTTGGCGACTATAAAAATATTAGGGGCCAAAACCTTCTATACGTAAATCAAGGTATAAATGACCAAGGAATTCCAGTCTTTAAGGAGGATGCTGCCACCTATGGTCTTGATTTTATTGGATTCTCAACCCAAGCCGCATTTTTTGATTACGACCTTGATGGTGATCTTGACATGTTTCTGATGAACCATTCTGTTCATCCGAATAATACATACGGAAAAGGATCTCAAAGAGAATTCCTAAATCCAAGATCAGGTGATCGATTATATAGGAATGAAAATGGCAACTATGTAGACGTTTCAGAGGAAGCCGGGATTTACCAAGGCAGGATAGGTTACGGACTGGGGTTGGGGATCAGCGATTTAAATAATGACGGATTTCCCGACGTATATGTAGGTAATGATTTTTTTGAAAATGATTACGTGTATATCAACAACACCGATGGCACATTTAAAGAACTTATTACCAAAAGTGATTTAAGTTTAGGTCATACCACCCATTATTCCATGGGTAACGACATTGCAGATATTAACAACGATGGTCTAACAGATATCTTGTCTTTAGATATGCTTCCCGAAGAGCTGGAAACTTATAAAACTTCTGGCCTGGAATATCCTTATCCAACCTACCAATCCTATTTAAAAAATGGGTATTCTCCTCAATTCATGCAGAATACTTTGCACCTAAATCTCGGCAATTCTACTTTTAGTGAAATAGGTCATTTGTCAGGGATATCCGCCACAGAGTGGTCATGGGGGATTTTACTGGCAGATTTTGACAATGATTCCTTTAAAGACGCCTATATATCAAATGGGATAAAAAGGGCCACTAACGATATGGATTTCATCAGTTTCATTGCGAACGAATCCATACAAAAAAGACTGGATAAAGGAATGTCAGCAGCTGACATGGAGTTTATACAAGAAATACCCCAAAAGAAAGTCGCCAATTATTTTCTTAAAAACAAAGGTGATCTATCATTTCAAGATGTTTCTTCCGACTGGTATACCAAAGACCCTTCCTTTAGCAACGGTTGCGTTTATGCCGATCTAGATAATGATGGAGATCTCGATATTATAGTGAACAACATAGATGAAGAAGCGTTGGTACTGGAAAACAAAACCCAATCCAATGAACAGGCCAATTACTTGGAAATGGTTTTGGAAGGGCAACCGAAAAATAAATTTGCAATTGGCACAAAGCTAATGGCCTATACGCCCAATGGGACCATTTACCAAGAAAATTTTGTTACTCGAGGTTATCTTTCCGCCGTTCCCAACAAACAGCATATGGGACTTGGAAATATCAAGAGCATAGATTCCCTTAGAGTCATATGGCCCCAGGGTAAAACCGAGGTGCTATATAACGTATTTACAAACAAAACAATTACATTAAAGGAATCGGAAGCAAAGAGGACTTATGACAATGGTGCTTCCAAGAAGGTCAATTCATATCTTAAGAATACCGAAGGAGCCATCTCTTTTATTCACAAAGATCCTCCAACCTTAGAGTTTAATAGGGATCCACTCATCCCCTTTGCCAACACCAATGAAGGGCCCGAAATATCGATCGCGGATATCAATAAGGATAACCTTCAGGACATATTTATTGGAGGAGCAAAGGCACAGGCCTCACAATTATTTATACAGGATAAGCAAGGTGCTTTTAGCAGTGTACAGGAAGATTTGTTTCTATTGGATGCCTTGAGTGAAGACACCTCTCATGTATTCTTCGATGCGAACGGTGATTCCTGGGATGATCTTCTTGTCGTTAGTGGTGGAAACGAGTTTCAAAATGGCCAACGATTAAGTCCTAG
Source organism: Psychroserpens sp. (assembly GCA_047612485.1). Classification (GTDB taxonomy): domain Bacteria; phylum Bacteroidota; class Bacteroidia; order Flavobacteriales; family Flavobacteriaceae; genus Sediminicola. The sequence goes on from JBLGAT010000004.1 coordinate 48,361, forward strand.
GCTTTACATTAACAAGAAGGGAACATTTATAAAAGACAGTCTACAATTTAAAGACGTGGAGGTGAATGCCTCTAAAGTGAAGGTAAAAGATTTGGACAATGATGGTGACCTGGATGTATTGATTTCATCAGATCAAATACCCTTGAAATTTGGTGAATCGGCGCATCAATTCATATTTTTGAATGACGGTAAAGGCTCTTTTCAAACACCTAAATCTGATATTTTTAAAAGTTTTACAGAACTATCGAATGTGAAACATTTTATTTGGGCCGATGTTGATAACGACGGACATGAAGACCTAATTAGCGCAGGCTATTGGGAACCTATTACCATATTGAAAAATGTAAATGGAAGATTTGCTCCATTAAATTCAACTGGCCTGGAAAAAACCCACGGATGGTGGAACATTGTTGTAGCCGAGGACTTTGACAAGGATGGAGACATTGACATTGTTGCAGGCAATTGGGGATTAAACAGTAGGTTAAGCGCTTCTATAGAAAAACCACTAACGTTATACAGGTCTGATTTTGACGGAAACGGATCTATTGAGCCATTGGTCACCTATTATGAAGGGAATACAGAAACACCATTCGCATCTAAAGATGAATTAGCCAAACAAATGCCATTTTTAAACAAGGAATATTTGTCGTATAGAAAATTTGCTAAAGCTAGTTTAACAGACCTATTTACCAAACAAAAATTACTTAATGCTAATAAAAAGCAAATCTTTGAATTGAACAGTATGTATTTTGAGAATGATGGCAAAGGACATTTTACACCTAAGGCCTTACCATTGATAGTTCAGGCATCTACTACCCATGACATATTAATAGACGATCTGAACATGGATGGTTATAAGGACATGTTATTCGTAGGGAATACCTTTGAAATTAGCACCCAATTGGGTAGGTTGGATGCATCACATGGCCTAATTTTGATGAATGATAAAAATGGAGGTTTTTATTGGGCCCGTAATCAAGATTTTGATATTTCGGGTCCCGCTAGAAATATACAAAAGATAACTATAAATAATAGGGAACATTATATTGTTGGAATGAACAATGCGTCTCCTGTATTCTTGATCAAAAATAGGAAGTAAACTATATGAAAAGAAGTAAAAACTTTATACTGGCCATCCTAATCGTAACATTAGGGATTTCTTTAAGTTGCACCTCCAAAAAGGAAAACAAGGCAAAGGATGCCATTAAGGCCCCTACTCTATTTACACTTCTCCCTCCTGAAAAAACAGGGATTGATTTTATAAACCTTATTGAAAACAAAAAGAATTTCAATATTTTCAAATACCGTAACTTTTATAATGGTGGCGGTGTAGCTATTGGGGATGTCAACAACGATGGTTTGGCAGATATTTATATGACTGCCAATATGGGAGCCAACAAACTATACCTCAATAAAGGAAATATGACGTTCGAGGACATTTCCGCTTCTGCAGGGGTAGAAGGAAGCAAGCCCTGGTCTACTGGAGTAGTCATGGTAGATATAAATCAAGATGGACTTCTGGATATATACGTTAGTAATGCCGGCAACATGGAAGGGAACAACCATGATAATGATCTGTACATCAATAATGGGGATCTAACCTTCACGGAAAAAGCTGGAGAATACAACCTGGCAAAAACAGGATTTTCAACACACGCCTCATTTTTTGACTATGACAAGGATGGCGACCTTGATGCCTATATCCTAAATAACAGTAATATCCCTGTTAGCAGTTTGGGTTATGCAGAACAACGAGATGTGAGAGCCCAGGATTGGGAAGGGGTGCCAGATATATTTAAAGGAGTAGGAGATATGCTCTTGCGCAATGATAATGGCGTTTTTGTGGACGTAAGTGAAAAAGCGGGTATATACGGCAGCCTAATCGGGTTTGGGTTAGGAGTTATGATTACCGATTTAAACAAAGACCTTTATCCCGATATCTATGTGTCCAACGACTTTTATGAGCGGGACTACCTATACATTAATAACCAAGACGGTACCTTTACTGAAGATATAGAAGGATGGACTTCCCACCTATCCCTCTCTGCAATGGGGGTGGATATGGCTGACATTAATAATGACGGAAATGTAGAGATATTTATAACGGACATGTTGCCTGAAGCGGATGAGCGTGTAAAATCGGTCATGGAATTTGATGGGTATGACGTATTTAAGCTTAAACAGGAAAAGGATTTCTACCAACAGTACATTCAAAATACCCTACAACTCAACAATGGGAACGGTTCATTTTCAGAAATTGCTTATTTCAGTGGTGTGGATGCAACGGATTGGAGCTGGGCTGGTTTGCTTTTCGATATGGACAATGACGGTTTTAGGGATATTTTTATAACCAACGGAATCAACCACGACCTTACAGATCTGGATTTTGTTGACTTCTTTGCCAATGAGATCATTCAAAAAATGGCGCTTACGGGGAGAAAGGAGTCCATAGACTCCATAATCAGTAAAATGCCCATAAAACCACAGCCTAATTTCGCATACAAAAACAATAAAGACCTCACATTCTCCAACGCCAATAAAGAATGGGGCTTTGAAATTCCCAGTATGTCCAATGGTGCAGCCTATGGTGACCTGGACAATGATGGCGACTTGGACCTGGTGGTGAACAATGTAAATATGCAAGCCTTTGTTTATGAAAATAAGGCCGATTCATTAACTGACAACCACTATATAAAACTTAAGTTCAAAGGGCCGGACAGTAACAAATTTGGAGTAGGCACCTCGGTGACCTTATACCATGCCGGCAATACTGTCTATCAAGAATTAATCCCTTCCAGAGGATTTCAATCTTCCATGGATTACACTATGACGATTGGCTTGGGAAGATCAAAAACAATAGACTCCCTCAGAGTTATATGGCCCGACGATATGACTCAAAAAATGGAAAACATTACTGCCGACCAAGCCATTACTTTTGAGCATAAACAGGCAATAACTCGATTTAAGGTTGTTAAACCCAAAGCAATAAAACCTATGCTACAGGAAATTAACAACAGCTCCCTTATAGCACACAAAGAGAACACTTATAACGATTTTGTTTATGAAGGATTAATTTTTAAGCTCTTGTCACAGGAAGGCCCAGCATTGGCTATCGGTGATATTAATGGCGATGGCAATGAGGATATCTTTATGGGCGGAGCCAAAGGGCAAGGTGCAAGCATTTATATCCATTCCGGTAACGGTAAAATAAGCCCAATAGGTCAAAAAGTTTTTCAGGAAGATGCCGAATATGAAGATACCGCTGCCGCCTTTCTAGATGTCGATGGCGACAAGGATTTGGATCTTTTGGTAGGATCAGGAGGCAATCAAGTGGGAGAGGAAATGACATATCGTAATCGCTTATATCTCAACAATGGAAAAGGGATTTTTCAACGGTCCAAGGAATTTCTTCCATCCACGTTCAAGAACATTTCCACCATTGCCCCAAGTGATTTTGATGGCGATGGCGACATGGATGTGTTCATAGGATCAAGGAGTGTGGTGGGGACCTATGGTGCAAACCCAGATCATTTACTACTTGAGAACAATGGGGATGGCACTTTTAAGAATTCAACAGAGCGCGTTGCCTATGACCTCAAAGATGCAGGAATGGTGACCAATGCAGTTTGGGCCGATATGGACGGAGACAAGAAGGAAGACCTTGTAACAGTATCGGAATGGGGTACGCCCAAAATATATAGAAATTCGGGAAGGCATTTGTCAAAAATACCTACTGCCTTGGATAGTCTTGATGGACTATGGAATGTTGTAGAAGTAGCTGATTTGGATAACGATGGTGATAATGATCTGGTTCTGGGCAATCAGGGCACAAATATTCATTATAGGCCTTCACCCAATAATCCAATGAAAATGTGGGTCAATGATTTCGATGGCAATGGCACCATAGAGCAGATTGTAACCTTGCAGGAAAATGGAAAGGATTATCCATTACATCAGAAAAAAGAATTGACCAACCAAATGGTTTCCCTGAAGAAAAAAAACCTAAAAGCTTCTGAATACGCCAAGAAGACCATTGATGAATTATTTTCAAAAGAAATAATCAACAACTCCATAATGAAACGATCAGCTATTGCCGAATCGGTCATTGCAATCAATGAAGGGGGAGGGAAGTTTACAATTAAAGTACTTCCCACAAGAGTACAGCTGTCCTGTGTATGTGGTATTTCCTGTGCAGACATCAACCAAGACGGATACCTGGATCTTATTATGGGAGGAAATAATTTTGAATTTAAACCACAATATTCAAGGCAAGATGCCAATTATGGCAATGTATTATTAGGTAATAAGGATTTGAATTACACTTGGCAAGATTATAACAAAAGTGGTTTTTTCATAAGGGAAGAAATTAAACACCTAAAACAATTTAAGGACCGCAATGGCAAGACCTTTTTAATTGCGGCATTAAACAATTCACAACCCAAGATATACCTGTTAAATGAATAAGAATATTGTCCTTGCCTTTTTTATAATATTGCTAATAGGATGTGGCAAAAAAGAGGGTGGGTTATTTATGAACCCCACGCCTGAAAAAACTGGTATTACCTTTCATAATACCCTGACCGAAACCAATGATCTGAATATTTTGGACTACCTCTATTTTTACAATGGAGGTGGGGTTGCCATCGGAGATATCAACGGAGACAATCTTCCAGATATTTATCTTTCTGGAAACCAGGTCAAGAATAAGCTCTATCTCAACAAAGGCAATCTTATCTTTGAAGACATCACGGATAAAGCGGGGGTAGCTGGATTAAGCACCTGGAATACTGGTGCGGTTATGGGGGATATAAATGGGGACGGTCTTCTTGATATTTATGTTTCTGCTGTAGTTGGAATAAACGGCTTTAACGGACACAATGAGCTATTTATCAATAATGGAGATGAAACATTCACGGAAAGTGCTGCTAAATATGGGCTAGATTTTGAAACATTCAGCTCCAATGCTGCCTTTTTAGATTATGACTTGGATGGAGACCTAGACATGTACCTACTTAATCATGCCGTTCACACCCAGAAATCATTTGGGAAATCTGATCTTCGTTTTGAACGAGACGAGCAAACCGGGGACAGACTGCTTAGAAATGATGGAGAAACATTTGTAGATGTAAGTGAAGAAGCTGGCATCTTCGGCGGTATCAATGGTTATGGACTTGGTGTTGCCATCAGTGATTTTAATCAAGATGGTTTTCCTGATATTTATGTGGGGAACGACTTTCACGAAGACGACTACTACTATCTCAATAACGGAGATGGGACTTTTAAAGAAAGTTTGAAGGAATATTTTGGTCAGACCACACGCTTTTCTATGGGTAGTGACGTCAGTGATATCAATCATGACGGTTGGCCCGATATCCTAACCTTAGACATGCTACCAGAAGATGAAACCGTACTTAAATCTTCTGAAGGGGACGATGACATTCAAATACAAAAGCTAAGAATAGAACAGTATGGGTACCATTATCAATTTACCCGTAACATGCTTCATATCAATCAGCAGGGCGGTAATTTTGTGGAAACAGCCCTTCTAAGCGGTATTGCTGCCACTGATTGGAGTTGGAGTTCCCTATTTGCCGACTATAACCAAGACGGGGAGCAAGATATTTTTATTTCGAATGGCATCCCAAAACGACCAAATGATTTGGATTTTATCAATTTTGCCTCCAACGACCAAATCAAAATGAAAATTGACAATACGAAATTGGTAGATCAGCAGGCCCTAGACATGATGCCCTCTGGAAATATTCCCAACTATGTGTTTGAAGGAGGTAAAAACTTGCAATTCATTGACAGATCCAAAGATTGGATTATGCAGGACACCCTCATTTCAGGTGCTACGGCCATGGGTGATTTGGATAATGATGGGGACATGGATATTGTCACCAATAACATCAACCACACCGCAACCTTATATATAAATAAAACCAATGAAAAGGCGAATTATCTAAAGGTCAAATTAAAATTCCCTGGGAAAAACCCATATGCTATTGGTGCAAAAATACTCTCATATCATAAGGGAATTCTTCAATACAAGGAAATGTATACCGTAAGGGGTTTTCAGTCCTCCTCAGAACCCCTTATCCATTTCGGATATGGCAAGGAAGTCAAGATTGATTCGCTTCGAATTATTTGGCCCGATAGGACCACTCAGCTATTAAAGGATGTAGCGGCAAACCAAACCCTAGTTATAAAACCAGAAAATAAAACTACCGTAACCTACCCTCTCTTTACGAAACCAAAAAAAGAAATTTTCAAAAAAGTGGAAGGCAATCTGGGTATCGATTTTGTCCACAAGGAAGATGCCTATTTTGATTTCAATAGACAGAAATTGATCCCCTATGAGTTCTCTGACAGGGGACCAGCAGTGGCCATAGGTGACATAAATAATGACGGAAGCCAAGATGTTTTCTTAGGAGGTTCCAAGTTCATCCCTTCCAAGATCTATACTCAGTATTCAGAAGGATTTAGGGAAAATATTATACTAGAAATCAAAAAAGACTCCATTAAAGAAGATGTGGAAGCAGTTATTAAAGATTTTAATGGTGATGGAAAAAACGATCTTTTTATTGGTTCGGGAGGTGCCGATTTTTTCAATCAAATGACGCCGCTATCCGATAGCTATTACGTTCAAAAAGATTCAACTTTCATTTCAGGAAAACTCGCTGCCACTTTTCAAAATGCCTCTGTATTAGCTTCGGCAGACTTTGATTCGGATGGGGATATAGACCTCTTTGTAGGAAATCAAATGATCACCAATGATTTTGGCAAGATTCCCCAATCCTATCTTCTTGAGAACAAGAAAGGGGCTTTTGAAATTGTAGAAAACAAGTCCTTGTTGAATATTGGTATGGTTACCGATGCCATTTGGAACGATTACAATGGTGACGGCAGTCTGGACCTAATTATAGTTGGAGAATGGATGTCTCCAGTGTTTTTCAAAAATAAGAACGGTAAGTTGGAGAAAGATGATTTGGATACAACCGTGCACAAAGGTCTTTGGCAAAGCATTATCCCTTTTGATATTGATAATGATGGCGATACAGATTACCTGCTTGGCAATTGGGGTTTAAATTCCAAATTTAAAGCCTCCCAAAAAGCACCCATGAAAATGTATTATGCCGATTTTGATGCTAACGGGAGTACTGAAACCATAGTGACCATTGAAAAGAATGGGGAAAATTATCCCATTGAAGGTCTAAAAGGCCTTTCCGAACAATTGGTAAGTCTTAGAAAGAAATTTACAGCCTATAAAGATTTTGCTGGAAAGCCCATAGAAGGGATACTTTCAGAAGAAGAACTGGATAAAGCAAAACTATTTGAAGTAAGCGAATTACGTTCGGGATACCTTGAGAACAATGACGGAGAATTCAAATTTGTCCCTTTCTCCGTTGACCTACAAGTGGCTCCCATTATGACTTTTCTAAAATATGACTTTGATGGCGACGGAAAGGAAGAAATCCTTGCTGCAGGTAATTATTTTGGAGTAAAACCATATCACGGTCGATTAGGATCTTTCGCCGGCGCTATTATTAAAGGTAAAAATGACGTAATTTTGGGTGATGATATTGGATTGGATTTTTCACAAAAATCTATCCGACATCTTAATATTATAAACTTTAACAACCACCCTTATTTAATAGCTACTTTCAATAATGAATCAGTCCAAGTATATCAATTGATAAAGAAAATTGACAAATGATGAAAAAGATAAGCTTATTGGTATTATTAACGGTACTGGGCAGTTGTCAGAAAAATGAAGAACCCATAATTATATCACCTAATCTACTGCATCTATCTATAGATAAGGTTACGGATATAATGATTCATGACATCTTTTCCCCTCCAGTAGCCAGCAGAATTTTTGCCTATCCCAATATTGCGGCGTATGAGATAATTGCGGCAAATAATGAGCAATACAAATCCTTATCTGGCCAAGTTACCGATTTGACCCCCATTCCAAGTCCGAAATCGACTACCTCTATAAATCCACAATTGGCAGCCCTAATTGCGCATATGGATATGAGCCGTAGGTTAATCTTTAGCGAGGACAAGTTGAGTATTTTCAGGGATAGCCTCTATACGATTTGGTCATTGCAAAACCCAACTGAATTTGAGGCCTCAAAAGAGTACGGTTTATCGGTAGCCGAACACATTAGTGCTTGGATGGATAAGGACAATTACAAACAAACCCGAACCATGCCCAAATTTACGGTAATGTCCAATGAAGATTCACGCTGGCAGCCTACGCCTCCTTCCTATATGGACGGCATTGAGCCCCATTGGAGCAAAATACGTCCTTTTGTAATAGACTCCTCCGAACAATTTAAACCAGTGCCTCCCCCCGTGTTTTCTATGGATGTTGACTCTCCTTTTTACAAAGAATTAAAGGAAGTTTATGACATCAGTAATGAAATTACTGCCAAGGGCGATTCTTCAGAAGAAATTGCCATGGCCAAATTTTGGGATTGCAACCCCTATGTTTCGGTGACCTACGGACATTTAATGTTTGCTACAAAAAAAATAACGCCAGGGGCACATTGGATCGGTATTGCTAAAATAGCTTGTAAAAAAACAAGTTCAGATTTTGACAAATCTATATTTGTATATACTAAAACATCCTTGGCCATTGCAGATGCCTTTATTAGCTGTTGGGATGAAAAATACAGAAGTAATTTAATACGGCCAGAAACACTTATCAATCAATATATAGACGAAAATTGGAAGCCAGTACTCCAAACTCCGCCATTTCCAGAATACACCAGTGGTCACAGTGTAGTCTCGGGCGCAGCTTCTACGGCATTGACCAATATATTTGGAGATAATTTTTCCTTTGAAGACGATACCGAAATACCTTATGGCCTGCCGGTCAGGAAGTTTCCTTCTTTTGCAAAGGCAGCTGATGAAGCAGCCATCAGTAGAATGTACGGAGGAATCCATTATAGAGCTGCAGTAGAGGTGGGCGTAAAACAAGGCAGGGATTTAGGAAAATTTGTCATGGAACAACTAAACATGAAACAAGAATCCCAATTAGCTACAATGCAGTAATCATATGAAGAAATTCTTTTTAATTATTTCCTTTCTATTCATTATAGGGGCAATATGGTATCTTTTTATCTATCCATACGATTATTTGGTCACCATAAAGGCGAAGGCAAATGCCGGCACTATTAACCAGACTATCAAACTATGGAATTCCACACTGGACAGCACTGAACTCACTACTGGCGCAGATCTAAATCATCTAGATCAGACCTTGCATTTTAATGACACTACCCATATCTATTCATGGGAGATCAGTGCAGTAAATGATTCTGTTTCCAAAATTAAGATCTTTGCCAAGGATAGTTCATATAGCTTCCTCAATAGGCTCAAAATCCCTTTTATTGATACCGATTTTGAAAAACGTACGGTTAAGACCCTCTCCGATTTTAATGAAAACCTACATAGCCACCTAAAAACAATTAGGGTAGAGGTGGTTGGTGAAGAAGAGATCGACACTACCTTTTACGCTTATATAACTGTAAAGTCTTCCCAATTTGATAAGGCCCGTGGGATGATGAGAAACTTCCCCTTGCTTGACCCCTATTTGGTTGATAATGGCGCTAAATTAAAAGGCCGTCCCTTTATTGAAATAACCAAATGGGATATGGAAAAGGACAGTATTGAATACCGTTTCGGGTACCCTGTTATAAAATCTGATAGTTTACCCAACCATCCTGATCTAAAATATGGGTTTCGAAAGAAAAGTAAAGCCCTAAAAGCCATTTACAATGGTAACTATATTACCTCGGACCGGGCCTGGTATGCACTCTTGGATTATGCTAAAAAACATAATATTGATGTTACAGGACTCCCCCTCGAAATCTTTTATAATAACCCCAATATGGGCGGTGATGAACTAAATTGGACCGCAGAAGTATATATGCCATTGTCTAAATAATAAACTAAAAAAGCCCAACATGTTGGGCTTTTTTAGTTGAAGGACATTAACGAGAATGGACTACTTCTCAAAATGAATTTCCTCTTTTAATTCATTTATTCGGCTTTGCGCAAATTCAGAGAAATAATCCTTTTTCTTGCCAAATGTTTCTATATAACTTTTATAACAGCCAAGTTTCATTTTAGGATCCTTATAAAACTGATCCGTCAGAAAACAAATCTCATACTTATACAAGTATCCTTCAGGATCTTCTTGTAGTGCATTTTTATAATAATCAATAGCCAACCTTAAATCACCCTGATCAACAGAAATACGGGCCAAGGCATTATATTCCTTATCTAATATTATTTGCTGCTGCACTATGGACTCTTTGATATAAAAGGCAGCACTATCCAATACTTTCAACTTCATGTATGCATTACCAAGACCAAATAATGCCTTGGGGTTCGTATGGTCCAAATCTAAAAACCGCTGATAGGCTAGCTTTGACTTTTCATTTTCATTTTCATTTTTAACATCATAAAGAATCCCCAATTTTTCATAGATATACTCTGTCTTCTCACCCAGTTCCAATAGTTGTTCATAGATGGGCAAAGCCCAATACAGCTTATTTGCATTGAAATAAGCCAAAGCTTTAAGGTTGAGTAATGCAACATCATTTTCATAAAATTGGAGGCCCATATCTATATAGATATGCACAGAATCCAGATTACGCTTTAGCAAATGATATTTTCCTAATTGATAGATGCTCCTCAAATGAGTACTATCCCTCCGTGTTGCCTCTTTAAATGCCTTATTGGCATTAGCAACATTAGCAACATCTTGCCAAGCCCTTCCCTTATAAAAATAAAACTCTGGATTTTCAGGTTGGTCAGCCGCTAATTGTTGAAATACTTCCAAAGCCTTAGTAGCTTTCTTGGTTTTTAAATACAGTTTTCCCAATTCAAAATTAGCGTGTATCTGTTCTTTATCCTTACTGACTACCGACTCATATTGCAATATAGCCTTGTCATAATTCCCAATAATGGCATAGGCATTAGCTATTTGAATGTCTGATTTAAGCGTTCCCACTTTAGCATAATAATTAATAGCCTCAGCGTGGTTTCCCAATTGATACAAACTATCGGCAATACCTAAATCCGAAGTTTGTGCTTCGGACTTTAGGCTAGCCATGACTAGAAGTATAAGATGGAAGAATTTCAAACGTACAATGCTCATTGGTCCTATTGCAGTTTAAAAGAAATAGGTATGGAATAAAGTACATTAACTGCTACCCCTTCCCGTTTTCCTGCCACCATTTGTGGCAATCGCATTATTATTCGTGCAGCTTCATCTTCCAATAGTCGATCAGGTCCCCGCATCTTAATATTTTTAATGACACCATCGGATCCTATAGAAAACATAATGCTTACTCTACCCTGTATTCCTTTTTCCTGTGCCTCGGAAGGGTAATTAAAATATTTGCGGATATGCTCCTGCATTTTTTCATTAAAACAAGCCCGTTTATCTGTGGCGTTTTCGCAACCTGGGAAAACAGGTGCCTCGTCTACCTCACTAAATGTAGCTTCTATGTATTCTTGTTGTTCCTCCTCTAATTTGAAGGTGATAGGTATTGAAAATGGCACTCTTACAGCTCTCCCATTTTGTTTTCCAGGCCGCATTTTTGGCAACTTGGAAATAATCCGTTCCGTTTCATCCTCCAGTAGTCTGCTTGGCCCCCTTTTTTTAATATTTATTATTTTCCCTACTTCATCCATGGTGAACATAACACTTACCCTTCCTTGAATTCCCCTCTCCTGTGCCTCGGCAGGGTAATTAAAATGTTTGCGGATATGTTCCTGAATTTTTTCTTGGAAACAGGCTCTTTTATCTGCTGCATTTTCACAGCCAGGAAAAACGGGTACTTCGTCTACACTGGCAAAAGGAACAACCAAACCTTCTTCTATGGAAGAATCGTTAGTGTTTCCAATACTTTTTGTTGACTCAAGCTGCTCCTCCTCAGGGACTTTACTGTTATTTCCCTCACAAGACGTGTAAAACAGCATTCCTGCAATTAGTGGTAACAAGAGTAAATACTTTAACTGCCAGACTTTCTTTGATTTTGATTTTTGTAGCATAACGATTCGTTTTTTGATTAATGATGATTTAAAAAATTGATTGATGAATGAAATATGATGGGTTTGAAACACTTCAGCCAATAAATTCTGATACTGTTCATTTTTATTGGAGTTAGCCACCTTTGCATCGGCGATGAACTCGTGCAATTCGGAAATCCTGGATTGATACACATATACCAGAGGATTGAACCAGAACGCTATTCGCATCAGTTCAAAAAATACCAAATCCAAAGAATGCCGCTGCTGAATATGTACCAGTTCGTGCCGTAAAATACTTTCATGTTCCTTTTTTAAAACCTCATCCCCCAAGAAAATAGTTTTAAAAAAAGAAAATGCGATATTGCTCTTGGCCACTACTACCCTGGTAAAATGATTAAAATGGTGTACCTCCCCTTTATTTTTAAGCCGTTGGATTTGAACCAGCTTAAAAATGAATAGCACCGCTGCCAGAAACATGCCCCCATAAAGAGTCATTTCTTGCCAAGAAAGATTAAAATAAGAGGTCTCATTTGTAGCTATAACTTCAGGAGACATATTGAACCCCCATAAATATTCAGGGTACGCCATAAACTCCTTTGACACGGTCGCTTTTAATGCTTCAATCTTAATCCAAGGAAGCACTAAAGAAAGAGCAAAAGTTCCCAGCAAATAGGCCCTATTCCACTGAAAAAAGGTTTCCTTTTTCAAAAACAGGTCATAAATTACCAGAAATAACAACTGGAACGCCACACTTTCTAAAATGTATTGTATCATACGCTGATTTTTAAATACTTTAAGGGTTAGAGTTGTCACTCATCCTGTTACTTTCTATCAAATAATATTCTATTCCTCGTCCTTTTTAATATCCTTTAAGATCGACTCCAATTCCGAAAGGCTCATATCATTTTTCTTCATGAAAAAAGACACCATACTTTTAAAGGAACCTTGAAAATACCCGTCCATTAGCTTGGTAATGGAGGCATTACTATAATCAGATTTTTTTACCACAGGGAAGTATATATGACCTTTCCCTTCTTTTTCGTGATCCACAAAACCTTTACTTTCCAGAATCCGAACAATGGTGGAAACGGTATTATAGGCAGGTTTGGGATCCGGTAACTCTTCAATAACCGATGCCACATTACATTTCTGCAATTGCCATAGTACCTGCATTACTTCTTCCTCTGCTTTGGTAAGTTGTTTCATTTTTTGTTTTTCTAAATTGTATGGTCGAGCGCTAACAGGCCCTATCTTTTCTATCAATACTACTTTACACCACTCGAGGAGGCATTTGCTTGTCAGGTCGAGCGCAGTCGAGACCTACTCAATACATCCCTTCAATACCTCTCGACTCCGCTCGAGGTGACATTTGACACATAATTAACATGGTGATTGCTTAAATCAAATATATTTTTTATGTTGCTAATATAACTAAAGTTTTAGTTTAAACTAATATTTTAGTTCGTAATTAAGAAAATAGTTGCTATCATTGGTTAATACCATGTAACTAATTCTCTTTATATTCGTTTCATCCCAATTAAAACAGGAACATGGATATTTTTTTGGTCCTTCTTGGATTTGTGTTGATGCTCACAGGGATTTTAGGTAGTTTACTCCCCGTTTTGCCAGGACCTCCAATCAGTTGGGTGGGTTTACTTTTACTCCATTTTACAGAAGTTATTCCCATGGATTGGGAATTTCTGGGCATCACACTAATTATAGCGATCCTCGTATTTGGCTTGGATTATATCATCCCCGTAATGGGGACCAAAAAATTTGGAGGCAGTAAAGCCGGTATGTTGGGAACAACCGTAGGTCTTGTGGTAGCACTAGTATTTCCAATTCTGGGCATTTTTGGGATAATCGTATGGCCCTTTATCGGTGCTTTAGTTGGCGAACTTATCAACAGGGCTGATCATAAGACCGCATTAAAGTCGGCCTTCGGTTCCTTTCTTGGATTCTTGACAGGGACTTTCCTTAAGTTTTTGGTGGCCACGGTTTTTTTAGGACTATTTGTTTCCACCGTTTGGGAATACAAAGGACTGCTTTTCCCATTTTTTACTTAATATTCTTTTTTTTCAATAACAGATCCATGCAATGTTTTAAAGCGGGATTCCTATTATCATCTTTCCAGATCACAGAAAGAATTGCGCGTTGCGGGATATTTTTAAGTTCTATAAATTTTACCCTCATATGAAAACCGTATTGCAGGGAAGTGGGCACAATGGCGATCCCCAGATTATTCTCCACCAATTTAAAAATAGTTTGGGCATGTACCGATTTGTGGGATACCTTGGGCGTAAATCCAGAATCCTCGCAGATACTCATGATCGTATCATAATACAATGGGCTATAATCTTGGGGAAAGAGAATAAAATTTTCCCCTGATAGCTGATGCACTCCTTCAAAATCTCTAGACAGGATTGGGTAGGCCTCTGGGAGCACCACTGAAAAGGTATCCTCAAAGACGGGGTGAATATGTATACCTTCCGGCACCCTTGCCAACCTCACAAAGCCAATATCAAGCTTATCTTTCATAACCGAATCTAATTGGGCTCGGTTGGACAGTTCTTCCAAACTAGTTTTAACCTTTGGATACTTCTCTTTTAATGCAATCAATAAATCCGGAATTACATTTTGCATCGCAGAACCTAAAAAACCAATACGCACCTCTCCAGAATCCCCATCTTTCATAAGCTCCAAATGTTTTTTAGTAAGATCAAGGTGATTAAGGATATATTGAAGTTCGGCTCTTAAATAATCCCCTGCAGGAGTCAGGGTCACCTTTTTTTTACTTCGAACAAATAAAGGGGTATCTAAAATTTCTTCCATTTGTTTTATTTGCCTGCTTAACCCAGGCTGGGAAATACAAAGCTTTTCAGCGGCTTTTCGATAATGCAATTCTTCAGCCACAGCTAAAAAATATTTAAAATGTCTAAGTTCTAATTGATAACCCATAGCTATTGAATATTGACAAAATTGGTATTGGTGATTATCAAACTTAATCAATAAATTTATAGTATTAAAATTGTAACCCATGATTCCAGTACCTAAGACATTTTTATTTGGAGAAGACCAACTCTCAGCCAGTATAGCATTATCAATTGCCAATGGTAATACCAAGGGCAGTATTTCTGACGATACAAGAAAAAAAGTAGTCCGGAGTCGAACTATTGTAGAGAATATTGTTGAAAAAGGCCATGCCGTTTATGGGATCAATACAGGTTTTGGCCCTCTTTGTACCACCAAAATATCAAAGTCAGAAACCAAGATTCTACAGACCAATATCCTTCAGAGTCACAGCGTTGGGGTAGGCACCCCTATTGCCTCTGAAATTGCAAAATTAATGATGATACTCAAAGTCCATTCGTTAGCCAGAGGGTATTCTGGAATAGCGGAAACAACTTTGGATCGGATTCTTTGGCATATAGATAATGATGCCATCCCGGTAGTTCCATCCCAAGGATCGGTTGGGGCCTCGGGAGATCTTGCTCCACTTTCACATTTATTCTTGCCTCTTATTGGTCTCGGCAAAGTCATCTATAATAATGAAGAAATGAGCACGGCAGAGCTTTTTAAAAAAACTGGTCTAAAAGCTTTGGAATTGGGGCCCAAAGAAGGCTTGGCCCTGATCAATGGCACACAGTTTATTGCCGCCCATGCCGTAAAAGTGGTAGAAAAATTGCACAGTTGTCTTTCCCAAGCCGATATCATTGGAGCCATGATGATTGAAGGACTTCAGGGCTCTATAAAACCCTTTTATAGTGAGTTGCATGCCTTACGTCCATTTAAGGGCAATATCCACGTGGCTACCAGAATCAAATCCTTTTTGGAAGGCTCTGAGATTATGGAAGACCATATCGATTGTGATAGGGTCCAAGATCCGTATTCTCTGCGCTGCATGCCACAAGTTCATGGTGCCTCCAGAAACACATGGCTGCATTTAAAGGAGCTACTGGAAATTGAATTGAATTCAGTGACCGACAATCCCATCATCATTGATGAGGAATTAACTATCAGTGGGGGCAATTTTCATGGTCAGCCTTTGGCTATGGCTTTGGATTATGCTTGCCTGGCCGCTTCTGAAATAGGAAATATATCAGATCGAAGAATCTATTTGGCTTTGGAGGGCAATAGTCCCGGAGTACCTAAATTATTGATGAAAGACACTGGTATCAACTCTGGTTATATGATCCTACAATACACCACTGCCGCCCTAGCGAGTGAGAACAAAGGATTGTGCTTCCCATCCAGTGCAGATAGTATCCCTACATCTTTAGGACAGGAAGACCATGTTAGCATGGGATCCATCAGTGGTAGAAAAGCCTTGCAGGTACTGGAAAATGTAGAAAAAATATTGGCCATAGAACTTTTAACGGCTGCCCAGGCCTTTGAATTCCGTAAACCAATGAAATCAGGTATCTTATTGGACGAAATCCATAAAAAAATCCGGACCAAAGTCGCTTTTGCCGATAAGGACCGGGTATTTGCCAACGATATAGAGGCCGGAATAGCCATGATCAAAGAACAAACCATCATAAAGGTTATAGACAAGGTCAGTAAACGTGAAAAATTGAATGTTTCCACACAGTATTCCAATGAATTTGAAAACTACTAGTATGCACAAGTACCAACTTATAGGGCCTTTTGCCCAAATCCTTCCAATGACCCAATTGAACCTCAAAGGTGCTATCGCCGATGAAGCGCTATTGGTTATAAAAAATGGTGGGATCCTCATTGAGGATGACAGAATACATTCCTTGGGAATATTTACAGACCTGCTCCCTACCGCAAAAGAGTTAGGTGCACCTATTACCACCTTGGACGGTAACGATGTTTGCCTTCCAGGATTTGTAGATGCACATACACATATTTGCTTTGGAGGCTCAAGGGCCAATGACTATGCCATGCGCAATGCAGGAAAATCCTATTTGGAGATAGCCAAAACCGGAGGTGGTATTTGGGATACGGTAACCCAGACCAGAAAGGCAACACAGGAACAATTGATTGAACTTATTATCCAAAGGGCGAATAGGCACCTAGAAAATGGGGTCACTACCATAGAGGTCAAAAGCGGATATGGGCTTTCTGTTAATGAAGAACTCAAAATGCTTTATGCGATAAGGGATGCAAATCAAAAAATACCGGCCGATCTGATTGCTACTTGTTTGGCAGCACACATGTTCCCAAAAGATTACTTGGGGACGTCAAACGACTATTTGAAAGAAATAAGTACCGAGCTTTTTCCTAAATTGAAATCGGAACAACTCTGCAACAGAATTGATGCCTTTATAGAAGAAAGCGCCTATACCAAGGATGATATAGCACCCTACTTTACAAAAGCAAAAGAGATGGGTTTTGACATTACGGTTCACGCAGACCAGTTCTCCACATCGGGAAGTGCTGTGGCGATAGAATTTGATGCCGTGAGCGCAGACCATCTAGAAGCAAGTACTACAAAAGAGATAAAAGCATTGGCACAAAGTAACGTCATTGCCACAGCTCTCCCGGGAGCTTCCCTAGGTTTGGGCTGTGCCTTTACTCCTGCCCGCGAACTATTGGATGCTGGAGGGGCACTTGCCATTGCCAGTGATTGGAACCCAGGCTCTGCCCCTATGGGGGATTTATTGACACAAGCAGCGATTTTGGGAACCTTCCAAAAACTATCAAATGCAGAGGTATTGGCTGGTATAACATTTAGGGCAGCCTTGGCCTTAAACATGAAGGATCGTGGAAAATTGGAAAACGGCTATTTGGCCGACATGGTAACTTTTCCAGTTCACGATTACAAGGAAATCCTTTACAAACAAGGTTCCATAAAACCAAATAGGGTCTGGAAAAAAGGGACGCTAGTTATGGACAAAAACCACGATTAAAATGGATTTTAAAGCACAGATACTTCAGGGCATTCCCTCAGAATTGCCAACAGTCAAAACAATACCGTCAACAGCGAACAGAGCTCCTAAAAGAAAGGAAATCTTGTCATTGGAAGAAAAGAAATTGGCGATACGTAATGCCCTTCGGTATTTCCCGGCGGCATGGCACAAAATTCTTTCTGTTGAATTTGCACAGGAACTTCAGGATTATGGTAGAATTTATATGTATCGGTTTAGACCAGAATATAAACTCCACGCTAGGGCGATTCATGAATATCCCGCTAAAACCGTTCAGGCAGCAGCCATCATGCTGATGGTCCAAAACAATTTGGATCCGGCTGTAGCACAACATCCCGAGGAACTTATTACCTATGGGGGTAATGGGGCGGTTTTTCAGAATTGGGCACAGTATCTGTTGACCATGAAATATCTGGCCACAATGACGGAGGAGCAAACCTTACATATCTATTCAGGGCATCCAATGGGATTGTTCCCTTCTTCAAAAGAGGCACCGCGGGTAGTGGTTACGAACGGGATGATGATCCCCAACTATTCCAAACCCGATGATTGGGAAAAATATAATGCCTTGGGTGTCACCCAATACGGACAAATGACCGCAGGCTCCTATATGTACATTGGTCCTCAGGGAATAGTCCACGGTACAGCCATTACAGTGATGAATGCATTTAGAATGGTCTTAAAAGAAGAAGAAAACTCCAACGGAAAAATCTTTTTGACCGCTGGGTTGGGAGGTATGAGCGGGGCACAACCAAAAGCTGGAAATATTGCCGGCTGTATCACGGTTTGTGCCGAAATAAATCCGGCCGCGGCCACAAAAAGACATGAACAGGGTTGGGTAGATGAATTGGTAAAAGACCTCGATGTCTTGACTACAAGGGTTCATCAGGCTATTCAAAATAGGGAGGTAGTCTCTATTGCCTTTATTGGAAACATTGTGGATGTTTGGGAAAAATTTTATGAAGAAAAGATTTACATTCACTTGGGATCGGACCAAACTTCCTTGCACAATCCATGGTCCGGTGGATACTATCCCGTTGGATTAAGTTTTGAAGAAGCCAACAACCTAATGAGCACCAATCCAAATGCCTTTAAGGAAAAGGTACAGGAATCCCTTAGGAGACAAGTAACTGCTATCAACAAGCACACTGCCAAAGGAACTTATTTCTTCGACTATGGCAATGCCTTTTTACTGGAAGCTTCCCGTGCAGGTGCAGATGTTATGGCCAAAAACAACATCGACTTTAGATATCCTTCCTATGTGCAGGATATTTTAGGCCCCATGTGCTTTGATTATGGCTTTGGCCCTTTTAGATGGGTGTGTACCTCCGGGGATGCTGCAGATTTGAGAAGGACAGATGCAATTGCTTTACAGGTTATGGAGGACATAAAGGTCAATGCCCCATCAGAAATCCAACAGCAGATGGCCGATAATATAAAGTGGATTCGTGAAGCCGAATCCAATAAACTGGTAGTAGGGTCACAAGCACGTATCCTGTATGCCGATGCGGAAGGCCGGGCCAAAATTGCAGAAGCATTTAATCAGGCCATTAAATCAAAAACTATTACCGCCCCTATTGTTTTGGGCAGGGACCATCATGATGTTAGCGGTACAGACTCGCCCTTTAGGGAGACAAGTAATATATATGACGGCAGTAAGTTCACGGCAGATATGGCCATCCATAATGTGATAGGGGATAGTTTTAGGGGAGCTACCTGGGTCTCCATTCACAATGGCGGTGGTGTTGGCTGGGGAGAGGTCATCAATGGCGGCTTCGGCATGGTACTGGATGGCTCTGAAGAAGCGTCCAGAAAATTAAAAAATATGCTCTTTTATGATGTGAATAACGGTATTTCCAGAAGAAGCTGGGCAAGGAATAAGGAAGCTTTATTCGCAATACAACGGGAGATGGACAGAACCCCAGAACTAAAGGTTACATTGCCTAATATTGTAGAAGACCAACTTTTAGACCGATTATTTGATTAAGTTATGAATCGATACCAAACCACAGATCAAGAAATCTGGACCGGACGTGAGTCGGACCTAAACCTATATCTTCATCAAAAGGTAAAATTCCTCAACATGCAATCCCTGGCCAAAGGACAGGTACAAAAGTCGGACATTGTCCTTTTAGGATACGCCTGTGACGAAGGGGTAAAAAGAAACCAGGGAAGAATTGGTGCGCGTTCAGGTCCCGATGCCATAAGAAAACAATTGGGAAAACAACCTGAACATTTATCGGAAAACCTTTCCGTTTTTGATGCGGGCACTATAGTTTGTACAGACGGGGATTTGGAAAATTCACAACACCAATTGGCGGAAACCGTCCAAAAAATATTGGCTATGAATGCATTTCCAATCCTTCTAGGGGGAGGCCATGACATAGCCTATGCCCATTATAATGGAATTAAGGAACATTTGAAAACCATAGGGGGTAATAAAACCATTGGCATTATTAATTTTGACGCCCATTTTGATCTGCGCTCAGATGAGGATGGAGTTAATTCGGGTACGCCTTTTTATCAGATTGCCAGGGATTGTGAAGAAGAAGGAACGGCATTCCGTTACATGTGCCTAGGTGTGAGAAAGGATGCCAATAGTAGAGCTCTCTTTGAAACCGCCGAAAACCATGAAGTCACCTTTTTGGAAAACGAGCATTTTAGCATGCACTATTTGGCCCATGACCTTAAAATCATCCAGCACTTCATAAAGGAGGTGGATGTTATTTATACGACCATAGATTTAGACGGGTTTTCATCGGCCTATGCTCCAGGGGTAAGTGCCCCATCACCCATGGGTTTTGCGCCGGATATCGTTATGGAAGTATTAAAAATAATTATTGACTCCAATAAATTAATAAGCTTGGATGTAGCTGAGCTAAATCCAAGCTTTGATAGGGATCACCAAACAGCCAAGTTGGCTGCTGGATTAATTCATTTTATAATGCATCAATTGGACTACTCCAACCAAGACTGATAATAGGTTCCATCGTCTATGTCCAATGCGGTTTGTGTAAGTTGCAACGGTTTAAAGGTATCTATCATTACCGCCAATTCCTCGGTTTTTGTATGGCCAATGCTTCGTTCATAGGCTCCGGGGTGTGGACCATGTGGAATCCCTGCCGGATGTAGGGAGATATACCCTTTTTCAATATTGTTTCTGCTCATAAAGTCGCCATCTACATAATAAAGTACCTCATCGGAATCTATATTACTGTGATTATAAGGTGCCGGAATGGATTGCGGATGGTAATCGTACATTCTTGGGCAAAAAGAGCAGACCACAAAAGCGCTGGTCTCAAAGGTCTGGTGTACCGGTGGCGGTTGGTGCACCCTGCCCGTTATGGGTTCAAAATCATGAATAGAAAAAGCGTAGGGATAATTGTACCCGTCCCAACCAACCACATCAAATGGATGTGAGGCATAGGTCAAATGGTGCAACTGCCCTTGTTTTTTTACCTTGATTACGAAATCGCCCAATTCGTCATGAGCCTTCAAATCTTGTGGCAATTTAAAATCGCGTTCACAAAAAGGAGAATGTTCCAAATGTTGACCAAACCAGTTTCTATAGCGTTTTGGAGTATAAATGGGATGATAGGATTCCGCAATTAATAATCGGTTATCCTCAGTATCAAATGTTATCTGGTAGATCATACCTCTGGGGATAATGATATAATCGCCATATTTAAATGGGATATCCCCCAACATGGTCTTTAAAGTCCCTGTGCCCTTATGGATAAAAAGCATTTCATCGGCATCTGTATTCTTATAAAAATAATCGGTCATCGACTTTTTGGGAGCAGCGAGACCTACATGCACATCGTTGTTAAAAAGCACAATTTTCCTGCTTTCTAGAAAGTCATTTTCTGGCCGTACTTCAAATCCTTTTAACAATCTGGATTTTATATTGTGTTCCACTGCGGCCTTGGGTCTCATATCAACGCTCTTGCCCACCTCCTTTACCATGGTTGGCCTATGCAAATGGTACATGAGAGACGACATTCCATCAAATCCCACGGTCCCAAATAGTTGTTCATAATGTAAGGTACCATCTTCTTTTTTAAAAATGGTGTGTCTTTTATGAGGTATTTTCCCTAATTTATGATAAAGTGGCATGAATTTATTCTTTATTATATCCTCAGTAAAAATACGATAAAATAAAGATTTTGTAAAATATTAAACCCCTAATGAATAATATTTAAAGGAACTACAATTATGGGGAGTAGGCATTATCCAGAAACAAAAAAAGCCTCCCATATAGGAAAGCCTTTCATTGGTTGGACCGAACAACAATTCGGTTACCACAACCTTGGTCTCAATTGAGACACAACACAACTTAGCAAAGATAAGAAAGGAATTTAAAATGACGGCTATACCTTAAATCAAATTTAAGCCTGCAACCCCTATTTTGACTATTTTTTATTAGAATAGGGTCTTACTATCAAGCGGGCCGCCTTATCATAATTGATATAGTTATACGCCCAATTGAAAAAGACGATCACTTTGTTTCTAAAGCCAACCAGAGCCATAAGATGTACAAACATCCAAATCAACCATGCCAAAAAACCACCGAGCCTTAATTTATGTAGATCCACCACTGCCCTATTGCGCCCTACTGTGGCCATGCTTCCCTTATCAAAGTATGAAAATGGCTCCATAGGCATTCCAGCTAAAAGGCGTTCAAAATTTTTGGCCAAATGCTCCCCCTGCTGAATGGCAGGTTGAGCCACTTGGGGGTGTCCTTTAGGGTATTCTACTGAAGACATCAAAGCAATATCACCAATAGCATAAATGTGTTCATAGCCTTCTATCTGGTTAAAGGTATTTATCTTATACCTGTTTACCCGTTCCACCAGTGCATCATTGGAAAAACCATCCAAAGTCGCTCCTGTAACACCAGCGGTCCAGATAAAATTTTTGGTTTTCATTACCTCTCCAGTACCCAAGGTCATGTTCTCCCCATCGTAATCCTTAACAATGGTATTTAAATGGATATTCACTCCCAATTCCTTTAGAAATTTGGACGCTTTCTCTGATGACTCCTCACTCATTGGAGGTAATATTCTGTCAGCACCTTCAAACAAATGAATCTCCATATGTTCTACATTTAGGTGCCGATAATCCTTTGGGAATACATTTTTTTTGAGCTCTGCAAACGCCCCTGAGAGCTCTACCCCCGTTGGTCCACCACCAACAATGCAAAAATTCATCAACATTTTTCGTTCCTCTTCGGTCACTGCATCATCTGCCATTTCAAAATTCTGAAGCATCAGACTACGAATATTTAAGGCTTGGGGAACATTTTTCATGGGCATGGCATGCTCTTGGATACTGGTATTCCCAAAAAAATTGGTTTTGGTACCAGTAGCGATCACCAAGTAATCAAAAGTCAGGTTACCAATATCGGTAACCACCTCCCTGGTCTCTACATTGATCTTTAGTACGGTTGCCAATCGAAAATAAAAATTATTGAGATGCCTTAATATTTTGCGGATCGGATAAGCTATGGAATCTGGTTCCAGGCCGCTTGTAGAAACTTGGTACAAAAGCGGTTGAAAGGTATGGTAGTTGTGCTTGTCGATGACCACAACCTGCACATCCAAATTTTTAAGTTTTTTGGCCAAGGATATACCCCCAAAACCAGCGCCAATAATCACAACTCTTTTTTTACCTATATCCGGTAGGTTCATAGCATCTAATTTCTGGCAAAATTACTGAATATTAAACAGATAGCGGGATATAGCAAGGTCATTTTAATAGGTACATCTATCCGATGAACAGCACATAAAATAGTCAAGAAAACGGTAAATAGCAACTTGACGATATATGTGACGGCTGGTCGTATAATTAATCGAAAAAAGAATGTTTTCTCAAATCCCAGTCCTGTCTTGTTCCCTATTCATTGCAACACTTATTTCATGTTCAAGTGAGAGTTTTGAAATCACAGAAGAACTTCAGGTCGAAGAATATGATAATGAACTCTTACATGGGAATGGTGGGTTTTATGCCACTAGAAACAAACAAGGGGATCACGATGATAGGATCTGGATGGGAGACAATGCTTGGTTGCTCATTGCATTGAACAACTACCACGAAGCAACTGGCTCAAATAAATACGATCGCTTGTCACAAGAGCTGGAACTTTGGTTACGATCCTTACAAGATGAAGATGGAGGCCTGTTCGGCGGACAAAATGAGGACGGAACAACTATTCATAAAGTTACTGAGGGTATTGTTACGGCATTCAACGCGGTAATAGGGTATGACGATTTTCATAAGAACATACTTCTCTATCTTAAAAATGAACGTTGGGATTCCAATGAGCAGTTATTGGTGGCCTGGCCAGAGAATCCCACTTACAAATATGCTTTGGACCTACATTCTCTGGGATTCAATATCCTTGAAAATTTTCCTACTACAGTCCTGTACGCAGCAGATAGGTTTAAAAACACTCAAACCTCTACGTTGACCGGGGAAGATATCATAGGATATTGCTTTGATGAAGACCAAGATGTGATTTGGCTGGAAGGAACAGCACAAATGGCAGTAGCATTCCAGAATGCAGGCTTGGAAAGTGACTCAAATTTCCTGCTGGAACAATTGGAAAAAACATTCATTAAGAGTACTGCCTTGATAAATGCCAAAGGAATTCCCTACACTTCTAATTTTGG
>JBLGAT010000005.1:0-69380 GCA_047612485.1 Psychroserpens sp.
AGCTAGGCTTTGAAACATAACGGTAATCGGTTTCTAGGGCAAAGGTGATATTCGTAAATTCACGTTCTTTGTCCTCGGCGCCAAAAAAAACTAAAACATCATTTGTGTTTCCTTTAAGTTCTTCATAACTAATAGCTGCACCAATCATAAAGCGGTCTTTAACCGCATATTTGTAATGTACACTAGCAATACCTTTACTCTCAACATCCTCAAAAACCATAGAGACATATTCATATAAGCTAAAAGCGCCATAACCTATACCAATTTGGCTTGTACCCTTGGTTTGGGCCTGTGTAAAATTTATAAAGAATGTGGTAAAAAGAAACCCTGAAATAATAATTTTTAAATTTTTCATAATGTATTTACGTGTTGAATATAGAGATTTATGTGTGATTGGATGGGTTTAAAAAAAGAGCCCTAACTTCTACGTTAGGGCTCTTAAGAATTACTATGAAAACTGTTCCCCCGAAAATTGACATACTAATTTTATTACTTATATAGTCTTATGATGTAAGTATCTTAATGTATTATTAATCACAAACGGCATCTGACTCAAAAACTGAAGTTGTAGCATCTACTGCTTGATCAAAGGTAGCCGTGCCTCTAACTGTTATTTCGATAAAAGTCCCACCAATTTCTGTTATGGTACCAGTAAAGCCACCAAAAGCACTTTGGGTAGCCAATTCCTCACCACTCAAGATCCTACTTTCAGAATTTTTCCCTGTTATTTTAATTCGTTGAACAAAAGGTACCGTAATATTGGCATAACTTTGTATAGCATCATAAGTCAAGACTTGCCTCCCTGGAGGGACAATAACCGTGCGTTCAGCGAATAGTGATTTTGAGGTTTCACTTTGCTCACCAACTACATCAGTTGACGATTCTGAGATTTCTTGACCTAATTCTATTTCTTGCGAAACGCTACCTGTAACCTTAGCCCCTGTTCCAAAGAACGATGCCGACACTTCAGCTTCAACGGATACCGTTGTGTTTAGCCTAGTACTGGTAACAAACCCATTGGTTTTTTCCCAAGAAAGGGACATAACAGTAGTTTCTGATATTTGGCTACCTACTGTTTGGGATAAATCACGGGAACCACAATTTTTAAGCGTACTATTGATCTTTAATGCATTTGTTGCAGCAGGTAATACGGGCTGCCCGTACCAGGTTGAAATATCTTCGGATGAATATTCAACATCTGAAGCAACAATTCTAAAATTTTGACCTTTTCCACCGCCTCTAGTGGTTAAAACTGTTCGGCTATAACTATCTGGGAATTGCTCAAATAGATCTCCGCCATTATAACATATTCGATCATCTGTAATGAAAAATCTTAAAGGCGTATCTGAGTCGTAAGGTAATAGTTGAAAGGCGCCATTTTCTTTTTTTACACGAAATTTAACCCTATCACCCAAGTTTTCAAAATCTGAATTATCTGGAGTAATTGGTGAGTTAAAAATTTCTATATTATCATTACCGAAATTATTTTGTACCAAATAGGTATTAGTGTCCGCAGACCTAATGCTAAATACATTTTCTTCCCCTTCAACCTGTTGAAAATAAAACTGCTGTGTTTTATTATCGGGGGCAAAATCAGCCTCTGTATTTAGAGATGGATTTAGGGAATAACGTGCAATAACATCATCACATATAGTACCCGAAGTTCGCAACGTACCCCCAAAAGTAAGATTAGGTTTAGTATCTAAGGCTTTAGATTCAATCTCACCATCTTTCGTAATTAATTGTAGAAAGTAAGGTGTTGCAGGGTTTAGGTACACTGTGGTATTCAAATCTTCCGCCTCCTCGGCAAATAACACTACCGCCTCGTTAGCATTATTGAATATTACTTTTTCTAAGGGCACCCTAAATTTTTCCTCATTCAAATCATCAAGCAAGACTACATCTAGATTAATCCCATCCCTCAAATCTAGCACTGCTTCTTCTGATAAATCGGCTACAGCAAGTTTCAAAATAGCATAATTGGTATATTCGTTTACCTCTACTATTAAAGGTTCAAAAAAATCACTATCTGTTGGTATAATCTGCACTTTAGTAATGGCATAGCCTTTTTTAATGTATGCGCGTACATCTAGATATATACCTATCTCGCCCATGAAAGTCGTCAATTCACTTTCATCTATTCCAGATTCTTCAATTAGCTCTCCCTGCCCACTATCTTCAGGCGGCTCTGTACCCGCAATGGCTTCATCTTTACTACAAGCCGTAAAAAAAAGAAGGACCAGTAAGACTCCAAAAATTAAAACGGGCCTCACTTCCCAATTGGGTGTACATTTGTTGCGTAAATACGTTAACGTTTTCATATTTTTTTTGGTTGAATTAATTTTCTTGCTTGTTACTTTTAGTAACTGGTGCAAGGTATTTAACAACCGGCCAAGCCAAAATACGTAGCATTACACAATTTTGCGTAGGGGTACGTAGTGGAAGGCAAAAGACCTATAGATTGGAAAGAAACTCTTTGTATTCTTTGGTCCAAATGACGAGGGCATCAGTTTCTGGAGAAAGATCTAGCTTGGCAATAATGTTAGAACGGTGTTTTTCTACCGTTCTGCTGGAGATACTTAAAAGCTCCCCTATCTCTTTTGAAGAGTTGCCCTGTGCCACCAAACGCACAATGGTCCGCTCTGATGGGGAAAGCAGTTTTATTTTCTGTAACTCTGGGGTAATTTCATTATCTATAACCTCATTAAAAACCGGACTAAAATAAGGCACCCCTTTACTTACACTCTGTATACACTGATGCAGCTCTATAAAAGGCTCGTCTTTTATCATATAGCCAGATATATTCAATAGTTTGGCCTTATGGATAAACCCTTTTTCCTTATGGGAGGTAAGGATAATAAATTTGGTGTCAATTTGCCTTTCAATGCATTTTTTAATGACTTCAAAGCCATCTAACATGGGCATCTCCACATCTAAAAGTGCTATGGTGGGGTTAAAAGCTATAATCTTCTCTAAAGCTTGGGCGCCATTTTCTGCTGTGGCTACTATAGTATAATTATATTCATTTAACTCATCAACCAGACCCTTTAATAACATGGGGTGGTCATCTGCAACTACAAGCGTTATGTTTTTATTCATTTATACAGGAATTTTAACGAATAGGGTTGTTCCCTCTTCTTTTTCACTCTCTATGGACAAGCTGCCTTTTAGAATGCGTATCCGCTCTGCCATAGTTTTTAAACCAAGACTATTTTGTATGGTGGCTTTATCCGTTTGAAAACCTTGCCCATTATCTTTAATTAAAACTTCAATAACCTTTTTATGCCTTACAATAGTAACTATTAATGTTTTGGCAAGGGAATGCTTCAGTACATTGTTTACCGCTTCTTGAATAAACCGATAAAAATTAAGGGTTTCCGATTCATTAAAATCAGCATTGATATCCTCTATTTCTACCGAGAAAAACATATCCGTTTCTCCGTCTAAATCAAACAATAGCTGCTCAATACTTGCGTTAAGCCCCAACAGGTTTAGCGTTGCTGGGTATAGGTCCCTAGAAATACTCCTTACTTCTTCTAAAGCGGTATAGGCCAGTGCTGATAATTCTGGTTGATCTAAATTTTGGGCCTTCTTCTTAATAAAAGTCAGCTGCTGCCCCACACTGTCATGAAGGTCTTTGGATACCCGTGTTCGCTCGTTTTCTTGCGCTAAGATTAAATTTTGAGAAAAAGATTCTTGAAGCTTTTGCTCTTTCTTTGCCTCATTTCGTGATCGAAACACCAAAATAAAACCAAAAATTGAAAGTAGTGCTGCTCCTCCAAATAAAAGCCCATAGCTTTTCATCTTGTTCTGGTTGTCCAAGAGGGCAATATCTTTTTTTTGTGTCTCTATTTGAAAATTGCGTTTTTCGGTTTTGTATTGTATTTGCAACTCATTGATCCGAGCTGCCTTTTGTGTAGTGAATATACTATCGCTTAGCCTATTGTGTTTTTGGAAATTATCATACGAACTTTTATAATTTTGAAGAGCATAATCGCATTTTGAGATTAAGTAATACCCCCAACTTTCTTGATTTACGCTTTCGTTCTTAGCGTATCTTACCGCTTCTAAGGCATACTCTTTAGCTTGGGCAAACTGGTTCATCTTCATAAACGTTTCAGCAATGTCATTGCAGGTATGGGCAGTACTCCTATTTTTATTGACTTCTTTTTTAAGTTCCAGGGCTTTAAAAAGATAGTCTAAAGATTCTTCAAATTCACCTTTAGCTCTTAGGGTAGATCCTATATTGCCCAATAAGATGGCTTTATTATCAATATTATTTAGCCTATCCTCATCATTAGGCGCAAATTTTTCCACTAGAAGCAGGCCCGATTTGAAATAGGTCAGCGCTTCTTCATAATTTTCTCTCTTTTGGCTTAAAGCACCTAGATTTAAGTACGTAAGTATTAAACCTTTGTCATCATTATTTTTCTCTTGAAGTTGTAATGCGTTTTTGAAATTTAATTCTGCATTCTTGTAATCGCCGGTAACTAGATAAATAGCTCCTATTTGTGTGGATGATTTTATAATTTCCTTTTCTTCCTTAAGGGTTTCATTAAGCCTTAAAGACTCAAAGGAATAAAATAAGCCTTTTTCAAAATCTGAGATTCTGTTATAACTCTTTCCTATTTTATAGTAGCACTTGGCAACATCAGCTTTTTTGTCAAGGTTTTGAAAACTGACCAATGCGGTATTAAAAAAGGTTAAAGCTTGGGTGATATCTTTTGTTTGAAGAAAATAGTCCCCCACATGGTAAGCTCCCAGAGCAGTTAAAGGTTCATTGTTTATTTCTATAGCTTTTTGAAGTCCAGAATTTAAATTTTCATAAGCATTTTCTAACTCCTTATTTTTTAGGAGAGTAGTTCCTATGGCATAATAGGCTTTTATGATTATGGTCTCATTAGCTGTGGCAAGCTGAACAATTTGCTCTGAACTATCCACTTTTTGATGGTTTTGTCCTCTTAAAAATGAAAAGAGGAGACAGCATACTACTAATAAGATATGTTTCAATGTGGTATGGTTATTTTAAAAGATATGCTTTAATATCAAAGCCGTTTTACTGGAATATTGAAAATATGTAGAAACTATAATTTAATTATAAAGGATAATTGATAGTCCACTTTTTTAATCCCCTTCTCATGTAGTTACCATCTCTTTTTTACCTAATAAACGTAGCATCTTGGTATGATCTATTATCGCACGGGCCATACTCTTTTTCACATGATAGGACATGCCAAAATCCTCTGCAGTATCTGCAACAATTTTAGTTAATTTTTTATAATGTACATGACATACATCTGGGAGTACATGATGTTCCACTTGGTAATTTAAACCACCTAACAGCCAAAATAACAACTTACTGTTTGGCGAAAAATTACTGGTCGTGGCAAATTGGTGCGCATACCAATCGTTTTTCATCATGCCCTTGGTATTTGGGAGTGGAAAGTCATTGGCTGGCATAATATGGGCTATTTGAAAAACAACACTCACCAAAATTCCCGTAACCACATGCATGCATAAAAAGGCCAATAGAATTAACCACCAAGATTGGGGTATCATTAGCATGGGTAGAACAAGCGCATAGGAATAATAGAACAGTTTCCAAGCGGTCATACTTGCAAGCGCAGTTTTATATTCATTTTTTTTGTCTAAAAAGCCCATATCCCTATAGCGTTTTAGACGCACAAAATCCTTGGTCGTTATCCAGGAGATGGTAGATATACTATAAAAAAACCAGATGTATATATGCTGATATTGGTGTATCCAATAGTGTTTGGCATGAGGTGAAAAACGCAAGAAAAAGGGGGCGTTAAGATCATCATCTGCCTCGTCAATATTGGTATAGGTGTGATGCAGTATATTATGCTGTATTTTCCAAACCGTGGCGTTGGCTCCAATCAAATTAAAGGAATAGCCCAACAGCGTATTAATTCTTTTGTTTTTAGAATACGATCCGTGAATGGCATCGTGCATAACCCCCATTCCAATTCCGGCCATTCCAAAGCCACTTATAAGATAAAGTAAAAAAAGGAGCCAAACAGTTGTGACTGTTCCTGTAGCCAACACTATTAAGGGTACAAAAAATAAGGAAAGCATTATTATGGTCTTAACATACATGTTTGCATTGCCATTTCTACTCTCGTTATTGTTTTTAAAATAAAGATTTACTCGGCGCCTCAACGTTTTTGAGAAGTCGGAATTTACTGATCTTGAGAATTTTGGATTATCGATATACTTACATATTTAAATTAATAGAGCACCACTATTTCATGTAATGCCCAACTATAAGCCTAATATTCAGTGCACTGAATCCTCGGAATGAATACAACTTTTGAGAATGTACAAGGACTTTAATGAAATGGAGAAAGTGAAGGATTGAGCATTAAGTTGAAAAAATAGCCAATCTAAATAACTAACATTCATAATATAGGTTAAATAAACGATAGTTTAAGAAACCTTTTGTTAAAGAATGGCTTTTAAAATGTAATGACCGTTTTACCTATACTCTTTCCTGATTCCTGCATGTGATGCGCCTTTTTAAGATTTTCCACCGTGAAGCCTTCTAATGTAGTCGTTAAGGTTGGTTGAAGCGTACCTGCATCCAATAGATCCGCTATTTCATTTAGGATTTGATGTTGTTTCTCTATATCCTCTGTGGTGTACATGGAACGGGTATACATTAATTCCCAAGAAAAAGTGACGCTTTTGTTTTTGAGTAAATTTAAGTTTAACGGGGCACTGCTCCCTGTAATGGAAACTATATGTCCCTGTGGTTTTATGATTTCTGTTGCAATTTCCCAATACCCTTCCAGATCCACAAAATCCAGAATATAATTAACTTGGCTGTGCCCTATCTTTTCCAATTCTTCTTTGAGGTGGTAGTGATTCACCACATAATCTGCTCCTAACCCCTTACACCATTTGCTGGAGTCTTCCCGTGAAGCCGTGGCAATTACGGTAAGATTCCCCAATTTTTTGGCTAACTGTATGGCAATAGAGCCTACCCCGCCTGCCCCGGCAAGGATCAAAACAGATTTTCCCTTGTCCTTTTCCGTTTCAATCCTGATACGGTCGAAAAGAGCTTCATAGGCGGTTAAACTTGTCAATGGCATTGCAGCAGCTCCTTGTGATGTCTCTGGCGTAGTACACTTGGTCCCCAGCCTGGAATTTTGATGTTTTATCGCCTACGGCCTTTACAGTTCCCACGGCATCCCATCCAATAATTTTAGGAGTGTCCAACACCGTATACTTGGCCGCATTTTGTCTGATCTTAAAATCAACAGGGTTAACCGATATTGCTGCTATTTTAACCAATAGATCGTATCCAGAAGGAGTTGGTTTTTAATTTCAAACCGGATAAAGCTATCCTTTTCCGTGATAGGTAATGATTGTTTAAATCCTATTGCTTTCATATCATTAATATTTCTTTGGCTTCCATTAAGGTCTACTAGTTTTCAACGTAGTCGCCTCCATACGTTAATTTAACCATAATGGGGATAATGAACATTTAAAACGAAGCGCGTATTGATTTAATTACGAAGTCACTTTTTTAAAGGCCTCTTTAACTATGGCAATATCATTAAAGCCACTAAATTCGCTGAATCCAATAGACAGTAAAGTGCCATCGGCCAGTGTCAAAGGCTGACCCCCTACCCATCCTATTAGATCAGGTAGTTCTATTGGAGCGTCCTCGGGATCCATCCCCCCACCGAATACTATTTTTTCATAGTCGCCAGTGCGGTAATTAAACAATGTTGCCTCTACTGTTAGCTCGGAATAATTATAGCCTAAAATAAAGTGGTTGTTAGAGGCACTTTACTGCAGTACTTGTTTGCTTCATTTATAAAAACAAAATACTATTCTAACTGAATCATTATATTTGCAATCATAAATTATAGTAATATACAGCGTGCTTCAGATAAAAGAATATTTAGATCAAATAGCCACTATTTCAGATTTTGACTGGAATTTTTTTACTTCTAGATTACATCGAAGGGTTATTAAAAAAAAAGAAATTTTTTTAAAAACAGGTGATGTGGAAAATCATATTTCATTTATAGATTCTGGTGTGGTACGTTTATTTATTCCTAAAGATAACCCCGAGAAAGAAATTACTTTTGGCTTCAGTTTTAAAGATCAATTTATTAGTGCATATGATTCTTTCCTTACCCGTACGCCTTCATTATACCAGTTACAAGCCCTTACAGATACCACGATTTTAAGTATAACCTATGATGATTTACAGGAGGTTTATAAAACAACACAGATAGGGAACCTTATAGGAAGGTTAACGGCAGAGCGTCTATTCTTGAGCAAATCAAAACGAGAACAATACCTGCTGAACCTAACAGCAGAAGAACGTTATCTCAAACTATTTAAAGAGCGCCCAGAGTTAATAAAGGTTATTCCACTTAAATATATAAGTTCTTACATTGGAGTTACTGCGCAGGCTTTAAGTCGTATTCGTAAGCGAATTTCTTGATTTGGGTTCATTGTACCAATAAAGAGATGAAATTATCTTTGTTAAAAAAAAAACAATGGCTATTTTTATTCTCGTTTTTGTACTCTGGTACGGTGGATTGTTCTTCCAATCCTTTTTTTTACATCGCTATGCGGCTCACCAGGTATTTACCATGTCAAAAACGATGGAACGTATTACGTTTGTTTTGACTTGGATTTTTCAAGGCCCAAGCTACCTAAGTGCTTATGGTTATGGTATTATGCATCGGATGCACCATGCATACACAGATACTGAAAAGGATCCTCATTCTCCATCTCATGATGCTAATTTATTTGCGATGATGTGGAAAACCAAAACAATCTATCAAAATATTAATACACAACGTATAGAGATTGATCAACGTTTTACCAAAAATGTTCCTCAATGGAAAGGATTTGACCTCTTTGCAAGTTCAAGGTTCTCGCGTTTACTTTGGATTGCCGCTTATATATTATTCTTTGTATTCTTTGTGACTTCTTGGTGGCAATGGTTATTATTACCTGTAACGTTTTTAATGGCTCCTATACATGGAGTGATCATTAACTGGTTTGGTCATATTTATGGCTATGTTAATTATACCATGAAAAACACAAGTAAAAATCTTTTTCGTGTTGATTTTTTAATGATGGGAGAAGGGTATCACAATAATCATCATAAACATGCAAGCAGCGCTAATTTTGGTGTAAAATGGTATGAGATTGATATTACTTATTTGATTATAAGATTATTGGATACAATTGGTTTTATCCGGTTAAAACCAATTGTAGTTAAATAATAATTCAAAGCTGTTTTTTTGGGATTTTGGGATGCTTGCCCGTAAATATGGTTGGAAGATTATTTTAATGTTTAAAGGGCATTTACAAAATACATCTTCATCATCCCTCTGTTTTTAACTTGGATTTCACCTCTGGGTTCACAATCATACTCTTCTTTTACCAGTTTATATGTATTTTCAGATATATTGATTCTTCCCGCTTCAGACATGGTTTCCATACGGGCGGCCACGTTTACAGTATCTCCCCAGATATCATAAGCAAATTTTTTGGTCCCCACTACCCCGGCCACAACTGGCCCGGTATTGATTCCTATTCGTATGTCGAAAGCTAATTCACTTGACGCAGTATCGTTTTTTGTTTGTTCAACAAATGCAGCAATTTCAAAAGCTGCTTCCACTGTGCTTTTAGCATGGTTATCTTCATTGTGATGTAATCCACCTGCACACATATAGGCATCACCAATAGTTTTGATTTTTTCGAGGCCATGTTTTTCAATTATAGTATCAAACTTTGAAAAATAAAAGTCTACTGTTTCTACCAAGGCCTCAGGCGATAAATTTTCTGAGAAGCTGGTAAACCCTTTAAAGTCTGTAAACATAACAGTTACCGCATTATACTTTCTAGCTTTTACCTTTCCATTTAGCTTTAACTCTTTAGCTGTATCTGCTGGCAAAATGTTCAGCAATAGTTTTTCTGACTTTATCTTTTCTTTTGAAATGATACGGTAAAACCATAAAGATGCCAGTAATAGGATTCCGATGAACCCTAAGATAATCAATTGGTTTCTTTTTTGTGTTTCTAAAAGTACTACTTCTACTTGTTTTTGCGATACCTCATAATCTGTTCGCATATTTCCAATTTGTTGAACTTTTTGTAAATTGATAACGCTGTCCCTGTAAGCTATATGTTCCTTATAATGTCTGTATGAAATTTCTAAATTCCCAATAATTTCGTAGAGCTCTGAGAGTTTGAGATTGGCCTCGCTAATTTGTTCTTTTAACTGATACTGCTCCGCTAATGATAGTGCTCTGTGCCCATACTTTAATGCCGAAGGGAAATCCTTTTTTCTTAAATAAATATCAGCCATAAAGTTTAAATACACCGAAATTGGATAATAATCTTTATTGATTTCAAGTATTTCAATTGCTCTATAAATAAAGTTCTCAGCTAAAACGTCTTTTCCTTGCTCTGCATAGACCATTCCTAAATTTCCCAAACCATACGCTTCACCAATTGGCATATTTAGTTTGTTGAAAATAAGAACTGACTCTGTGGTATATAAAATTGTAGAATCTAATTTACCAACACTAAAATAGTCGTCTCCTGCATTGAGCAATGCTGTAGCTACATTTACAGAATCGTTTAGTTTTCTTAAGATTTTAATTGATTTATTATAATAACCTTGAGCTACCTTAGAGTTTTTCATAGCGGAATATGTTCCCGCAATTGACAACAATAGACCACCTATTCCAGCTTCATGTTTTAAGCGATAGGCATAATCAAGGCTTTTGAAATAAGATTCAAGGGCCAATGCATTATTACCCTTAGCTTGCATGGCATTACCTTTTTGTAGAAATCCACTGTGTAGAAATCCAAATAAAGAATCTTTAGATGCTTTCTTAATTAATAACTCTGAAAATTTAAGTTGCCTTTCTGGATCGGTCTCCTCTTCTGCTATATTTTTTAACAATGCAAGGCCCCCATCATTATAAGATTCATTCTCATATAATATAATAAGGCTATCTGCTAACTTCTGATTCTGACTAAATATAAAGACGGGAAATAAATGAAAAAAGGCCATAAATAATCTGGCCTTTTTTAAAGAAGAAATATGCATTAAAAATAAGTTTTATATTAAGTTTTAACTCGTAACTTTGGATCATCCCAAACTTCAGTTTTAGCAGGGTCAGAATTAACAAAGTACCCTATTTGGTAATTCTCGAATGGTTTTATATTTGGTTGAGTTGGCGTAAGGGAAATGCCAATAACGGTGCCAGTAATAACACCAGCAACAGCAGCATATTGGTCGTTGACCAATAGTTGTTGTGAATTTGTATACTTAGCGATTGAATTGTCAGCAGCTTTTATATGCATTAAGGTAATATCATTATTTCTGCCTGGATCGGGGTTGGGATCTACCTTCCACTCAATTACTTGATTGAGCTCAACATCTGTTACAAGCGTATCATCATCCGGATCACCAGGTGATCCTGGCGCACTGTTACCTTGCTTTAAACTTAGATTAGTTGAATTTCCAATTCTACTTACATAAATGGTAATTGGGAGTGGTGTTGGAGGTATTACTGGTGGTGGATTATTTCCATTGCACATAATTTTAGTTTTAGTTTGGTTTATAATGAATTGAATATAAGACTATTTACGCTATTTTTTACTAAAAAAATAAAAATTGGTAAACCACTATTCAGTTTTTCAGAATTATTGAATGTCAAGTCAATCTTATTAAGTCGCGGGAGCCACATATTCAAAATACCGGGTATTTCCAACATTGCCTTCGGGTTTGTATTTAAACCCAAGAAAACGGAACCAGGATAATTGGTCGGTGCGGTGGGCTTCCGCATACTGGCCAAGGGCACAGCCCTTAAATTCAATGGATAGCTTCAGTAGAATTTTGCGCATTTCAAAGCTCAGTTCCATGGCATGGACTTCCATGTGCCGGCTGCATATAAAAAACGTCTCATATCTTTTAGCCCCAATTTTATAAGCCCCAAGAATGCCTATTGGTTCCCCATTCACTGTTTTCCAAATTTTAGAATACCCGTCTGTTTGTGTTGATTTAAGACGGTTTTTTATGAATTGCAGTGTTTCTTGCCGTTCATTTTCATTAGCAAGTAGCCACTCTGGCCTAGATTTCTCCCATACATTTTTGAGAATATAAGTGATATCGGCGGTGGTTATTTCATCTTGTAGGTCAGACATAATTTTATAACAATGTTGGTTACTAGATTTATTGAGGATTATACATTTACAAAAAAAGCATTACTGGTTAATTATAAAAGGAGGAGATTAACTATTTTTTTTACCATAGTTCTAAGATAAAATAATTCTTGGTTACAATCTAGTACTTGTACATTGCCAATTAGCAGCAACTAAATTTAATTGAGAAAACACCTTCAACTAATTAAAAAATAGTATTAAGTATCTTAAATTGAAAAGAGCCTGCAGGTAGAACTCTAGTTCCATTGCAGACTCTTTTATAAAGTATATCTTTTATCGGCTCATACTACTTTAAAGTAGTTTTGTCAAAATAGACTTATTCTTTGTTTGACCTCACAAAACCAATCGGTTTAAATAAAACTTCCATTTCGGCGATGTTCAACCCAGAGTTTTCTTCACTTCTTGAAAGCTCATTAATATCAACACCCGGTGTGCCTTTTGGTAAAGCATAAGATTCTCCTACCGATGCAGAACCATACCCAAGATCTCCCATAGATCCTGCGGTGATACGGCTCAATGGATTTTCACCCGAATTTAAAAAGCCGGTCATTAATTCATTGTTCAATGTAGATTCTTTCCAATGTCCAAATCGAGTTCCCGGACCAAAATTATTTTCAATTGGAAGTTCACCAATTCCACCTTCAGCGTTCCAAAAAACGTTTGCCATTTTTCCTGCAAAAAACGGTTGTTGAAATGTCCCAGTGAGTAGGTTTCTCGAAAAGTTAAATTGTGGAGCATTAATATTCCAAAGTGTACCTATACCCAATACATGCCCCATTTCGTGTACAATCACATCTTCGAAAAGATCAAATTGATCAAGAAAAGCTAAATCATCCACATCAAACTCCATAAAACCACTCAACGTTAAAAAGTTATCTAATCGAACAAACCTAGGACCTGCTCTACCTAGAATACCTCTAGGGCCGTCTATAGGACGAAGTAATACCTCGATAACAATGTCATCAATGGTGCCTTCAATATCAGAAACATTTTCAAAGGCAGAAGGTAAGGAACCTGTAAAAGAAGAAACGTCTTTTATTATTATCCGTTCCCATCGAGCCGCTGCCGCTTCAAAAACTTCTTTTTGCCTTTCTGTAGGGGTTGCCGCATATCTTAACGTGATATTGAAACGTCCGCGGTCTTCACCAGCTGCTTCAGTTGTCTTTAAGACTGTAGGAGTTAAATCATCAATGATAATAGGTTCAAGCGGGTCAGCCTTCAAGACTATCTCTAGGTCTTGTACTTCTAACACAATTTGGGAATCGGATTCTAAAACCTCCTCTGAACAAGAGATAAAAAATAACGTAGTTAATACGCAACCGAAAGCAAGAAACCTTCTGGCGTTTTGTAAAGTGTTTTTCATTTTTATATTTAGAGAAATATAAAAAACTCCTGAGAAATTAATCGTCCTTTTTTTATAAAAAACGTTTTGTTTAAGTATTTTTTTGTGAAAATATTCTAAATACTGAAAACCAATTATTTACGATTTTATCAGTTTAATAAAAAAACAATAAATTAATAAGCATGGTGTTTGGTAATCACATAAAATTTATGGAATTGGGAACTTCATGCTATTAAAATAGCAAACTATTCTCCTATCATTCCTTTACAAACACCATACAATGCTGCCACGGTAAGGTGTCTATATTGCGTTCTAATTTTAACCCCAAGGCCTTCATTTCTTTAACTGCTTGTTTTTGCGTCATTTTGTGTATTTCTTTGATGGGAACACGGGGATCTTCTCCTCTGTACTCAATCAAATAGATTTTACCATCGGGCCTTAATGCTTTTTTAATGGACTGCATCATTTCATAGGGGTAATTAAACTCGTGGTATACATCAACTAGAAGTACCTTGTCTACAGTATTTTCAGGTAATTCAACACTTTTTTCGCTTCCTTTAATTAAAGAAACATTTGTTATCCCATTTTGTAATTTTTTGTTGCGCATGGCCGCTAGCATCTCCTCCTGAATGTCCACGGCATACACATGTCCTTTTCCGACCATTGGAGCCATCTTAAACACATGGTATCCAGATCCTGCACCAATATCTGCAATGTCATCTCCAGGTTGTATCTGCATGTACTTAAGTAATGTAGAGGTACTTTCTTCCTTTTCACGTTCAGGCCGTTCTAGCCAAGACATACCCTGAAATCCCATAACATGGGCAATCTCTCTTCCCATATACCACTTTCCAATACCATTAATATCTCCTTCTTTTAATTCATAGGCAGTAGCGGTATCCTTATTTTGTCCGCTGCATTGATAGATAGGGTGTACTATAAAAAATAGTACTATGAATTGAAATCCTTTTTTAAGAAATGAACACTTAGAAAAAAGTTGTAAACTAGTTTGGATTATATAGTTCATGTGAACTAAAGTGTTTTTTATACTATTTGCACTCTGTTTGTTGCGTCGCATAACCAGAAATATTACAATTTCAATAGGTGGTGTAGGGATTAAATATAATCAATCCTGTACCAATGTTCTCTTTTTAGTTCTCCCACGCCTCCTAAAGCATTATCGATTTCACTTCTCCCCTTCCTAGCTTGATTTGATTCACATTAAATGCTCAGGTATTGATATATTTATTGTGGCGAGATAAAAGGTATTAAAGATTGTGAGGGCACTTACTGGGATAATCAGGTGGTAGGTCCTGTCACTCTTTTATGAGGATGGAAGTGTTACATTTAAAGGACAGTATTTATAATGGATAGACCTCTTGGATTAGGGAAATAGTTATGACAGGAAAGTAAACTTGGTACATGCAATGACCTACATGAGAAAGTTGATCATTTATAATTTTAACAGGGGTATCCCAAGGGATGCCTGATAAAAAGTAAACCCGATCCATGCCATGTACAGCAGTCCGAAAATAGTTACGGCGAGGACCTGAATTCTATTTGAAATATTCCATTTATTCGAGACCCATACAGCGAATAAGGGAATGAGCTGAATGCCGTGCAGGCCAAAAAAATGGGCAACCCTTAGGTCTCCGCCCACCGTGCTCCAATTCACCAATGGCAGTCCGGCCCCTCCATCTGCCACCCCTACGTTGTGCGCCATCTGGCCAATCATTTGCCCTCCTACCCAACTGCCTAAAAAAACGACTGACCAGCCCAACAAGATGGCCCATTGGATTGGTTTGGTAGTTTTTAATTTCAACCGAATGGTGTCGAAAATAAAGAGCGCCATAACAATGACATTTATTCCGATAAGAATCCCCATGGACATAAAAAGGAGGGCATCAAAGATACTTGATTTGTTGTAATGGGATTGTATGCCCCTTGATGCCTGGAATAAAACGATCACCGTTTCGATCAACAAGGTCCAAGCAACAATATTGTTGATGATGTTAGTCTTTCTTTTGGTGTAGGGGTAAAAGCCAATGAGATAGCCTACGGTCATGATGTAAATACCGTCCGAAATCGCGAATTTCAAGGGTTTTATCCATACGTTTATACCCATTACTGTTCTCTCATCTATAAAGAGCCCTGCCGCGCATCCGATGGCCAAGAATAAATGGATCAGAACAATGGTATAAAGGATTGGACTTTCTTCTTTTACAGTGCTGAATACCTTGGTTAGATTTTTCATGAGCGTTGTCCTTTAATTCCCTTGATGATCATAAAGAGCAGAAACCCAAGGGGGCCAAACATAAATGTTCCAATAAGACAAGGGACCAATAGCAATTGGTGGATCCCTATTTTTTTGTTTTCATCTAAAATCCACATGCCCACAAGAAGATCAAATGCCAGATAATGCACCCATCCGGCCAGTACGGCATTTTCTTCCGTGAATAATGCCATCACAGCGTCAAGACTGCCAAAATCCATCCCCCCTCCTATCCGTAAGGCCTGAAAAATATAAAAGGCGTAGACCAATGCCAACGCTGAGGGAATTACTTTGAAATCTATTAAAAATCTTGTCACTTTCCATTTGGGCAATACAAGCATCAAGAGCCACATGGGCAAGGCGGTGGTGTTTGCCACGGAAAAAACTTCGGTCGGAGTCATAATTGCAAGGTTGAATAGGTTGGTTTGTGGTAAGGTACTAAATTTGATCAAATTGTTTAAATCCGAGATGTATAGGCAAGAAAAAGATGCATGTTATCCCCCCGACATTTTAAACGTTTTTGTAGGAATATTGCGCTTAAACGCACAATGTATCAAAAGAAAGCAACTGCCCTTAGTTCTAGACTGAGCCTTACCTCATAGCTCCTGCTATGAATGTAACTCCTCATTGTTCTCTACTGCACAGGAACGGACGTCTCTTTTATGAGAGCAATTGGCCCTTGTTTTAGACTACGCTCTAACTGACAACTACTTTAATTGGTTGTATTAAAAGCTTAGTGGGAAGTGACATGGAAATAATCATTAGAAACATCAAAAAGGGTGATTTTTAGGAGGTGCCCCAAAATAGTGCAGTTGAAAGAATTGCAAAGAAGTTGACTTTGATAAATGGCACAGATAGACAAACCATCTTATTTAAGGGTGGAGCAGCTTGCGGATACATTTTTAATGTCGCCCACCTTTGTAAGTAAGTTCTTTAGAAAACAGGTCAAAATTAATTTCATAGTCGACTATTTATTGATTTTTGGTCTTTTAATCCGTTGCACGGATCAAAATTTTAGTAATTTAATTTTTAGCGTTTTATGGTTATAATTAATTCTATTGTTATTATTTTCTACAATTTGGGACAAAATCCTTTTTTGAATTGAATAAATTCTTAAATTGTTGCTAAAAGGGATTTCATGTTTGTTATTGCTTCTATTCTCATAGAATTATTCCTAGTTTCCTCATGCATTCTTATCTTATTTAATCTCAGGGATAAATTGGGATTGGCTCCACTTTATATTCTTCTTGGTTGCCTCCAATATTTTCAAGTCAACTTGGAAAATTCAGTCAGTTTTAATTTTTTAGGAGAATATCCCATTTATCCTGGATCCATTGTTTTGTTCAGTGCACTTTTGTTTGCTGTATTATTGATCTATATTTATGAGGGTGTGCTCAGTGCTAGAACCCTAATCATTGGTATTCTAATTTCAAATTTATTTTTAACGGGCTTGTTTGAAATTACGGCTACCCAGGATTATTTTATAAGGTTACAATACGATGGTATTGATTTAAGTAACACCCCCGTATTCAGCATAGATTACAAATATTTTATAATTGGCACCTTTATATTATTATTAGATTTCTTTCTACTGGTAACGGTCTATCAATTTTTAATTTCAAAGTTTAAAAGACCATTTTTCTTTTTAACTATATTTTTGTCTATCTGGTCAATTTTGATCTTTGATTCTTTAGCTTTTAATGTCGCCCTTTTTTATGGCACCCCCTATTTTAAGGTTT
Organism: Psychroserpens sp.; assembly: GCA_047612485.1. Taxonomy (GTDB): domain Bacteria; phylum Bacteroidota; class Bacteroidia; order Flavobacteriales; family Flavobacteriaceae; genus Sediminicola. The sequence goes on from JBLGAT010000005.1 coordinate 17,585, forward strand.
CATTAATCGGACATTTTATAGGAAAAACCCTTTCAGCAGTAATATATTCCATCATACTTTATGTCTACCTGACCTATATTGATAAGGTGCTGAAATCCACTTCTTTTATTGTCGACCAAAAACGGGGTATTTTCTCAATATTTACGTATCGAAAAAAATATTTGGATCTTAAAATTGATAAAGAGAGTACCGAAAAAAAGTTGAATGAACGATTTGAAACCACATTAATAAAAATTTCTGATGGGGTAGTTTCTTTAGATAAAAATTGGCGCTATACCTATGTGAATAAAAAGGCAGGTGAATTTTTAAATAGAAAACCAAGTAGCTTAATAGGGAATCACATATGGACGGAATTTCCTGAAGGAATAGGACTCCCGTTTTATGACGCATATTACAAAGCCGTAAATACACAACAAACCCAATATTTCAAAGAATATTACGAACCGTATGATAAATGGTTCGAAAATAGAATTTACCCTACCGCAGAAGGTCTAACAATATACTTTACAGATATTACGGAACAAACAAAAGTGCAAGAAGCCTTGATGGAAAGTGAGGCCTTTAACAAGGGCATATTATCATCTTTGAGTGCCCATATTGCAGTAATAGATAAAACAGGTAAAATTTTAGCTGTAAATAAAGCTTGGAATGATTTTTCTCTTGATAATGGGGAGCCTAATTTGGCGCGTACTTCTGTTGGAAGCAATTATATAAATGAATGTGAGAATGCGATTTCTAGGGGAGATACCTTGTCGCAAAATGTTTTGAATGGTCTTTTGTCTGTTCTCAATAATAAACAACCCAGTTTTAAAATGGAGTACCCTTGTCATTCTTCTACAGAAAAACGTTGGTTTACACTTCATATAGAGCCATTTGGAACAGCGTCGGATAAATTGGTGATTTCGCACACCAATGTAACCCAACTTAAAATTACTGAAGAGCAACTAAAGAATTCCAATGCGGAATTAAAAGAAGCGCAACGGATGGCTAAAATAGGGAGTTGGGAATTCAACCCAAAAACCAAGGAGGTATATTTTTCCGATGAGATGTACAATATTTTAGAATTGGACAAAGATTCTTCTAAAGATCTATTTGAACTATACAGATCCAAATGCCTACCTGAGGATTACGACTATTTTAAGGAGCTTGTGGTTAATTCCATAAAAAATGAAGAAAGATATGCAATTGGTTACTATATCAAAGCCAATGATTCTACCCTTAAATATATACATGAAATTGGAGAAGTTGTAAAGGACGAAAATGGGAAGGATTTAAAGTTAAAGGGTACCATTCAAGATTTTACAAAGGATAAATTGATCAATGAAAAACTTTTACAAAAAAATGAAGAGTTACAAAAGGCAAATATAGAATTGGATCGTTTTGTATACAGTGCATCCCATGATTTAAGAGCCCCTTTGACCTCCCTAAGGGGGTTGATCCAAATTATTGAAATGACCTTAAATACCGAACAGGAAGAATTAAAGGAACCCTTGTCCCTGATGTCCACCACAATTGATAAAATGGATGTGTTTATAGGAAGTATTTTTGATTATTCAGTAAATTCAAGAGCTAAGGTAACAATAGAAAAAATTAATTTTGAGGAGTTGATTGGGTCCATATGGGAAAGTTTAAAATACATGAATATAAAATATAACCCTAAATCAACCATCAATATCACACAAGACGCAGATTTTTTTTCAGATAAAAAACGGCTTGAGATTATCTTGTCCAACTTGGTATCCAATGCCATAAAATATTATGATAAAAACAAAATGGCACACTTTGTAAATATTACTGTCACCGCAGATGCAAAAAATGCCAACATCATCATAGAAGATAATGGTGTTGGTATTGGAAAAGCGCATATTGATAAAATATTCGAGATGTTTTATCGGGCTACAAAATTATCCACAGGTTCGGGTTTGGGATTGTATATTGTAAAGGAAACACTGGACAGACTAAAGGGTGCCATAGAAATTGAATCGGAAATTAACAAAGGCTCCAAATTTAGCATTTCAATACCCAACACTAATTAATATTCTGTTTTTCCATGACAGTGAATGAAATATTATTAATTGATGATAATTATATTGACAACTTTATCAATAAAAAAATTGTTGCCAAAGAAAATATAGCAGAAACCATTTCGGTGAGGCTTTCCCCAATTGAAGCCCTGGATTATTTAGCGAACAAAAAAGACGGATTTCCAGAGCTTATTTTTTTGGATATTAAAATGCCTCAAATGGACGGGTTTGAATTTTTAATTGAATTCTCAAAATTTTCGGACCTTCAAAAAGCCAACTGCAACATAGTTATGCTTAGTTCTTCCCATAACATGGTGGATATAGAAGCTGCAAAGAAAAATCCGTATGTTCTGGATTATTTAATCAAACCATGGGACCCATCAAAATTAAATGCTGTTTTAAAGTTACTCGTCTAACATTTATATAAATAGAAAGGTCCTTAAACTATAAATACATTTACTACTTACCATATCGAATCCTCTTGCCCTCCACTAACAACATCCCTGGGCCATTGTTCACTGCCGGACACTAACCGATGGCAAGTAAAAAGTAGGTTTAAATATTCTTTTTATTTTTTCATAATACGCCCTATAATTATATAAGGCTATTAGGTCAAAAACCATTCGAAAACCTACATTGTCACCTCGATCGGAGTCGAGAGGACGATGAACAGCAGCAAAAACCAAGTATTAAAATTGCATAAAAATTATATTTGCAAAGCTATTAGATCTGATCAGCGGTTGCAAATATGTTTTAGCAGGCATAAAACATACAGCAAGGCGTTACAAATATATCTGAAGATTTTTCTTAAAGTAAGCCGCACTGTCTGCAATACTTTGCATGGAATTCTCGGTAAAATTACCCCCTTGTTCCAAATAATAGTATTCCAAACCGTCCGTAGGAATAGTGGATAGGAGTTGGATATAGTCTATAGAACCATTGCCCAATTCGGTATAGTCCCTTGTGACCTTATCCATATCCTTTATATGCCACATCACATAGCGCCCTGGTTGCTTTGCGACCAATTCCGCCGGACTCAATTTTGAGGAGTGCATCACCCAATAAAGGTCCATCTGCAATTTCACCAATGTTGGATCCGTTTCCCGCAGAATAATGTCATACCCTGTTTCTCCACCGTGATCTGTAAATTCAAAATCATGATTGTGGTAGGCAAACCCCAGACCAGCATTGTTAACCTGCTCCCCTATCCTATTCAGTTTTTCAGAAAGTATTTTGAAATTATCCAGGGTACGATAGTCAGGATGCAACCATGGCCAGGTAATATAACTTTTATTCAAGGTCAATGCCCCCTCAATACATTGGTCCGTATACCTTTTGAGTTGGTCCATTGGTTGTTCAAAATAGTCCGAAAAACCGTAATGTCCGCTTGAAGCCGTTAGCTGTAGATCATCCAATATTTGTTTAAAATCAGACGCTTTATAGCCGTAATACGACCCCTTGTCAACATCATATCCATAGAGCTCCAGATCCTCATAACCCAAGCTGGCTACCATTTTTAAACTGCCTATAGGGTCCTTTTTCATAGCATCCCGGATGGTAAAGAGCTGAAGGCCCAGTTTATAAGTTCTTTTTGGGAGCATGGAAAACCCAGAAAGGGGCATCATGGCCGCTGCAGATAGCAAACTAGATTGTTTTATAAAGCTTCTTCGGTTGATGGTATGTAGTGATTTCATTATGGAATTGGTCGTAGAGTGGTCTAAAATTAAGGAATAAAACAGTACTTGTCCGTCATGATTTAAAGACTTTGTTCATGACTGTGCTCAAACGCAATGAGAATATAGGGGCAGCTATAATATTTTATTTAATTCTAGATATAGTTGTTCAATTGGTCGGCAAGGTCGAAGGCCACTAAGCGCCTAGATGGGATTTTGGCTAGTTTCATTCACAAAATACATTTTCATCATTCCCTTATTTCGTACAAAAATTTCTCCTCTGTGTACACACTCGAATGCATCTTTGACCAATCCGTAGGTATTTTCTGAAATATTGATTTTTCCCGGTTCTGACAAGGATTCCATCCTTGAGGCCACATTGACCGTATCTCCCCAAATATCATAGGCAAACTTTTTGGTGCCTACCACCCCGGCCACTACGGGTCCGGTATTGATCCCTATCCTAATATTGAATCGGGTACCATTGTTTGTTTCCTCAATTTTGGAAGCGGCTACAAACTCCTTGATTTCAAATGCTGCCAACAGCATTTTATGGGCATGGTTTTCTGTTGGGAATGGGAGTCCCCCTGCACACATATAAGCGTCACCCACGGTTTTAATTTTTTCAAGACCGTACTTTTCCATAATTTCATCAAATTTTGAATAGTAGAAGTCCACGCTTGCCACCAATTCTTCTGGTGATAAACCTTCGGAATAGCGCGTAAATCCTTCGAAATCTGTAAACAAAACAGTCACAGATTCAAACTTCTTAGCTTTTACCCTTCCAAATTCCTTTAGTTCCATTGCGGTTTCTTCGGGTAAAATATTTAAAAGTAAGTTTTCCGATCTATCCCTTTCTTTTTGAATGATACCATTGGTCCTTTTTATAAATCGGTTTCTTCTGTAAAGGCCCAAGGTTAGTAAGACGATCAAAAAAAGGGAAATGGCCGTTACAATTACGATAATTTGCTGATTGTCCTTTTGTTGGTTGAGTAGGTCTACTTCTATCTGTTTACGGGAAATCTCAAAATCGGTCCTAAAATTAGCCATCTGTTGTACACTGGAAATATTTTCAACACTGTCCTTATAGATAATATAGTCCTTGTAATAACGAAAAGATTTATCAATATCCCCTATTTTTTGATAGAGCTCAGAGAGTTTCAAATTGGCGTCACTAATTTGAGATTTTAACCCATACTGTTTTGCCAATTCCAAACTTCTTTGTGCAAAGGTAAAGGCAGCTTTTAAATTTCCTTTATCGGCATATATATCGGACATATAGGTCAGATATACGCATATGGGATAATAATCCCCCAACTCGTTTAACAGTAGAATGGCCTTGCTAATATTTTCTTCCGCCTTGCTGTTTTCGCCCTTTAGGGCATAGGCAAGCCCAACATTACCTAGATTGAAGGCCATACCGGATTTATGATTTCTAGACTTAAATATTTTCCCAGACTCTTTGAACAATATCAAGGCAGTATCCGGTTTTCTTAAATTCAAATTATATTCATCGCCCAAATTTTCTAGTGCAAAGGCGTAATTAAGGGAATCTTTTTCTTCCTTAAGAAGGGCAATGGCCTTTTTATAGTAAAGAATGGTATTCTTTTTATTCTCCATTACAGAATACACATCAGCAATGGTAATATATAATTTCCCTAACTCTCGGCTATTCTTTTCGTCAAGGGCTATTTTAGCTCCAAGTAGAAAGCTTTCCAAGGCTTTAGAGAGATCTCCCTTTAGTCTTAGGGCACTTCCTTTGATACGATATGCTGAGATGACAGAGTTGACAGAATCTAGCTGTTTGGCCTTTTGTAATAGTATTTCACTGTATTGTATGGACTTATCCGGATTTTGATTGTTATGAGCCAGTCCACGAAGTATCGATAGAAGATCTTCTTTTTTATAGTCGCCACTTGAATAAACCTGTTCAAGACTATCTGCCAATTTTTGATTTTGACCGTAATTCACCATACAGAACATTAAAAGAAGGCCCATTAAAAAATAGGCTTTCTTTCTAAAATGCTTTATTAGGTGGCTGTTCTTTTTCATTGATTTTGAACTCCAATCAATCAAATTCTACTACTATTCTTCAACCCTTATCTTTGGATCTATATTAAAAGAACTTGTTCCAATGGAAAAGGCGATATTATAGGTATAGGATTTTCCCTTTTTCTCCTTTTCCACTTTTACCTTCACCTTTTTCTTTCCATTGGAAAGTCTACCTGGCATTTGAGGCCTTCTAAATATATCGGAGCTGTTTACTTCATTTACGTAGCTGATCTCATCTATTTGTACCAAGGCTCCTGAGGAAGATACCCCTTCCCATTCTACAGTATCTCCTTCATTAACGAATATGGTAAAGTTTTTTTTGTCATTGATGTTTTCGGACACGGTACCTGCACTTACGGAAAAAGAAAAGGCACCATTTTGATCTCCTGTATTTAATATTGTTGTGTTTACGTTTAAGGTTATGGTATGTGTTACTTGTGCATTTAGTGAGCAGGAGATAGTGGCCATAACAATAAAAAGCGAAATTGATGTTTTCATATAGTTGGTTTTAATGTTAGCTAGATAACATGTAAAATAAGTCCGCAACTTAGGGGGAAGATTTGATGCGCTTAATTTACAAACAATTATGCCGAAGAGGGACGCTTATGAAATAACTGTTTACGACATATGAATATAGTTAAATTAATTCAAATGTTTTTATCTAGTTGAGATTTTATGGAAATGGCCCTTTATGATTACTCATTTTCCCAAAACGCACTTGAACATTCAATAGGCTATTGCCTGTGATCTAATGGGAAATTGACTTCTATTGATTTTTGTTTGGGCTTGGTACTACCTCTCCCTTATACCGAATAGAAAATCGATGGCTACTGTTCACATTAATGGTGCTGGAAAAATTTGGAGACAGGGTGATGAAAACTCTAAAGGATTCCGTTCTATTATCTATGTTAAAGCTAATTTCCTTGCTTTGTGTCTTTTCATTCTTTGTTACTTCATACTTTTCTGGAATGCCCTTGAATTGGATGGCATTGTCGGTAGTGGAATACCCACCACCCATCTGTCGCTCTCCAAAATAGGGTAAATAGGCTGATATGGTATCGCCCTCAAGCATTAAAAAGTTTGAATTTCCGATAAGGCTGATCTGACTCCCCGAACTACCTGCCGGTAAAAGTCCGGCGTTAGAGATACTGTTCAAGCTATTGGTCATTAAGGGCATGGCCCAATCGGATTGGATCTGGAATGATTTGGATGCTACCAGATCCTCCAATTGTTGTATTTGTGCCGCGGATGAGACCGTTTTGGAGGACGTACCGCAACCGATCAATATGGCCAACATCAATAAGGTTAAAATATTGATAATCAGTTTCATAATTTCCTAATTTAATGTGCACTTATGAAGTTATATACATTTTTGGAATTTGTGTTTTAAAGTTTTTATAAAGTTTAAGGGTACGTTTTACAAAAGATTATAATTTCCGTATAAGCTTCATAAATTCTGACACGCGGTTATTATTCAGTTCATTTCCCCAATATCCTTCCTTTTTGAAATAGGAACCAACGATCATGCCATTGCAGAGGGGCCAATAATCGGAGATATTATCTATAGTGATCCCAGAGCCTATAAGGACGGGAATGGCAAGACCATTCAAAGTTTTTAATTCTTCAACGGAAGCCGCAACCCCGGTATGGTCGCCCGTAACGATGATCCCATCGCTTAAGAAAAATTGTGCAGCTTTGGCCGTGTCCAACAGGGAGACATCTTTGGTGATGGCATGGGAGCTATGTTTCTTTTTTATATCAGTAAATAGGGCGATTCCATCAGCGCCTATTTTTTTCCGATAGCGCAGCAATTCTCCTGCTTGGGCCTCCATGATGCCTTCGTCGGCCACGTGGGCAAACACAAAACCTTCGGCCCGGATGAAATCTAGATCTGCCGCTTTGGCTGCGGCTAGAGCTTCCCTATTGGCCCCCGCCAATATTTGGATGCCCACAGGGAGTTTTGTTCTTTGTTTTATAAGATACCCTATTAAGGTCATTATGGAGCTTATTTCATGGTCTACACTGCCCTTTAGATAGGGAACATCGTGCATGTTTTCTATCATGATGGCATCTATCCCTGCTTTTTTGTAAATCTCCGCTTCTTGCAAGGCTGCATTTATAATATCGGAAGCATTCAAGGTATTCTTTGGAGTCCCTGGCAAGGCCTTAAGATGGATCATGCCTATAATTGGCTTTATGTCCTTAAAAATTGATTTAAATTTCTCCATAGAAATCTATCTAGTTCCCTTAAAATTACGTAAATTTAAGAAGGTATTAATCTAATTATCAGAAAGATGTCCAATATTCCCAAAGTAACGGTGATTGGTGGCTCCAACATAGATTTAATAGGTGTAGCCACAGAAAAATTGATTTTTCAGGATTCCAATATTGGTTCGATTGATACTATTCTTGGAGGGGTCGGTCGAAATATTGCCGAAAATTTAAAACATCTGAAATTTGATGTTGACTTTTTAAGTGTTTTTGCTGATGATGAGTTCTCCAAAACCTTAAAAAAATCCTGTAAAGAGTTCGGTATTTCCATTGAACACAGTCTGACCGTAAAAAATAGTAGGACCTCCCTTTATGTGGCCATTATGGACCATTACCACGATCTGGCCTTGGCCCTTTCGGCCATGGATATTTACGATGATATTCCCGATAGCTTTATCTTGGATAAATTGGATGTTATCGGCAAAAATGAATATTGTGTTTTGGAAACCAATCTACCAGTTTCCATTTTGGAGCTGGTCACAGAAAAACTTCCCAACACCAAATTTGCCTTAGAGGCCGTATCTGCAAAAAAAGCCTTGAAAGGATTATCCATCATTGATAGATTACACATATTAAAGTGCAATGCAAAGGAAGCGGAATTGTTGAGCAACATGACCGTACAATATGAAAGTGATTTCGAAAAGATGATTGAACACTTTTTGGGGATGGGCGTAAAAAAAGTATTCATTACCCTGGGGAAGGATGGAGTGGCCTATGGGGACGAAAATGAAATCTTTATCAACAAAAACAATATCCTTATTCCTGTCAATACCATCGGTGCTGGCGATGCTTTTATGGCCGGACTCATCTATGGAGAAACCAAGGGATTGGATCTATACGACATGGTGAACTTTGCCACTGGATGTGCCCAAATCACTATTCAGCATAAAAATGCCGTTCATCCTGAAATATGTGAACAAATGGTTTTAAAGACCATGCAATGATCGCGACCTTATTGGACATTCATTCAGAAGTAAAAAATGCATTATATAAAGGGCTGCCCATTGTGGCATTGGAATCCACGATAATCTCCCACGGAATGCCCTATCCTCAAAATTTGGAAACCGCATTACAGGTTGAACAAATCCTAAGAGAAAATGGGGTTGTACCCGCCACAACGGCCCTAATGAATGGAAAGATAAAAGTGGGGTTGACAGAAAAGGAACTTAAATACCTAGCCAAGTCGGGACCAAAAGTTGAAAAAGCTAGTCGTAGAGACCTTCCATACCTTTTGTCAAAGAATATAGATGGGGCTACCACCGTGGCATCCACTATGATAGCCGCCCATTTGGCTGGAATAAAAATTATGGCAACTGGAGGTATTGGCGGGGTACACCGAGGGGCTGCAGAAAGCTTTGATATTTCAGCAGATTTACAAGAGTTGGCACATACCAATGTTGCCGTGGTCTGTGCAGGAATCAAATCGGTTCTTGATATAGGCTTAACGTTAGAGTATCTGGAAACTTATGGGGTACCCGTTATTGGTTATAAAACTTCTGAATTACCCGCCTTCTACACCCAAAAGAGCGGTTTTAAGGTGAATTACCGGATGGACAGCCCCATGGAGGTCGCTAAAATGTTAAAAATAAAGTGGGGTCTTTCCTTACATGGTGGCGTGTTGATAGCAAATCCCATTCCGAAGGAGAAGGAACTGGCATTTGAGGTAATGCACAGGGCCATTGAACAGGCACTTCTGGCAGAGCAAAAATTAGGCATAAAAGGAAAAGAAAGCACCCCCTTTCTTTTGGGCAGGGTTAAGGAATTAACTAGCGGCTCCAGCCTAGAGGCCAATATTGAGTTGGTCTATAACAATGTTAGATTGGCTGCAGCCATAGCCAAGGAATATATACAACAGGAATAAAATTTTTCTGAATTTTAGGGTAGAAAATGTATAAAAATGCATCTTTGACAAATAATTAAATTGCAAGACTAGCGTATTCTCCATGCTTGAAACCAATCACCTACACTTTAAGATCTACAAACCTTTTGGTATGCTCAGCCAGATGGGATCCAATGATCCCAAGGAAGCTCGGAGTAAACAATTTTTAGGCGAACTCTTTGAATTTCCAGATGGGATTATGCCCATTGGCCGTTTGGATGAAAAATCTGAAGGGCTACTGTTCATGACTACAGATGGGAAATTGAGTGATGCCATTAATCGATCTGGGGTAGAAAAGGAATATTACGCCCAATTGGATGGGGAGATTACCGATGAGGCTGTTAGAAATTTACAAATTGGCGTAGAAATAGGCTTTGCGGGTAAAAGATATGTGACCAAACCATGTGGGGCATTAAAAATTAAGGCTCCTCACCCACTTTCCGAACCAGATCAGAGTCTGCGGATAGGAAGGCATAGGGCCACTTCTTGGATCAGCATTGTATTGACCGAGGGAAAGTTTAGACAAGTGCGTAAAATGACTGCGGCTGTAGGGTTTCCTACCTTGAGATTGGTACGGGTTAGAATAGGCACCACTACGTTGAAAGATCTTGCCCCTGGTGATGTTAAAGAGACCAGTATATCTCTTTAAAGTCAATGTAGTGCTTTAGAGAAGTAAAGTGCCTTTTAATAAACTAATAAGTGAGGTTTTATTGGTGAATTTTAGAGCTATTTTTTACCATAGTTTTTAGAAAACACGGTTTCAAATTGATTATCGTCCTTCATGTATTTTGCCGTAGCTGAAATTGCCAATTCTATCCCAGGTTCTAAAACGGTATAGTGCGCCATAACAATGACAGGTTTTCCTTCTTCATCAAAATGAAGAGGTGTTGAATTTTGAATTAGTTGGACATAGGCACCGATCCATTTTTTACATGGTAATTATAGGTATAACACATATATTTTCGTTCTTCCAAAGGAATCTTTTTCAATGTGAATGCCATTATGTCCTGTAAGGCTTCCAAATAACTTTTTAGATCTTCTGGATGGATAAGACTCCAAAAAAAAATAGGTCATCCCTTTCTACTTCATTTCCTGTGGCTTTATCCCAATACATGCTTCAAAATTCTTACTCATAAAATCAAAGGATAATTTGGTGGTATTTATTAAAGAGAAAAAGGTGGAGTTGTAAGGCATATACGCATCTAGTTCCGTAAGTTTTTTTATTTGATGATCCGATAGGACCTCACCATATGATTTGAATATACGGTTTGTACGGAACCCTAGATATTAGGGGTATTCAATTTTTAGGATTTCAAAGACCCTATTCCCATTTTTCAATATTAAGGTTGCCTTCTCCCCTACTGTTTTATGGTTCAGGATTTTGGCCAAGGGTGCGGTAAATGCAATTTTACCCTTGGAGATATCAGCTTCATCCACTCCCACAATCTGAAGGGTCTGTAATTTTCCGGTTCCATTGATTTTCAATTGCAACTTGGCACCAAATCGCACGCTCTCTTTCTTTTGACTTTCAAGGTCAATAGGTCTGGCACTATGTATTCTGTCATTTAATAAATGGAGTTTTCCATTCAGAACCAATAACGCAATTCGTCTTTCATTGGCATCTTCAATGTCCAATTTTCCGCGTTCTTCTAAAAGCATTTCTTTTTCATCCAATAGAATTTGTAATCCCATAGGGGTTACATAATTGGTTTCCCCGATAGGCAAGTGTGCTCTCGGAGAAATTTTAGGTATTTCTTCTTGGTCATCTTCCTTAACAAAGGCTCTACTCATAAATTTTATTTATTCATTACCTTAAAATAGACAAAAACAAGGACGAATCCAAGTCAAACGCCTAGTCCTTGAACGCACTAAGTTCTGTAATGGGGGTAATCTCCAATTTCCCGAATTCAACTTCAGATCCCTCGGCCTGCAAGGCAATCTGTCCATTGCTCACCGTTGCATTGTACCCATAGTTTGCCAATGTACCATTGACCCAAACTTTGATTTCATTTTTAAGACATTCGATCACCATGGTATTCCATTCGCCCAAAGGTTTTTCCAAGCCGTTGGTCAAATTTTGAATGTGCCTGTTGGTCCCCTCTGTAATTCCCCAAGATTCTTTTGGACCTCTTCGCTCTACCATGTTGTCCGCAGTAATATCTTCCATAATGACCCAGAAGTCACCTGCATTTCCATGTTCCATTTGTACCTCTATGGATTTTGGGAACATTTGGTACAGGGCCCTTGGTGTGGACGCATGCACCAATATCCCACAATTTCCAGGCTCTCCCGTAAAGCGGTATTCAATATCCAAGCGATAATCTTTATATTCCGCATCCGTGATAAGATGACCTCTTGGTGTTCCAAGACTCACCAAATTCCCATCGCGAATGATGAAGGGATTTATTGTATTGGGAACGGTATCCATTTCAGGTACATCTACTTGCCAGCCCTCCAAGTTTTGACCATTAAAAAGAGGGACTGTTGTTTGGGAATTACAGGCAACTATTGTCAAAATTATGGAGAAAAGAAATAGTAGTTTTTTCATGGAATTATAAATTATCGCTTAATTAAATGTTGATTTTTCTTTTGCGGGCGGTTATGTGCCATGTGTCCACTTTGTAACCATTTTCGATGACCGCAACCTCGTCATATAGGTTAATGGTGGGGCAAATATGATAGGGTACGCCATAGAAGACATCGCCAACCTCTATCCCATCCCAATCCTTGACCCTAAGGACTCCGTGTTCTTCGCTTTGGGAAAGTAGCTCATAATCCGAAAGATTCAGAAACTTCACTCGATTTTGAATTGGATTTTCCGCGGCCACCCCTTTATGTCCTAGATCCAATGTTATGACCCCTTTTTTTGGTTTGGAAATGACGCGCGTGACCAAAAGGGCAGCATATTTAAATTCTTGTTCCCCCATTTTGTCGCCATAGCCCCAATCCCAAAGCAAACAGGTGCCGGGGCTACAAATCCGGCTTTTATTCAATAAATGTGCCGTAAAGGACGGCGTACCACCACAAATGAGCAGAAAGTTGGGGTCTTCCTCTTTTAATTGGCTGTACAGGGTATTGATCTGTGTAAGGCCATGCTCTATCTCCTCCATTCTTTTTTGAAAGTCGCTGTTCCTTATATGTCCGTCATATACGTGCAACCCTCTAAAATAAAGACTTTTAAGTTTCTTTACTTCTAAGATAAGTTGATCTAATCCACTTCCCATTTCCATCCCGGAACGATCCATGCCGTTATTGATATCTATGAAAATTTCGATTTGCAAATTATTATTCTTAGCCACTTCATTTAACAGTTGTGCAGAAGCCACATTATCTATTATGGTTGAGAATACCGTATTAGGATAATGTTGTATTAACGTAGCGAATCGCACAATTTTGGGTCCCACCAATTGATGGGCCAATAAAATAGCCGTTGCCCCTTCCTCTGCCGCAATTTCAGCTTCCGCAATTGTTGAGGACTTAAACCTCGTAATGCCAGCGGATATCATTTGGGCTATGACCTTGGGCATTTTGTTTGTTTTAACATGGGGCATCAACCTAGAAACATCATTGCCCACCATGGCCTTCATCTTTTGAATATTGAACAGTAAATGCTCCTTGTATAGGGCAATGGACGGGGAATCCAATTCCTCCACATTGTTGATAAGGTACCAGTCTGATGCTAAATTGGCATGGTTCATAGGTTCTACATGTTTTGAAAGTTAAGAGACCTTATATGCCCTGTTGAATTTCTTAATCAAGATATAAAGGATTATTGCTGCAAGCAAACAACCAAGGGTAAAATGCCATTGAAAACCCTGGCTTGCCAAAATTGGAAAAAATACGAGACAGAGCACCTCAAAAGGGGTTACGCCTATATACCCTAGGGCAAAAACCGGTAATGTTTCAGATTTCGCTTCAGGATCTACCATCCGCAATAAAGCGATACCAATGGCAGTAACCCCCAAGGACATGCCCCATAAAAAAATTGATTTTTCAAACCAGAACGTGCTGAACAATTTTGGTCCCATAAATCGAAACAAGAAAATGGCGAGGACTATGCCCAAAACAAAAATGAGTAGTAAGGGCCCAGCAAATTTAACTACCACGGCAGTTTTTATGGAAGCGATCCCAAATACGACAATGAGATCTGCAAATAACCCACAAATTCTACTCATCAGTTTCGGATCAAAGAATTGCATTAACTTTAATTTCGACAACAATGCCTTTAACAGCAATCCTACGATAAAGGCAAACGAAAACGAGGCAATGGTATAGCCGCTTAAAAAAGGTTTTGTGATGTTGGTGAGAAAAATTCCGGCAAACCCAACAAATACTACCAACATAAGGTGCATTAACAAAGGATCTATGGCTATGTTGGAAAATGTAGCCTTACCTATGGACTTTTGGTCCTTTTGCTCTATCAATCCGGTTTTATAGCTATTGGGGAGCTCGTTAAAATCTTTGATAAAGGAGGTTTTTTTCTTTTTTATGCCCCATTGTACCATGATTACTCCGCCCATAGTGGCTGAAAATATCCCTACGGTGGCACTGGTCATCGCCAAGGATTGTGCTTCTTCCCATTGTAAATTGGATGCAAAAGATTCCCCGATGGCGGCTGCGGTTCCGTGGCCCCCAAAAAAACCTGTAGCCAAGATGGCACCAAAACTGCTATGGATTCCAGGATACAGCCAACTTAAAAAAGTTAGCCCAAACAAGAGCCCAATACCCCATTGCAACAGGAGGATGATGATGGACGCGCCCCCAATCTGCACCGTGTTTCTTTTAAACGCCCTGGATTTATCTTTTTTAATGTCGAATGTGAAGGGCAAAGAGCCAAATAAAAAAGCAATCATGATGCCGGGATACGAACCTATTTCATCCGAAAACGGCAGGAATTGTAATCCATTAGTGCCCAAAAGTAGTCCCAATAAGCCTGTAATAATACTCACAGGGATAAACAGTCTTTGCAAAATGGTAATTCTATTTCTTAGGATAAAACCAATTAAAAGGAGGATGGAGATCAATCCTAGATCCTGTATAAAACTAGATGGCATTTAAACGTTTTAAATGAGTTTTTTTGATTGTAATTGTTTGAAATATGTGATAAATCAACCGAAGTTTTTATCCATCCAATTATTTTCGTTTGATAGGCAGCCTGATTTGTGAAAGATATGTTTCCGAATGATGCACCTTATTATGGGCAACAACACTAATGGATTCGTCATAATTGGCTCCCCCCGTATTTAAATTACGGGCAAATCTTGGGAAATTACTACTTGATATCTCTATTCTGATCCTATGGCCCTTTTTGAAGTAATTACTGGTAGACATAGGTGTTAAGTCTACCTTGTACACCTTGCCTTTTTGCATAAATACTTCCTTATCATAGCCTTCCCTATATCTTACCCTTTGAATGGTCTCATCCAAGTTATAAGCGGTGCCGTCTGGATATACATCCAATATTTTTATGGTAAAATCGGTATCCTTGGCATCAGAGGACACAAATAAGGTAGATTCAATAAAGCCAGATACTTCTACCCCTTCCGGAAGGATATCCGTGGTATACACCAAAATATCGTTTCTAGTTTCCATCTGTTGTTGATCAAAGGCTCCACCTTGCACTGCATTTCCAGTACAACATACATTGCCTCCATATGATTTAACAGGATTCATAGGGTCATAAGTAAAGGAATCCGGCATGTCCTGTTTTGGTTTGGTGGTTGTCAGTTTGCCATCTCCATATAAACTATTGGCACTTCCTTTACTATTGAGGTAGTACGTTTCAAGATTTGTGCTAACGGGTGGCCATTCATTTGCCGATTGCCATGTATTACTTCCCATGGTGTAGTATTGTACCCTTGGTGTATTTTCTTTAAAATTATTTTGTTCCCCTTTTAGCCAAAGATCGAACCAAGCATAAATTTGCTTTTCATAATCCAATCGGGCATCGCCAACACTGCGTTCTCCTATAATCGTATTTTCTGTGGCCCTAGTATAGGCACAGTGTAAAGTGGGTGCTATGACCAAGTATTGGTTATCCCTTATTTCTTGGTCCTTGGCGTTTTTTCTTACATGATTGAAAAGGGCCAAATTTGGGCTTATGGAGACGTCATACCAAGAGGCGAACCAAAAACTGGGAACTCCAAAATCCATGTTGTCATGATAGAGGCCTCCCGTATACCAATCTTTGTGGTTAGGGGTGCGTCGCACCATTTTATCGAACACCTCTTTTTTACCATTCATATTCTTTAAAATATCTTGGATTGGAAGGTGTTTTAACGCTTCGGCCATATCAATAGATGGGTTTTCTGGTGCCAGGTCATAAAATCTAGAAATACGTATTAAATCTTCTTGAGTGGCCTCAGTAGGTATTCTTGGCTTGAATTTATCGTGCTCTACACCATAAAGCCAAGAAAAGAATAAAAGCTGCTCTACTCCTCCCCTATACCAATTTCCCTGTTCTTGATAGTTCCCAACACGTCCTACTCCAGCACCGTATCCTTGTGGAACCATAGCGGCATGTGAGGGGTGGTCCAAAGCTGCAACAGCCATTTGCCACTCTGCTGTAGAGGAGCAGCCCAAAGTGCCAACTTTTCCGTTGGACCACGATTGGTCCTTCATCCATGAAAAGGCATCATACCCATCAGTTAGGGGCACTCCTAAAATATCCCATTCTCCTTCGGAGAAGTAGCGGCCACGTTCGTTCTGCACCACATAGGCATACCCCCTCTTTACTGCTTCATAAGCCCTTTCTGCAGTCCTTGTTTTTTCCTCACCATCGCCCCATGAATTGAAGTTGTAAGGGGTCCTAGAAAAGATAATTGGAACAGGGGTGGTAGTTTTAGGTCTGTATATATCAGTAGCCAAGCGTACCCCATCTCGCATGGGCATCATTATCTTTTGATCGATAATGGCTATTTCTTCCAGTTTATCAAGAATGTCATTTTGAGCTTGAAGATTGAAATTGAAAAAACAAAGTAACAAGCAACATGAAGTAAAGGTCAATCGTGTATTCATGGTCTATTTTAGGTTGATGGTTCTCAAGTGGTAAGTTATAAAAAATTAAACATGAATACTATCCTATGAAATAATTTGGTTCCCTGTTTAGAACATTACACCATTCTATAAATGTAAAGTGTTGGTTATATTATGTTTCATTTTCCTATTTTAGAATGTTGGCCATGGAAACTTTAGTTGAATTTTTCAACATCTCTTTACTTAAGTAAGCTCTATTACTTATGTAGCTATTCTTCGGCATGGTTCAATAAGCACTGTTTTTATTTAAAATAGTAAGCTTAGCAAAATATACGGGCGAAACAATCCTACCCTAAATATTAATTTTATAAATACATATCATTATGTCCAAAGAAAAAGAAGGTAAAGTAAAATCTGACAAAACTGCCGCTGCAAAAACCCCTAAAGAGAAAAAAGCAGTGAAAGCCGCTAAAAAGAGTTCTAAAAAATTTGGGGGATAAAATGCTCCAGTAGCCAAAGACAAATCATTCCCTTGAAGCCATCCAGCGGTTTAAGTTGATCCGTATCTTCTTGAAAAGTGGGTATGAGGATCTGGTGCTATAAACACTACTAATTGGTGCTTATTAATTATTGGGGTTCATTGAATCTTTGATCCTCATTCTTTTTCCGGTCGTTCTTCAACTGTAGAAATAGTTCCTTGAAGAGTCCGCGTGCTATCAATAACTTCATGATTTCATTGGTGCCGGCATAGATCCTGGCCACCCTATTATCTGCATACATTCGAGCTATGGGGTAATCCCACATATAGCCATATCCGCCAAATAATTGCAAACATTCATCCACTACAACCCCGCACATTTCTGTGGCTGAATATTTGGCCATGGAGGCACTTTCTGCTGTTAGTTCGTGCGTTGGCACCATTTGAATGCAGCGGTCTATAAAAGCTTGGTGCACTTGAAGTTTCGTGGCACATTCGGCCAATTTAAATTGGGTGTTTTGGAAGGCGGCAATTGGTTTTTTAAAAGCCACCCTCGTAGAAGTATAATCTATGGTATCCAATAGTGCCCCTTCCGCCGTGCCTATGGCAGTGACCGCAACTGTTAAACGTTCCCGAGCCAACTCGGTCATCATAATTTTGAAACCTTCCCCCTCCCTACCCAAGAGATTTTCTTTTGGCACTATAACATTATCAAAAAACAACTCGCAGGTATCTTGGGCTTTCATCCCTATTTTTTTAAAAGGAACCCCTTTTTCAAATCCATCCCATGCACTTTCCATGATTAGGAGGGAAACCCCTTCTTTTTCTGTCCCTAGGTTTGTTTTTACGGCTACAATGGCCATATCAGAAAGGTATCCGTTGGTGATAAATGTTTTCTGCCCATTGACCAGGTAATGGTCGCCTTTGTCAATAGCAGTGGTCCGAATGGCTTTTAGGTCGCTCCCGCAATTAGGCTCTGTCATCCCTATGGCCGTGATTATTTTTCCACTTGCCATTACCGGAAGGTATTTTACTTTTTGGGCTTCAGTTCCGTGATTTAAGAGATAGGGTGCAATGATGTCGGAATGAAGCGAGAACCCTGGACCGCTAATGCCTTTTTTAGCCAATTCTTCAATTAAAAGGGAACTATAACTAAAATCCAGTCCGCTTCCCCCATATTGTAAAGGCATATCGATACAAAGAAGACCCAAAGAACCGGCACGCTCCCAGACTGCTCGACTTACCATCCCATCCTTTTCCCATTGATCGTTTTGTTCCAAAATCTCATTGGAGATAAAATCCTGGATCATATCGCGCATCATACGGTGTTCTTCCGATGCATATATTTTTCGTTCCAACAAGACATTTGATAACATAGGACTCGATATTTAGGAGGCTTAATACCTAAAAGTATCAAAATAATCTATGTGATAGGGACATTGGGACTAATTTTAAGTCCCATTCGTTTAAAGCTTTAGAAAAACAATGTGAAATAACTAGGAAATGATACTACCAGTCAATAGGTCTATAATCCTTTAAAAATTTCCCACACCAATGTTTTCCAGTGTTGATCCCCTCAAATAAAGGATCCAGGACCCTTGCGGCACCGTCCACAATATCCAATGGGGGTTGAAAATCATCTACTTCTTGTTTCTTTTTTGCCAATTCGGCAGGATCCTCGTCCGTGACCCAACCTGTATCCACTGCATTCATAAAGATGCCTTCTTTGGCCAACGTACCCGAAGAGGTATGGGTGAGCATATTTAAGGCGGCTTTGGCCATATTTGTATGCGGGTGTCTGTCTTCTTTGAAAAAACGGTGGAACTTGCCTTCCATGGCGGAGACATTGATAATGTGCTTCTTTCCTGTTGGCTTTTTTTTCATGAGTTCGGACAGTCGGTTACAAAGTACGAAGGGTGCTACCGAATTCACAAGCTGTACCTCTAACATTTCTGTAGTCTCAATTTGTCCAAGCCTTAATCTCCAGCTATTGGTCTTTCGCAGATCAACTTGTTGCAGATCCGCATCCAACTTCCCTTCAGGGAAAACTTCCTGTGCCACCAAAGTGTTGTCAAAGCTATAGGGTATCTGTGAGAGTTTTGCCGATGCCCGAAGGCCTATGCCCGGCTCAGGTCCATGCCAAGTGACCGGCATGTTCTGATTGGAAGAAACTGAAGAGGTCAATGCCTTTAATTCCTGTAAACACCCTTGATGATCCGCCAACAATTCTTGTGCAAAGGGTGGTAGGGAACTAAGTGATCGCTCTTCATTGACCATAAGGTGCTGGTAAAATCCGGAGGGACGTCTTACAGTTTGAGCGGCATTATTGATCAGGATGTCCAACCGCTCATATTTTTGGGAAATAAAATTGCAGAATATCTCAACACTGGGAATATGCCTCAAATCTAGGCCATGTATTTTTAGGCGGTGCCCCCACTCCATAAAATCATCCTCCTTGGAAAAACGTAGGGCCGAGTCCACGGGAAACCTAGTAGTTGCAATTACTGTAGCCCCTCCCCTTAATAGCATCAGGGTTATATGGTAGCCTATTTTCAATCGAGATCCGGTAATGACCGCTACCTGTCCCTTTACGTCCGCTGTTTGAAAGCGTTTGGCATAGTTCAGATCCCCACAATCAGTACACATGGTATCATAAAAGTGGTGCAATTTGGTAAACTCCGTTTTGCAGACATAGCAGTTTCTGGGTGTTTCCAGTTCCAAAGTTTCCTTTTTGGAAATATGAGCCATCGGCAACAATTTTGGGGCAACAAAAATTGCAGCTTCCCTGGCATGCCTTATTCCCGTCTCCTTGCGTGCCTTTTTATCCCTGGCCTCGAGTTTTCTTTTGGCCGCTTTTTTACCATCTTTCTTACGTCTGGAAAATTCCTCCCTATTGGGTCTGGAGAACTGACCAGCAGCTTTTATCAATGCAATGCGCTGTTCTTTTTCAATATCAAAAATGTGATCGGTCTCAGAAACCAGCAGTTCCAAGACAGAGATACAATTGGCAATGTCTTCTTTTGTCAAGGTGTTGGTAACGTTACTTTGGTTTTCTCCCATCAGGGTACAAATGTAGTTTTAAAATGACGGAGGTTATCGACTTTTCTATCATTCTACGCCCAATTGCACTATAACCATTAAAAAAAGGGCCAACCCATAAATTCCTATAGTATCGTCTGCTATTTTTTATCGTTCTGAAATGGTTAAAATGTTAAATATTGCTTAAAATAGTACTATTTATAGCATAGTACTGTAACAAATTGATATTATACACGTCTAGTGAGTATAATATCTATATAAACAAATTAAAATACATAGCATGAAAACGTTAAACAAGCATTACGCCCAACCAACAGAAAGAATCTCCAACACCAAGACTTGGAACAGTAAAAGGAGATATCACTAAAATTCGAAAAATTTATTGTAAAATACAATACCTAAAATCAATAGCATGGAAACTTCAAATAAGCATTACGCACAACCAACAGAAAGAATCTCCAACAACAAGATATGGAACAGAAAAAGGAGATATCATTAAAATTTTAAAAATCAATTAAATATAAAACGACCTAAAATCAATATAATGGAAACTATAAATAAACATAAGTTAAGACCAACAACAGAATCGTCAAGAATGAACATATGGAACGCTAAAAGGCGATTCAGATAACTTAAAATCATATATCATGAAACCATTCATCAATCAATCACGGATAGAAGATAAAAAGACCAGTCCCTTAGTAATCTTCAGAAATACAAAGAAAATTAGATACTCAAATTTCGAGATCAATAGGAACCAATTATTGGGATTCTAAAATATTTCAGGCCTTAAAAGAAAAAAAGTAGTGAAAGTGTAACTCACTACTTTTTTTATGTCCACTTATTTTATGAATTGAATTTACCGGCAGCATTTAGCTTCACAAAGGCAGGATTGATCAGATTTATGTTGTTTAATCGACCATGGTGTCAATTTGTACCGTCAAACTATGGAAATACTAAAATACGGGCTATTTTTGAATTTGGGATCTGATGTTGATGAAGTCCTTTAGTGCTCAACTAACATCTATAGTAATAAAACTGTATATTGGTCAAGTGCCACACAAATCTGATTCTGGGAATGAAATACATATTTCTTCTTTTCTGCCTTTGTCTTTCGGGAAGTTACGCCCAAGCTCAAAATATGGACCAAGAATGGACACGTTCCATAAATGATCCAATTCAGCTAATGAAGCAGATTCTAGAAAAACAGGCAAAGCAATGGGAAGACGAATCCATGAACACTATTTTTACTTCGTATGGAGAAGAAGGCGTCAATGATGCTGAATATATCTTTTTACAATCTCCCGGTCAGGGCACAGATTTTTTTCAGATAGGATCAGCCGACGTAGGCAATTTTATTTCAAAGGAGCGCTTCTTGGAGGTTTTGAAAGATGCTGCAAATACTGAGCAAAAAGCTAGTGTTAAACTCGCCAGGGCTACGATATCCGAAAGTCTCAAGGAATATGAAAAAGCCTTTGAACTTGCTCAAAAATTAATAAAAACCAATTCAATCAACTATCAAGAGGCTATTGATTTTTTGGACAACAGGTTTGGTTTTGCCAAATTGGAGCATGCCAAATCCTTGTTGGATAAAAGTACTACTACTACCGAAATACCTGGCAACAGTACCAATACTAAAAGGGCTATGGTCAAAATAGAGGAACTGGATCGTACCTATTTTGACAAGATTCCACTGGTAACGGCCCTTATCCAATTGGACGAATTTTACGATATTTTAAGAGAGACGAACACCGGTTTGGCGGGATATGCCCCTTACACCAATTTTAAACTGAACTTGGATTATTTGAATCAGCTGAGGATTGATGAACGAAGAAGGTGGAAAACATCAATTAAAATTACCTACCCCGCGAAAAACACGGTCTTGTCCGTCAAAAATCCTGTAGATATAACCTGGGAAACTGCCAATATAGATTCTGATAAAACGATTCGCTTTTTCTTGGTCAAGGATGATATGATGGTACAGGAATTGGGAATTTTTAAAAACAATCAAAGTGTTAGCGGAATAGAACTGGAAAAAAACATAGAACCTGGCGATAATTTTAAGATTATGGCCATTGAGCTTTTCCCAGCTGACAAGTTTAAAATCGCAAAGTTTGTGACCCCATCTTTTTCCATAAAAAACGAGACCAGAAATAAAGTAGCTGAAACTGTCAAACGAACAGAATTTGCTGGGAGGAAAATTACATATGTACAGGAATTGGTGGTCCGAAGCAAGAATATTACCATAGATCTGTGGGACAATAAGGAGCAAGATGGGGATATAGTGTCCGTATATCTCAACGGGGATTCCATAATAGCCAAATACTCCTTGACCAAGGACAAAAAACAATTTCAAGTACAATTGAATGCCTCCAAATCCAATGATATATTTTTATTTGCCCATAATCTAGGGACCATTCCACCAAATACCGTTTCCATAGAAATCTCAGACGGTACAACTTCTGAAAAAATTGTTTTGAATTCAGATCTTTCAAGCTCAGAAGCGGTACTTATAAAAGTAAAATGAGAATATTCTTATTAAAAATTTAATTGTTCCTTATATTTCATAATTATGATGTAGGTTCATTTAGATTTTATAACCTTCAGTTTGGCCTCCATTTTCATTAAATTGTTTATTTTGCACCTTCGATTAAATTCCAATAAGTGAAAGTTTGTATCGCAGAAAAACCTAGTGTTGCTCGGGAAATTGCCGCTGTTCTTGGTGCAAACACAAAGCATGACGGATATTTTGAAGGCAATGGATATGCCGTGACCTTCACTTTTGGACATTTATGCACCCTTTTCGAACCCAACGATTATAAATCCCATTGGAAAAGTTGGGACCTGAACAACCTCCCTATGCTTCCTGAAAAATTCCAGACCAAGGTGGTGGAAAATTCGGGCATTCAAAAGCAGTTTAAAATTGTAAAAAAATTATTTGACCAGGCAGAGTTGGTCATCAACTGCGGGGATGCGGGTCAGGAAGGAGAACTGATACAGCGATGGGTAATGCACCAGGCCAATTATAAAGGAGAAGTAAAACGCCTTTGGATTTCTTCTCTGACAACTGAGGCCATTAAAGAGGGGTTCAATAATCTAAAATCCTCCCAAGCCTTTGATAACCTGTATTATGCTGGTTTTTCTAGAGCTATAGGGGATTGGCTTTTAGGAATGAACGCCACTCGTTTGTACACCTTAAAACACGGAGGTTACAAGCAAATGCTCTCTGTTGGCCGCGTACAAACTCCGACCTTGGCCATGGTGGTCAATAGATATAAGGAAATTGAGGATTTTAAGCCCCTACCCTATTGGGAATTACAAACCATGTATAGGGAAACCCTTTTTAGTTATGAAGAAGGCCGATTTCTTAATATGGAGGATGGGGAAGCCATGGCCCAAAAAGTAAAGGGAGAAGATTTTGAAATTGTTTCCATAAGTAAGAAAAAGGGCAAGGAATATGCCCCTAAACTGTTCGATCTAACAGGTCTACAGGTATATTGCAATACCAAATTTGGATTTACCGCCGATGAGATCTTAAAGATGGTGCAGAAGTTATATGAACAGAAAGTTGTTACCTATCCAAGGGTAGATACTACTTTTTTGCCCAATGATGTTTATTCCAAAGTGCCCGGTATCCTTCAAAAATTGACGCATTATTCAGAACTTACCCAAACCCTACTCGGCAAAAAAATACGGAAGTCGTCCAAGGTCTTTAATGACAGCAAGGTTACAGATCACCACGCCATTATTCCTACCGGAGTACAAATAAAACTTCAATACAACCAGCAGCAGATTTATGATGCCATTGTAAAAAGGTTCATAGCTGTTTTTTATGAGGATTGTGAGGTAGCTAATACCACAGTAATCGGGCAGGTGGATTCCATTGCCTTTAAAACTACGGGCAAAGAGATTTTATCCAAGGGATGGAAGATTGTTTTTGAAAATCCAGAGGCGAAAACCAAGGAAGCCGGGATATTACCAACTTTTGTCAAAGGAGAAAAAGGGCCACACGAACCTTCATTTTTGGAAAAACAGACCAAACCACCCAATCAATTTACAGAAGCTACGCTCTTACGGGCCATGGAAACAGCAGGGAAACAAGTAGATGATGATGAAATGAGGGAATTGATGAAGGATAACGGCATTGGACGCCCATCTACACGTGCAAACATTATTGAGACCTTATTTCGCCGTAAATATATTAAACGAAATAAAAAACAAGTCCTCCCTACCCCAACAGGTATTCAATTGATCGATACGATTCAGAACGACATGCTAAAATCTGCGGAACTTACCGGACAATGGGAAAAGCAATTGAAGGATATAGAAAAAGGTAATTTTAATGCGGGCACGTTCATTGCCAACATGAAAAAAATGGTGGATGATCTAGTCTATGAAGTCCGTAGTGAGACCACCCGCGCCAATATTTCCCATTCCGTTGGCCCAGTGACAACAAAGACTACTGAGGTTGTCACCAAAAAAGCGGGAATCACAGTTGAATCCTGTCCGAAGTGCAAACGTGGTACGCTCTTAAAAGGAAAAGCTGCTTATGGATGTAGTTCCTACAAGGAAGGATGTGATTTTGTGCTGCCTTTTACCTTTTTAGGGAAAAATATATCGGAAAAGCAATGGGTACGTTTACTTCGAAAAGGCTGTACCGTAAACTTAAAAGGTTTTAAGGATGACATTTCGGAAAACGAGGGTTCTTCAGAAGGCCTTATAAGATTTAACGATGCCTTTCAGCTGATCTTTGAAGCCAAAAGGAAAGTGGAGAATGTTCCTGATACCTTGACCTGCCCAAAATGCAAAAAAGGTACTGTAATCAAAGGGAAATCTGCCTATGGTTGTAGTGCTTATAAAAGTGGGTGTGATTTTAGATATAGTTTTGATGAGATAAAATCAAAGGCCGCCGATCGGCCTTTGACCAAAGAACTTGTCTCTTCCCTTTTGTCTGAAGGCCATTCATAGCTGTGCCCGACAAAATAGGAAGAGATTGACGGTACCCTATCTTCGATCATGTACAAGTGAAATCACCAACTTCCGCCGCCGCCGCCGCCAAATCCTCCGCCTGAGGAACCTCCACCGGAAGAACTGCTACTTTGGGGAGAACTCACCATGGTAGACTGGGTAGCAGCCATCGATTTCGAAAAGGATTTGGAAAAACTGTGCATCGTAAAAGCATTGGAAGAAGTGGATGTATACCAAGATGGAGGAGGGATATTCAAATCATCAAATTTTTTAGCCCATTTTTCAAATAATCCAAAGGCTAAGGCATATCCCATAGTACTTTCAAAATAGTTGGGATCATCCTTCAACAACATTTTTAGTTTGTTCTCCTCCGCCACTTTTATAAATTGACGAAAGCCTTTTAATTCAGACAGAACCAGATTCCCTATATCATTTTTCTTAATCATATAGCCATTTAGAATAATCAATAGAACACAGGTCAATACTACGGCAACGGCTGCCAAGGGGCCCCATACAAATAAGGCAATTGCGGTAAGGAATATGGCCATTGTTACCAAACCAAAGTATAATATGGTCTGTACTTTTTTAGATTCCACTACATAATAGGGCTGTGCCGATTGTTTTAATTGACTTCTGGCACTGCTCATCTTGGTGTAGAAAGTATCTTTAAGACTACTCACCAGTATTTCTGTGGTATCCATATGTTCCCCACTCCCAAATAAACCAATAAAAATTTCTTTTTCATAGGTGGGCGAATTGTCCGGTAGGTGTCCAATTCTAATTAGTTTGGTATCCTTACTTCCAAACCAACCTTTTTTAGGAATTTCCTCCATTTTTAACAGTCCTCTTGCTCCCCAATAGGGTATCAAAGAAATAAGATCTGAAGTATCCTCCCTATCATTGATTAGAAAACCAACCATGGCAGGATCCATATCTTTTGGGGGATAATAACTTGTGGTAGTTACCACCTTGTCGTCCCTTCCAAATTTCTGCCATAATATATAAAAGCTCATAATCAACAGGCCCACAAGGAATAACCATCCATATTGCTCCCAAAATGGCCAAAAGGGCTTTTCTTCAGTAATAGAATTGGGTGGCAGGTTGATCATTACTGTCACACTTTGTCCAGGACGAGATATGAAGTTGTCACTACTGGTTCCAGAGAACCCCTCATTGGTATAGTACACCTTAAAATCCTTACTGATAGTCGTGGTACCTCGATCACCAGAATATACAAAGCAATTTTCTTGACTAATGGAAATATTTTCCGGCACATGCACCCTGAAGCTTATTTGTTCAAAATCTGCGTTCCAACCATCCGGTTTAATGTTCCAATAAAATCGGATTTGGCTTTCCTCAAATAAAAAAGCATGGTGTACCCGATATTTTATCTCATAATGTTGCGGGCCCACAAGAGTGATGTCCTTATCCCCTATTTTTATGTCCATATTGTCCTGAAGCTTTTGAACAAAATCGAAGGGGACATCAAATTTATAATTAGGGACTTTAATATGGCTGATCCTTATTTTTCGCTTTTCTTTCTTGCCTTCGAAATTGAGTAGGTCATATTGGGTTTGTATTGTTCTATAGATTCCGTGTTTTGGAATATCAAAATTGAGGTCATAATTTTCAATCACATCAAAATAACCATCCTTCTCGATGGTTATATCCACAGTATAATTGGTGACCGTGAAATCTTGGGCATTGCTGTGGGTAATGACCAGTAAGATCGTAAAAAGAACAAGAAACTTTTTCATTAAGAAAAATCCACTTTTACATTTTCTCTAGTGGCCTCCTCGGTTTCAAAGTAGTCGAAATGCTGGTACTTGGCCATCCCCGCAATCAATACCCCAGGAATGCTTTCCCCATATGTATTGTTTTCCCGTACCGATCCGTTGTAATAACGACGGCTTCTTTCGAGGTTTTCTTCAATGAGGTTCAACTTTTCTTGAAGGTCCAAATAATTGACATTGGCTTTAAGTTCAGGATATGCTTCCCCTAATGCGAAAATGCTACGCAAACTCTGCTGTAATTGGTTTTCAGCTTTTATTTGGGCATTGATATCTCCCGAAGGAACGTCCATTGCTGCATTACGGGCGTTGATGACGGCCTCCAATGTGGATTTTTCATGTTTGGCGTATCCTTTTACTGTTTCAACAAGATTGGGAATCAGGTCGTAACGCCGCTTCAGTGCCACATCAATATTGCTCCAAGCATCTTGGACCAGATTTCTGTTTTTTGCAAATCTGTTGAAAATACTTATAAATAGGAAGACAAATAAGGCAATGATTCCAAAGAGGACAAGTAAAGTGGACATGGCGTTATATTTTATGGATTACTGCCCCTAATTTACCTAAATTATCAACTGGTTTATAAGAAAACATGGATTATGTATTGGCAACCATAAATGCCGTTTGTCTAGTCGTTATTTTTATATATACTGATTGAAAAATTCCAAAACAAACAGCCGGTGCCAAACCATATATTAGTGTAATAGGGCTACTTTTTGCAATTGTTCCGTTGTACTTGTAATGATTCCTGACCCTTCCGGCTCGTTGGTAAAGTTTACTACAATGGTGTAGTTAGATTTGGGCATATGAATCCATACTGTCCCCCTAAAACCACGATGCACATAGCCAGAAATGCCCATAACTCCTTCCTTACTGAGTCCCATTCTATAATCTTCCGATTCTGGCCCATTGGGCAAGGAGCCTGGATTCTCTAACATAGTGGTAAGGGTTTCTGGGTTTTTATAGATCTGCCCATTAAAAAGTGCGTCAAAAAAGACAGCCAAGTCCTTAGTGGTGGAAGAAATGCCCCTACCCACAAAAAGATCTATGGTTTTGTAATTCTAGTTTTTGGCAAGTTTTCGTAAGGCTACCCATTGTTTTAGCATTTCCCTGGAATCACACGCTGGGTACCCAAGAACGGTCTTACCGGCAGCGACATCACTCATTACACCCGAACCGGCACCAACGATGGCTCCGGATTCAATAACAGTATGATCTTTTATGGAGGCACTACCACCAATCATTACACCGTCTCCAAGGGTTACCGACCCTGCTAAACCACTGTGGCCCGCCATGATACAAAAACGGCCCATTACAGAATTATGGCCGATCTGAACCAGATTGTCTATTTTACAACCATCACCAATAATTGTGGAGCTAAATTTTCCACGGTCCACACAGGAATTGGATCCAATTTCCACAAGGTTGCCAATGACCACATTCCCTATTTGGGGAATTTTCACCAATCCCCTACCATCATCACTGGGGCGATAGCCAAAGCCATCTGCTCCTATGCTCACATTGGTATGGAAGATGCATTGGGCACCAATCTCGGTACGTTCCCGTATTACGGTTCCCGACCAAATTACTGTCTGAGGGCCTACTGTAGTGTCATCAAATATGCAAACGTTTGGATAGAGGACAACCCCATCTGCCAAAACAACATTTTTTCCCACATAACTATTGGCACCAATTTTCACACCTTTACCAATCGTGGCCGATTCATGGATTACGGCGGTAGGATGTATTTCGATATCAAATTGTGGAGGTCCAGGATCAAATTCTTCCAATAATTTGGCCATGGCCAAATCGGCATTTTTAACTTTGATAAAGGCCCGGCCTTCACCTGGTTCTATGCGGATATTTTGATTTACAATAGCAGCACTGGCTTTAGAGGAATCCCATAAACGCTCGTATTTGATGCTACCAATAAAGGTCATTTGATGGGGTTTGGCATTTTTTAATTGTTCCAATCCATCTATCTTTTGGGTGGTATCACCTACCAATTCTCCATTTAAAATGGTATTGATTTCTTTAACGGAATATGATTTCATTAGAGTAGATTAAGTGTTTTTAGGTGAAAGGCCTAAATATAGCCTTATTTTTAAATTCCTAACCAAGGTTGCCACATTTTTGATTGGTTACGGTTTTTCAATTCCTAATTATTTAGCCGATCAAACTATACAATTGGTAAAATTGAATGATGGACTTATTGTGTAAAAGTTTCGGCCAATAGGGACTTTAGTTCCGCCCATGATTTATCATCCGCCTCCTTTTGGTAGGCCAAGGGTAGATTGAACTTAATTCCAAGGGAATCCGCTTCCTTACTGGTAAAGGCATGCTTTGCATCAGGATAGGCGATATATTTATAGTCGGCATTAATGCTATCCATGGCTGCCTTATATGCCGCCACCGATTCTGGTGAAACAAAGGGATCTGCAGCTCCATTGCATACCAAGACCCTTGCCTTTAATTTTTCATTGGGCATTACGGGAAGTTGTACACCACTGTGGAAAGCCGCTACGGCATCGAGATCTTCCCCTAAATCTGCCATTGTCAACACCACACTGCCACCGAAACAATATCCAATAGCCGCAATTTCGTCTGCATTTACATGTGGATCGGCCTTTAAAACGGTCATTGCAGCATCAAACCGGGCTTTGGCAACATCTATATTTTGCATGACCATGCCTGAGAATTTCCCTGCATCCTCAGGGTGCTGTGCCTGTTTTCCATCTCCGTACATATCTATGGCGAGCGCTACATAACCTAGTTCTGCGAGCATATCAGCACGTTCACGGGTATACTCATTGTGCCCCCACCATTCATGGACCACAATCACTCCAGGTCTTTTACCCTTTTTGTTTTCATCATAGGCCAAGTAGCCCTTCATTTGGGTATCATTTGCAGCATAACTAACCTCATTGCCAACCACATTGGCTTGCAATGTTTTCTCCATTGCCTCCATGTCCTCTGAAGCACTTTTTTTAGGTTCTGATTTACAGCTTATCAGGGTGATCGTGCACCCGATGAGCAAAATGATTCTTTTTAAATTCTTAAACATAACTTTAAAATTATAAGGTTACCCATTTAAAAAAGTATAAACGGACATTAAGTTACGATTTTATAGGGATTTAATATACTTGCTCGCTCCAAACTTTAGATTAGACATCATAAGTTATAGAAGCGATACCCTTACCTTCTTTTTCTTTAGCCTTGTGTTATTCAATTTTTTAATTAAATCTTCGGCAAGGGTAACGGGAACGGCCACAAACGTGCAGTCATTCTTTAGTTCTATGATTCCCAATTGATCCTTGTTGATATTCCCTTGTTTGAAAAATAATCCGGCAATATCCCCTTTAGAGATTTTATCCTTTCTTCCACCAGATATAAACAGTGTTTGCCAGTACTGGGCTTTTTTAGGGGCCTTTTTGGAGATATCTACCACTGGGGCATTGGTGATAAATTCTGGTAAATTTTCATCGGCCCATTTGATTACATAGGCGGTTCCTTTAGAATTTACCCTAGCAGTTCTTCCATTTCTATGGATGAATTCTTCATTCTTATATGGGAATTCGTAATGGACAATAAACTTCATTTCAGGTATATCGATACCTCTCGCGGCAAGATCTGTTGCCACGATCACTTGATTGGTGCCATTTCTGAATTTGATCAAGGACCGCTCCCTGTCCTTTTGCTCCATATCTCCATGGAAACAGCCATGGCTAATATTATTGCGTTCCAAGAATGCGCTCAACTTCTCCACGCTCTCCCTGAGGTTACAAAAAATGATCCCTGGCTGGGTCCCGATATGGTTCAGAAGGTCCAAAAGTGTCTTTTGTTTGTTTTGTGAGGTTGAAACTACAGTTTTGATGGCCAGTTTTGAATTCTCTTCTTTTAAATAGTCGAGAATGATAGGCTTGTCCAACCTTACAAAAGTAGGTACTTTGACTACATGTGTGGCAGAGGTAAGGATTCGTCTATTGATACTGGGCAACACCCCTATGATATATTTCATCTCTTCCTCGAAACCGACCTGCAGGGATTTATCAAATTCATCCAGGACAAGGGTTTTGATATATTTGGTGGAGAAGCGCTCGTTATCAAAATGATCGGCAATCCTGCCAGGGGTTCCAATGAGAATAGCTGGGGTGTGTTTTAGTTCCAATTTGTCTTTGGCCATGGCCCTTCCTCCATAAACGGCATTGACCTTATATCCCGATCCCATTTCACGGATCACCTGTTCTATCTGAATCGCCAATTCGCGCGAAGGGACCAAAATCAAGGCTTGAATTTCTTTTGTCTCAGGATCTAATTGATCTATCAAAGGCAACAAAAAGGCCAAGGTCTTTCCGGTTCCAGTGGGCGAAAGAATAATGGTATTGGTATTGGTTTCGATGATGGAGAGTGCCTCTTCTTGCATTGGGTTTAACTGGTGGATATTCAGTTTTTCCAATATATCTTGTCGCTCTTTTATAATATTTGCCATGATGTGTTTTTAGTAATGAGTGCTAACCAATCCCAAAAGAATTGGTTGGTGCAGCCTTCTATCTCTTTTTTCTTTTCGGTTTTTCTGTTTCGGTGGGCATAGGGCCTGTGTGCTGTCCCAAGTGATGCGCCAAAAGCTTATCAATAAGTTCCTCCTTTGTCAAATGATGGAAAACCGTATGTATTTTATTTTTAAAGTCCGGGGGAACCGTATGATTGGGTTTGGTCTTGAATATTTTTTTGGCCCATAATAGCGCATTGTTCTCTTCAATACTTTGGGCATCTGCTTTTTTATAGGCCTTAAAAGAGATTCCCAAGACTTCTTCGAATTCCTTTAAATCCTCTTCTTCCTCTTTTTGAAGGATGGTCAGGGAAAGTCCTTCTGCCCCTGCCCTAGCGGTACGACCACTTCTATGGACATAGGTTTCAAAAACGTCCGGAAGATGGTAATTGACCACAAAGGAGATTTCTTTTACATCTATACCTCTTGCGGCCAAATCTGTGGCTACCAAAATACGGATGTGACCTTCTCTAAACTGACCCATTATGCGGTCCCGGATAGGCTGTGATAAGCTTCCATGCAGTGCGCCAGAGGAGAACTTATTGATGGCCAGGTTTTTTGCAAGCTTGTTTACTGCGGCCTTGGTCTTACAAAATATGATACCCCTTTCCGCTTCTTTAGTGTTTAGAAAGTGCATGAGCACATCTAATTTTTCAATGGGTTCCACAATCATGAACCTATGGTCTATTCCTTGATGTCCCACTGTTTCCATATCGGAACTTACCTGCACCACATGTTTGGACATATAGTTCTGAATGAGTTGTTTTATGGTCCCGGGCATAGTAGCGGTAAACAAAAATGTCCTTCTTTTTTTAGGTAGTTCCGCAACTATTTCGTCCAAGCCTTCTTTTAGGGATGTGACCATTTCATCAGCCTCATCAAGGACCAAATAGTTTGCCTTGGAAATGTCGATTGCCTTGCGTTTGATAAGATCAATCAATCTTCCAGGGGTGGCCACCACAATATGGGTGTCCTTGGTCAATCGTTCTATTTGTGGTTTTATGGGGATACCCCCGCATACGGACGCCATGGAAACCGCGGGTAGATGGGTGGCAAATGAAACCAAGTTGTTGTATATCTGCTGGCCCAATTCCCTCGTTGGCGCAATAATCACAGCTTGTATACTGGAATTTTCCACATCGATCAATTGTATTAACGGTACCCCAAAAGCAGCTGTTTTACCTGTTCCTGTTTTTGCCAAACCAACAAAATCGTCTTTTTGTTGTAACAAAACAGGGATAGTTTTTTGTTGGATATCTGTGGGGGAGGTTATTTGAAGTTCGGCCAGACTTTTTTGAAGTTGGCTATTGATTCCTAAATCGGTAAACTGTTTTGACATCAATTTTAATTTTTGCAAAGATAGGCACTCTAAGGTTGTAGAAGTCATAGAATCTATAATAGAATCAAATGGAGCTCTTTAAGTCATTCCAATTATGGGGAAGAATCGTTTGCTTGCAAAAAACCTCGATTACCAATTGGATAACCGAGGTTAAAATATGAAATTTAATTTAAAACCTAATCGGTGATTGTGATGACCCCTGTCATTAGGGAATGGAATTCACAGTTGTAATATAGTCTATTTGGAGCGTCAGTAGGGACGGTAAAAGTAACCGTCCCGTTTATAGCCCCATTATTTGTAACCCCCAAGCTGTAGGCGTTGGCCGTTCCAGTTCCTTTCACGTCTTTTATATAAAATGGATGTCCCGGGGTATTGATAGTAAAAGTGTATGTTTCTCCTCTTTTTAAGGTAAGCGCCGGATTATTTACATCTGAAAGCCCTTGTCCATTAAAGACATAAGCCGTGGCTCCTTGGTTGGTGATCTTATAATTTTTAGCAGAGGTTTCAATATTTCCATTGGCTCCAATATTGCCTTGTGCTACAAGTGTTCCTAGTTCATCTGCACTTAAGTGAACATTAATATAACCATCGAAATTTAATAATTGATCGTAGGTAATTGTTGAATTATCATCTAGTGTTGTAACCGTTATACTGCTTTTTCCTGTACTCCCATCTACCGTGCCTATGGTTAAGGCAATATCTCCACCTTCTGCTGCGGTATTAAAATGGATATGCGCCGGGTGCATTCCCCCAGCTGGGGTATTTTGTAATTCCAATTCAATGGTTATGGAATTGTCCGTGTTTTCAATAAACTTTGCAGTTCCGGATATGTCAGGGTTGGCGACAGAGCCTAATGCATACGTTTTTGATACTCCAGTAGACATTGGTCCGTCTGGTTCTGGATTAACCATGGAATTGTCATCATTGCTGCATCCTACAGTCATCAAAAGAATGGCAGCAAGCACTACTTTTGTAAATGTTTTAAATATTTTCATAACATTTTTTGTTTAACAAATATTAGTAAAGTTTCAACAAAACTAAATTAGATATTTTTCTCTCAAACGTTTGAGATTCTTTCTTAAAAGTTTGTTAATCTGTTGAAAAGTTGTTGATTGGATGTCAGAATTTATCCACTACATAACTATAAACTCTTATTAAACCAAATAATAGGAATAAAAAAACCACCTAAATTTAGGTGGTTTTTTCTATGTTATGCCCAACTCTTAATTGGGAGTATTGTATCCTTTTTTAAGATGCGATTCCTACAAGAACCAAATCAAAAGTAAGGTCTTGTCCAGCCAATGGATGATTGGCATCTATGATGATATGGTCATCTTCAACCTCTGCAACTCGCAATTGATTTTCTGATCCATCAGGATTTTTCGCCATCAAGCCCATTCCTACTTCAGGTTTAATATCTTCAGGTAAATCTGCTTTACTTACTTTATGGAACATTTCTTTATTGATCTCCCCATAAGCCTCTTCCATAGGGATGGTAACAGTTTTCTTTTCATTTGGCTCCATATCGATCAATCCTTTTTCAAAACCAGGAATAAGGCTCCCTTTTCCTAAGGTAACCTTAATAGGCTCTTTTTCCAAAGAACTATCAAATATTTCACCGTTGCTTAATTTTCCAGTGTAATGTACTTCTACTGTGTCATTCTCTTTTACTCTACTCATAAATCTATTGTCTCTAGTTTTCAATCATTTAGAACAGTGCAAACTTATAGGTTCTTTATTGCCTAGACGAATTATAGCTTGTAAATCCCCAGTATTTTAGAAAACCTTAACAATAATGTGCCAATCCTATACAAAAGGGGAGCACAATGCTCCCCTTTTGTATACTTGGTCATTTTCCTTATTAGCTACTTCTATCATTTTTCAAAAATCTTAGCCAATTCATATTTGAATACGCGATTGGCATTGATTGTGACCCTTTTGGGCATAGTTTTTAATTTGGGTCAGCTGAACCTCTTTTTGCTTAAAGACGGCATTTGTCAACTTTGAAGTTTCATTGGACCTATTGCAACAATTTTAATGATCTGTTGTAGTCTAAAAGGCCTTTAGTTGTTTTCCAAAATTTATTGGAAGTTGGATTGGGTTCATTTATAAGGGCTTCCTTTCCTATAAATGAATCCACCAATAATTCTATGTACTGTAGCTGGTCATTTTCCTCATGGACATTTTTAAAGGCCATGCTCCAATTATTAAATTCCCGTTTTTCTATTTGTCCATGCGATAATAATTGCACTTTAGTATGCCGTTTGTCCAATGAAATCTTGTCAAATAGTTTTAATACCTTTATCTGGTTCCCTTCTAAATATTGGATGAATTCTCCTTCATAATAAAGAAGACATCCTGAAATATTATTGGCACTATTAAATAGCCGTGCCTTTTCCAACAGTACTTCAATTTGTGTAAGACTAAGATTGGAAATGGCTTTAGATTTATACACGAGACAAAACATAGTTGATTTATTTTAGACTGTTTTCTTATGTATAAATATACTTTTTATTACTATTGGATAAAGTGCGATCCTAAAATAGTTGTCATATATAAATGTTGATAATTAGACCTTTAAATAAATTTTAAACTATGGCTACAGTATTCTATTTAAGTGTCAAGCCAGATCTTGGCACATTATTTTTAACCGCATCCAAAGTCATGAAATAGATATAGATAGCCCCTGCCTACTTATCGGTAGGTTGGGTGTCTACATTATTTCACCTTTTTATTAATTGTTTTATTCCCGCCTGATAAGTTTCCCGAACTATTTTTCGCAATTAAGAAGTCATTGGAATTAAGATCCAGCTGAGGGAGATAAATTACAATCTATATAGATTACTAAATACTTGTCATAATAAGAATAGTGAGCAGAGGTTCCCCCAATATTTTTATAATAATATGGTTGTTAGTTGTTTACGATAGTTTAGTGGAGAAATTCATACACTGTATGAAATGTTTTGGCACCTAGGAGTACAATTTGTTGGACCATATTATTGAGTTATTAATAAAGAAAAAAAAAGGGGGAAGCGCTTCCGCTTCCCTTTTTCTTTTTGAAATATGAAATATCCCTTATTTATTTAGGCTCACGTTCAATACGATGTCCGCTTTCATTAATTTTGAAATGGGACAAACTTCTTTTGCTTTTTCAGCTACTTCATTAAACTTATCAGTTGTGATTCCAGGAACGGTACCTTTTAAATCCAAAGTTATTGTTGTCACACTACCGTCCTCAAAACTAACAGTAGCTTCCACATCCAAAGTATCAGGTGTAAAACCAGCCTCTCCGAGCAGGAAACTCAATTGCATAGCAAAACAACCGGCATGAGCTGCACCCACCAATTCCTCTGGGTTGGTCCCTTTGCCATCTTCAAATCTGGTTTTAAATGAATATTGTGTTTTATCCAATACAGCACTAGCTGTAGTTAAACTTCCCTTTCCTTCTTTTCCACTGCCCAACCATTGGGCATTTGCTTTTCTATTGAATTTCATCGATATAAATTTTAGAATTAAACATTAGCACGGCCTATGCTTCTTGGGCCTCCTCAATAGTATTGTAATCCAAATAACCTTCTGCGCCGCCGGTGTAAAATGTATCTTGGTCCCAATCTGCCAAGGAATGGTTTCTTTCGAAACGTTCCACTAGGTCTGGATTGGAAATATATGGTTTACCAAAAGCCACCAAATCCGCATCCCCTCGTTCAATAACAGCATTCCCCTTTTCTTGGTCAAAGCCATTATTGATCATTAAAGTTCCTTTGTATAAAGGTCGGTAATGTTTTGCAATTTCACTAACGGCATAAGGAAGATCTGAAACATCGGAAAACGGTTCTGACAAATGGATATAGGCCAGATTGTAATCGTTCAATTTATTGATTATATAATCGAATGTAGGGATGGTTTCTTCATCCATGGTAGATCCGAATGAACCGTGCAAGGATGGATTGAACCTTGCTCCTATTTTGTTCTCTGGAAGTTCCTGTTTAACAGCATCCAAAACCTCAAAAAAGAAACGGGCACGATTCTCTATAGAGCCACCGTATTCATCTGTCCTTTGATTAGAAGTAGCATTAAAAAATTGATGAAACAAGTACCCGTTTGAGGAATGGATTTCTACTCCATCGAATCCGGCTTTTACCGCATTGGCAGCTGCTTTTCTAAAATCCTCAACCGTTGTTTTTATATCCTCGATGGTCATTGCCCTAGGGGTAACCGTGTCTTTAAAACCTTCGGGTGTAAATGATTTTTCGTTCGGATTAATGGCCGATGGCGCCAAAGGTAGTCTGCCTCCGTGAAAATCTGGATGCGACATACGGCCCACGTGCCATAATTGTATATATATGGTTCCACCCTTATCGTGAACTGCCTTGGTCACTTTTTTCCAACCTTCCACATGTGCCTCGGTATAAATCCCAGGGGTGTTTATATATCCAACGGCATCTTCGGAGACTTGTGATCCCTCTGTAATGATCAAACCAGCGGAAGCCCTTTCAGCGTAATAAGGGGCGTGTAACTCTGCAGTGGGCTTATTCTCATCATTCATGGCTCTTCCCCTTGTCATTGGAGCCATTACAATTCTGTTTTTTAATTCTATTCCGTTTTTACTGTACGGTTGTAATAAAGCTTGTTTCTTATTCATTTATTATTGCAATTTTTTAATTAATAATTCGGCCACTTTTTCTGAAGAGGCCGGGTTTTGTCCTGTAATCAATAAGCCATCTTCTAGGGCATATGGCTGCCAATCTCCTAATTTTGAATAGTTACCCCCATTTTCTTTCAACATATCCTCTAAAAGAAAAGGAACAACGTCGGTTAATTTCACTGCTTCCTCTTCTCCATTGGTAAAGCCCGTAACATTTTTGCCATTGACAAGAGGCTTACCTTCAGCATCTTTAATATTTTTTAAAATAGCGGGAGCGTGACATACAAAAGCCACTGGTTTTTTATGATTGTAAAAAGATTCTATTAAATCGTTTGAAATTTTATTTTCTACCAAATCCCATAACAGTCCATGACCACCTGGATAGAAAACGGCATCAAAATCTTTCTGATCTATGGTATCCAACTTTAATGTATTTGCCAGTTTTTTCTTGGTCGCTTCGTCCTTGTCAAATCGTTTTGTTGCTTCGGTTGCAGCATCTTCAGTATCACTGTTTGGATCTATGGGAGGCTGCCCTCCTTCTGGCGATGCCAAGGTTACATTAAAGCCCTTATCTGTTAATTTATAAAATGGGGCAGCAAATTCCTCTACCCAAAAACCTGTTTTATGGCCAGTTGATCCCATGGCGTCATTACTGGTAAGTACGAATAATATATTTTTCATCTGTGAATTAATTTTAAAGATTAATATTTATTGTAAGACAATTCATTTTGAGGAGAGAATATTTATTTTTTCAATGACCGGCGGTTCTGCTAATAAGCGTTCAGCGTTGGCCATTAAAGCTTGCGCTATTTCTCCATTTAAATGAGCTTCCCGTCCTTCTTCTGTTTCAAAGGTGTCAAAAATACCAAAGGTGGTTTCATTGACTTGAAAACTGTACCACGTTATGGTCTTGTTTTCCTTTTTTGCCAGTTCAACTGCATTTTTTATAAAAGAAGCTACTTCTTTTGCTGTTTCTGGTTTGGCTATTAGGGTTGCTTTTAATCCCAAAGTTTTCATAGTGTCTTTTTTAGTTAGTCACAAAAATAGAAATTGAGACTCCCAATCTCCTTGACCTATGTTAAGAAATTACTGGGATATTACTAATTGTCGTCTAATTCTACTTAAACTTTCAGCGGATACCCCTAAATAATTTGCGATGTCATAATTAGCGACTCGCCGTTCTATATTTGGATACGTCTTGCAGAATTCCAGATATCGTTCTTTGGTGGCATTTTGTAGTGTGGATAAAATGCGGCCTCTCAAGGAAATAAAAGCACCAGTCACCAAGATTCTAAAATAGCGTTCAAATTTTGGTGTGGATTCAAATAACTCTTGGAGATCATCATATGTTATGGCCAATAAGGTAGAATCTTCTATGGCCTCAACATGCAATTTGGAAGGAACATGATTATAAAACGCATCAAAATCACCGATCCACCAGTTTTCAATGGCAAATTGAATAATGTGTTTGTCTCCATTCTCGTCTAAATAATATCCTTTTAAACAACCCTTGACCACGAAATACTCATTTTTGATATAGGACCCAGGTTCAACAAGCCTTTTCCGTTTAGGAACTTCCACAACAGATAAGACCGATAAAAATGCCTCAAGTTCTTCCTTGGAAAGCGAAATGTATTTTTGGACATGGGCGATGATGGCATTATTCATAAGGAGTCCTGATTACATCCGCTAAAAGTACCATTTTTGGAGACAAAAACCAACAAAGTGCAATGTTGGGCATGGTCAACTATGCACTTTGAATGGGAATTATTACTACGGATTGTTATGAATACATTATGGTCTTATATTCTGATTTATCCTGAACAAATTAGCGGGATCATATTTTCTTTTGATCTTCACCAAGCGATCGTAATTATGTCTATAGCTCGCTTTAATACGATCCTGTCCTTCATCCATCATGAAATTGGAATAAGCACCACCTGAAGCATAAGGATGAAGGGCTTCATAATAATCTTTACACCAAGATGTAATTTTATCGGCATTTTTAGGATCTGGGTCTACCCCTACGATCACCCCAGCATATTTGGCATCCCTATAGGCCCAAGGGGTATCCTCCTTTCCAACCCTACTTGCAGCCCCGCTTATTGGATAAAGGTGCATCTGTGATAGAGGTGTAGGTATCTTGGTGCCATATTCCAAATGTCCGGCCCTTACCTCAGGTCCCAATTTATTGAAGAAATCTGCACGCCAATACCATTGTAATCTAGGCGGAAAGAGTCCATCAAATAAGGTTTGTATGGATGGGTAAGGCATTTCCCCTACATGTTGAAATATTGGATTTTTGTCCAATACGGGTTTAAATAGTTCGTCAAACTTATTGGGATGTCCTGTATAGCACCATACGATACCGCAAAAATGTTTGTTATGTAGGGTTTCAGGAAAAGGCGGTCCTGGAATCACCAAGGTGGTAATGAAGCCATTTAAGTCTTCCGGGGCATCATGAATAAATTCATCGTACCAGGCCATGATTTCCTCAGTTTTTTCTATTGGCCAAAGAGTAGGTCCGCCAATAACTGTTTTAACCTTATGGGCCTGAAATTTAAAGGAAGTTACGATTCCAAAATTACCTCCCCCCCCTCTAATGGCCCAAAATAAGTCTGCGTGCTCTTTGGCATTCACGGTAACAAAGGATCCGTCTGCCAATACTATATCGGCTTCCAAAAGGTTATCAATTGTAAGTCCGAATTTTCGTGATAGATAGCCCACACCCCCACCAAGCGTGAGGCCTCCTACCCCTGTTGTAGAAATGATGCCTGCCGGTACGGCCAATCCGAATGGATGGGTGGCGTGATCTACTTCCCCCCATAGATTTCCGCCACCTACCCGAACGGTATTGTCATTGGTATCTACCCGAATCGATTTTATGCCCGATAGGTCGATGACCAATCCGTCATTACAAAGTCCCAGACCTCCACCATTATGGCCGCCTCCACGGATGGCCAATAAAAGGTCGTTTTCCCTTGCAAAATTTACCGAATATATCACATCTGCCACATCCGCGCACTTCACAATTATGGCAGGATATTTATCTATCATGGCATTATACACCTTACGTGTCTCATCGTAATTTTTATCCGACGGTATTACAATTTCCCCCCTTAACTGGGCTTTAAATTCTTCGATTTTAGACGGAATTACGTCATCCATTGTATGTGCCATTTCGTTTGTTTTATAATTATATTGATATTAATTGGTTGTATTGCATCATGACTATTAAAGTCATGTTATCCATCTAAAAGGAAGCTATTCTTTTTCTACCATGGGAAAAGCGTCCAATGGCTCTTCAAATGCAATAAAGATCACACAGGGCCCATCATCCCCACACCTTCCCACATGTGGTTTTGTTGCGGGTCCAAAGGCATAAGACCCAGCTTCTATTATTCTTTCGTCTTCCCCGTCATAGGTAATATACAATTTGCCAGAAATCAAGATCATCCGTTCAGCTGAATTATGCCAGTGTTTTGGAATGTTGGAATTTGCTTGGACCTTAAAGAAAATATCCACATTTTTTTTTGCTGGGTCACCGTGCAGCACAGATATTCCACAACCTTCCGGCATGAATGGCGGACAAGGACCCCATTTTAGGTCAGCATTCATATGGGATTTTACCGAAGATATTTCAGTGGCCATATCAGTGGCTTGTTGCCCAATGATGGTACAGCTAAATAATGTGAATATGAGCAACCATATGGCTACTAAATTAGAAGATAAGTGCTCTTTTTTCATGATTAAAAATTTTAAGTTATTTTATAATTAAGACTACAAAAGATGTAGGGCGTCTGCATACTTATTTAACCACAAATTGGTTAGTATGGAAAAGCTATTCTATTAATTTAAATCCAAATCGTGCCCAATTGTTATGGGCTGTGGGGGTGTTGCGGAGAAACTATATAAAGATAATAGGTTAGTAACCAAAGGGCTATCAATTTTGGTTCAAAAAAGAGCAATTTTGAACCAAGTAACTATTTAATGTTAAAAAAGATCAAGCCAAATATTCCTGTAGATATTTTGAAGGAAGAATACCAAAATTGGCTTGGAAACATTTAGAGAAATAAGCCGGACTATTAAAACCTGTTTCAAAGGCAATTTCAGAGATGGAACCTTGTCTGTTGTTTAATAATTGTAGAGATTTTTGTAAACGAAAACCTTTTAAAAAAATATTTGGGGATTGATTTGTAATCTCTATAATCTTCCTGTAAAACTGAGATTTACTAAATCCCAATTCATTACCAAGTGAACCCACATGCAAATCGGTTTTTTGCCAAGTTTCATCCAAGTAATCAATTAAATGGTTCAAAAACCTGCCCTCGGAATTATTAATGGTCCTTATTCTAGACATATCGATGATATGGCTGGGGTTTTCCTGTTCATAAAGTGACCTGACTTCTGTGGAGACCACAATAGGGCCATTTACGAAATCTGACATACGTTGGGCAGACTTTACCGCAGCCTCAAAAATACCATCCTTTTCTGTCACCGGAACCCCTGCGTCCAATCCTATGGTAATCAATGTATTGAAATTGCTAAATTCTGTTGCCTTGTCCTGAATTTGCTGGGCACACTCCATGGCCTTTGATACAGATAGGAATGACACCAAAAATGTGCTCGAATTTTTCCGCACTATATTACCCCTATTGTCTCTTATGGTTTTTATAATGGAATCATATAGTTTTTGAAAATGAATGTTGCTCATACTCCTAAAGTTATCCTTTAAGGTTAAAGGTTTGAGCCCTACATTCATTATGGTCCTAAATGCGGGGTCATTTATAACATGTAATAACTCGCTTGCCGCCTTTTCGGGATCTTCAATACGACCCAAAAAAGATTCAACAATACCACTATCTACTTCAATTATTTTATGGGGAATTTCACCATGGGCATGGTGGTGCATTTTTTCGATCGCTGCCTTATTGGGCGCCTCAATCAGACAAAAGGCCATTTTTCTTTGATCATCGAACCAATAGGTCAGGCCCTTACAGTCATAAAGATGCTCTATTTTAATATCCTCTATATGCAATTTGGCAACATGCTCAGCAGTCACTGTTTCCGATACGTCATGGCGATCCATATAGATGGGCATATTCTTTATTTTATATACAATGTAGTGAATTTTAGGTAGTTATTCATATTTGTTGCTACATAAATATGCGGCTGAATATTTGTTAATTGGACTGGCCATTGTTTAGTTTGGGGCTTCCTAGGATATGTGAATTTAAAGCAAGCTCTTATGAATTTAACTTAATGTGCCCCAAAATTGCCTTTGCCGCAATCTCCCCTGTGGTCATGGCCGCATTCAATGATCCATAAAGGTGATGGTCTCCGGCTACATATATACTTGGTGACAATTGGGTTTGTTGAGTTGTCATGGAATATTGCAAATTGGTAAGTTTTGGAAGGGCCTTCTTGATGCTATAGCGTTTCAAAAAGGTAAGTCCTGTAATACCACAATACGTTTCTAATTCTTGAACAACCCTATCCAATACATCCTTGTCGCTTAGATCGTGTTCTTTTACTAAAGTAACCGATAATAGCTCTCCCTCTTCCCGTTTTGCCATGTTCAGGCTCGTGTGGTAAAATAGATTATTTATTAGCGCATCTTTATCAGCAACCAATCCTATGAGTGGTCCGTTTATGATTCTTTTTGGTGTTTTAAAATACAAGGTGTCGCAACTGTTCCATGAAATGGGTTCATTTTTTGTTTCCCTGACCAAATGTGAACCTTCGGTAGCGATCAGGGTATATTGACTTTCTATTTCTTTTCCATCGGTCAAAATCAGCTTACCTTCCAGTACCTTTTGTACTGGGGAATTAAATTTGATAGTGCTCCTCTTGAGCTTGGATGTGAGTTGATCGGCAATAGCCCCTATCCCTGCTGTGGGTAGGACAGCTAATCCTTCTCCAAACATTTTGTAGACAAATTTGAACATTCTACTGGAGGTCTCTAAATTTGGTTCTAAAAAGATGCCACTAAAAAAAGGGTTAAAAAAAGAGGAAATGATGTCATTACTAAAACCTTTGTCCATTAAATAGGTCAAGGTACTGGTTTCTTTGGACGAAAATATCTGTTCCAAGGACATACCCTTTAATTCCCGATTGAGCTTAAGTATGTTGAACTTATCGGAAACATTGCCAATGTTCGAAAACAACGTAGGAAATAAAAGGGAAAGGTTCCTCAGGGGGTCTCCCAATATATTTTTCTTCCCATCTTTAAAAATCACGGCTCCAGGTAAAAATTTTTGAAGGGATAGTGTTTCCAGATCCAAATATTTTTTGGCCATTGGATAGGCGTCCAATAAAACTTGAAATCCGTGATCTAATTGGTG
Organism: Psychroserpens sp.; assembly: GCA_047612485.1. Classification (GTDB taxonomy): domain Bacteria; phylum Bacteroidota; class Bacteroidia; order Flavobacteriales; family Flavobacteriaceae; genus Sediminicola. The sequence continues at coordinate 61,611 of JBLGAT010000005.1, forward strand.
TCCGTTATAGATATCTGTTTTGACACGTCCCCCTGCCTTATCGGTTGCTTCGTAAATAGTTGAAGAAAACCCTTCCCTTTCTAAAACCAACGCTGCAATAAGGCCACTGATTCCTGCGCCAACAATATTGATCTTATATTCCGATTTTACCATTTCAATTTTTGGTAAAAATATAGAATTGATGGGGATAAATACTTTCTCTGGTTATAGGAATTTGAATTGAAGTAGTAATAAAATGGGGATATACTCCGAATGGTTTATCTTTGATATGGATCTTATAGATGTGCCTTAGCTACTTTTTTATATGGATGTACTCACAATTTTAACCTTATTTTCATCCATATCCTTTTTATTTTTTGGTATTGGCTGTTTTGTTTCCCCGAGAATGAAGGTAGAATTTGTTCGCTATGGACTTAATGGCCAACAGCGATGGCTTACTGGGGCGCTACAGCTTTTGGGGAGCATAGGTTTAATGGTAGGATTGCTTTATGAACCTTTTTTTTGTTTGATTTCAACAATAGGTCTTTTTATCTTGATGCTAATGGGTTTGTGGATACGCATCAAGATTAAAGATAATATGCTGAAATCCTCACCGGCTTTGATCTACGCTTTAATAAACCTTTACTTGGCAATACAGTATGGGGCTCTTATCTATATATAAGCTGGAGTTACTTTTAACCTGAAAAAGCAATAATCAAGCACATTGTTAGAAAAAGAAATGCAGGAAAGGATTTCAGCAAAGGATCTTTGATCTTAAAATGCATTAAAACAGACCCGGTCAATAAGATGGCCAAGCCCAACGCCGCCGGTTGCTTTAATTCTGGATATATTATAGCGGCCAATAAGGCAAGGGCCAGGGCTACTTTTAAGCTACCTACTAAATAACACATCCAAACCGGTAATCCGTACACTTGGAACTCTTCCACAATGGTCTTGGCATCTCCGCCTCGCCATTTTGTAGGTTTGTTTTTTTGTAAAAACCATACATTTAATATACTTAGTCCTACAATTACTTGAAGAATGATGATAAGATAGTTCATAAACAGTATTTAAAATTGTTCCTAATAGAAATCAATCTAAATTTCGTAAAAAATATTTAGAAAGCACTTTAACTTGGCCATTCTTATAAAATAATTATGGTTTTAGCAATGATTCATCATAAACACAGATGAACAAAATCCCCCAAGACGCTAGTAATGAATGGAATGGGTGACATTTGAAAATTACAACACCTCTAACTAGACATATTAAAGCCTACTAAGTATCATCCAATATGCGTCCCATTCTTCCAGAAAACCTGGAAAAAATCAAAACTTTCTTTTTCGTATTAATAAAGTAAACACCTGTTAATAAGATTATTGCCGCAACAATAGATTGTGGTGTAATCTGTTCCTTTAAAAAGTACCATCCCAAAAGCATGGCGATAATAGGGTTTACATAAGCTGATGTCGCCACTTTCTCTGTAGAAACTACTTTTAATAGGTAATTAAAGGAAGTAAAGGCAGCGATGCTGCCAAATAAAATAAGGCCAATTATAGATGCTTGTACCTTAAAGCTCCAATCCAATGGTGAGATCCATGTTTCACCTACAGCGAAACTGGATATGGCCAACATGATCCCGCCAAATAGCATTTGATATCCAGTATTGATAAAATAATTGGGAGGTAAATCTGCCTTTGCCACAAAAAGGCTACCGATACTCCAGCTCAGAATACATGTAAAGATCATAATGATCCCTAAAGTACTGCCTTCTTGGGTGCTTAACTGCTGTTGGCTCACCAAAAGATATATGCCAAGAAAACCTAAAACGATCCCTACAACGGACATGGTCCTAATTTTTTTGCCCTGAAAGAACCGCATCAAAAGTAAAATGATCAGGGGTTGGGTAGATGCCTCAAGGGCAGCAAACCCGCTATCAACATATTTTAACGCCCATACTATTACCCCATTGCCGTAGGTCAGGAATAAAAACCCGGAGATTATACAGTTTTTTAATTGTGGTCTTGTAATGGTCAATGGAAGGCCCAATAGTTTTGCTATGATAAAAATGAGTGTCCCAGCAGTAATAAAACGGATGGAGGCCAACATTAAAGGGGGAAGTTCGGAAACCGCGATCTTATTCATAAGATAGGTACTGCCCCAAAAAACATAAATAGAAAAGAAAGCGAGGACAATTATAATAGCTGTACTTGGTTTGGCCTTAAAAAGGTTCTTGATCATTGCAATGATTCTTATCTAGTATGCATCCCAAATGTGGGAATGCAAATATCCTCTAAATAATATTAAGATGGTCCAAAATAAATCTTGGAAAAAATAAAAGGCAGCAATATTAATTGCTGCCTTTTAAATGTGTTCAGATAAAGACTATTCTTGAACTACAAGTTCAAAATCCTTAATGGTTTTATTGGCAGCCACTACAGAAATACCTTCGGCAGTTTGCGTTTCGTATTCAACCAATTCATCAACCAATTCAACAACTACATCATATTTTCCAGCTTCTAATCCTAATACGGTATACATCCCAGTTGCATCAGAAAAAGTAGTTGTAATTGCAATTTCAGTACCCTCAGAGTAAATGGATATTTGGGCACCTTCCAAAGGTGTTACTTCATCACCATTAAGAGTGGTTATTATACCTGTCAAAGTTCCAGACGTTGACATATTGGACGCTTTTATAACTGGCTTAAAATTAAACCCGGATATTCCCCCTGCGTCTTTTCTGTTCCCTTTTGCTACAAATGATCTACTAACATCAAAATCTAACAATAGGTCCGATGTTAAACCACCATCCACAATCAAATTAGGCTTTACAAATACTTTAATTCCGGACTGTTCACCACTTGGTACTTTTAAATCATATACGGTACCGTCCGTAAGCACAATATTTACACCTCTTACATAGATCCTAAATAAGTCATACGATCCTGATGGAACTTTGGTATCTACCAAAGTTTGAGTGATGCCATTGGTTAGATCCAACAGATTGACCTCTATTTCATCCTCCATTAATACCAAGTAAGGGGCATTGTTTTCATCCACACCTTCTTCTTTTGATCTAGCGTCAACTTTAAAAACGGTTACATTGGCCTCGGCAACCAAGTCGTGGGGAAAAGGGGCATCTGTTAGTTGAATGGATACCCTACCAAATTCGTTGTTTTTATCACCTTCGGTGCTACAGCCAATAAATGTTAGGGTAATGCTTAATAATAAGATCGAAATAAATTTAATTTTCATAATATCAGATTTTAAATGGGGTTCAATTAACTTTCTTATATACGGGCGAATTGACTATAAAGGTTATACAGTAGTTCCATAAAAGAGACATTTTTTGGATATTTTCGATGAACTGCATGTTTCTACCAATAGTTTTGAAAGTGAAGGGGCATCATGATCTCTAACTTTTGCCATACTTATCTGTGAACTCACTTTTGAGACATTAAGATTGTTAAACTGATCTATGACATATTACAATGTAATCTGAAATAAGCTAACGGTGGCATTATGGTAATGTGCAGGAAGTGCTTTGGTGTCTTCCAGTTTGGAGAGGCCCAAAAACTGGAATCCACATTTTTTATAATGTGAAATTAGGCCGAGGTTCTCTCCCACGGTATCCATCCGGATATAGTCCAAATGATGGTCTTTGGCAAATACTTTGGACCAATAGACTAGATGTGCCACTAGTTGTCTTCCCCTAAAATCTGGATTGGTGGCTATTCGATGGATGTAGATGGCCTTGTCAGTGTTTTTTTCTCCCCAAATATCCGGATCTTCAAAAGTAACGGCCCATACACAGGCTATTTGTTGGTCAATGATCAATTTCCACTGCCTGTTTTCGGAAATTTCTTTGGACACCAATTCCCTAGAAAATTCAGGCCATAGTGCACTGTTCTTTGTTTTTTGGAATGCTACAGCAAGCCCATATACTCTAAAAATCTCAGGAATATCGGCTATGTTGCTATTGGTTATTTTCATTGGGGCAGAAACGGATTACGTGGATACCGAAGATAGATAATCCAATTTTAAATCCGTTTAAACTATTAAAGTTTTACTTTAAGAATTGTTTTTTAAATCGTACTAGGTGTGAAACTTAATATTTTTCCCTTATATCGGTTCCAATTTCCCTTAAACTCTGTTCAACCTAATTTTTGCTTTGGAAATTTCACTTGTTGTTTGATTTATTTCCCTAGTCATACTTGATGGTAAAAAAGTTTGATATTATTAGTTGAAATACCCATGATCTTGGGTAATTTTGCCCAATTTTGAATAAAAAGATCCCCTATCAATTAGAACAGGGGATCCTTTTAATACACTATATTTATTTTAATTAGTCACGTAACGAAAAATCTTGTCTTACATCATTTGGATAGATCAAGGTAGCGACATCATCACATTCACCATCACCCCAATCAATAGAGACAACCAATCCATTCTTGTTGATCTCCAAGACACCTTCCGTTAAGAATTCACATGCGAGGTTTCCAACCAATGGGTTTATAACATCTAGACTATATCTATTGTCCCCTTCATTTACCGTCCATTCTCCTGTGACACTAAAAGTGATTTCCTCCAAGGTTTCCCCAAAGGTTATAAGAACGCCCTTAGAGCCCATTACTTCCAATTTGGAACCATTGGCCTTAGTGATTGTTAAATCACTGGTCACATTGTATGCTATAGAGTTTTGGTCGGTTCCCATTTCAATGGTGAAACTTCTGGTTCCATTGAATTCAATTTCACCTACCGAAAAATTATCATAGGTCACCCTAAATGATGCATTTTCACCTTGACCGGTGTATATAACGTTCAAGGTACCGTTAACATTCTCGTGTTTACGGATGTTACAATTTTCAAAGGTCATGGTAAAGCCATTATCATCGTAAACTGCCATATAGCAATTTACGGCTCCTTTAGCCGACTTTCCAGAACCTGAATTGTCCATATAGGCTTCAGCTACGATATCATCTGCAATGCCTGATAGGTCATCCGCTTCTAACACTGTTTTTACTTCCGTTTGTGATAATTCTTGGTCCGAAGGTACGGAACTGTCATCTTTACTGCAGGAATAACCCATACATATAGCAATACCCGAAAGCAAGAATACTCCTCTTTTCAACATGTTTGTTTTCATACTTATATTGGTTTATAAGTAGCTAACGTTAATGATCCTAAATTAGTGTGAATGGATAGTGCAAAACGATGAACTGCACTATTATTTAAACCTGTATAATTATCAAAAAAAGGAATGCCAAAATTTTAAAAGGAAAAATTAGGTATTATTTTCGCTTATTGCGTTTGTTGTAGTTCTTATCGCCCTTAGTTTTAGGCTTCTTATATTTTTGGGCAATTATTCTTTTGTACGACCCACCTTGATTAACTTTCTTGTTCTTTTCGCTTTTTTCATGAAATCCAGATCCCGCATCCTCCGAGCGTCCTTCTGGATTATTGCCTTCTATGATCTTAGGTCGTTCTTCCGGGGTCAATTCTTCAGATATGGCAACTGCTTCAGGAAATTCCATTACCGGGATGGAATAATCCATCAATACCTCAATGGCTTCTTTATAGGGAGCCTCCATTTCGGTATAAAAGAGAATAGATTTCCCCAGTTCCTCTGCCCTACCCGTTCTTCCGATACGGTGCATATAGTTCTCAGGATAATTTGGGGTGTCAAAATTAATGACATGTGAAATTTTGTCAAGATCCAAGCCACGTGCCATTACATCCGTAGCTACCAAAATCCTATTTTTTCCTTCATCAAACTGGTTGATGGATCGCAAACGGTAATTTTGGGTTTTATTGGAATGTATTACACATGATTCCTCGGCGTACCGTTCTTCCAAACACTCAAATACCCTATCGGCACTTCTTTTGTTGGATACAAAGATCAGCACCTTGTGGAATTCTTGTTTATCCCGCAAAAGGTAATTCAGTAAATTTACTTTGGTATAAAAGTTGGGTACCGAGTATACCTGTTGCGCAATGTTTTCCAATGGGGTTCCGCTAACAGCTATGGATATTTTGGTGGGAATAACAAAAAAATCATTGATCAAAGCCTCCACATCATCGGTCATAGTAGCAGAGAACATTATATTTTGTCTTCTTTCAGGTAATAGCTCAAAAATATTGATCAATTGGAACCTGAAACCAAGATCCAACATCACATCCACTTCATCTATTACTAATTTTTTAATCTCTTTCAGTTGTAGGGCCCTACTAAGGACCAAATCGTACAATCTGCCAGGAGTAGCTACTATAATGTCTGCACCTTGGGCCACTGCCTGGGTCTGGGTGTTCATATTTACGCCCCCATAAACGCCTACGACCCTTACGTTTAGATATTTGGCAAAGCTTTCAATTTGTTCCACCACCTGTACTACTAGCTCCCGTGTTGGGACCATTACCAAGATTCTAGGATTGGTCTGTTTGGAAAACTTAAGGTCTTGCAATAATGGCAACATATAGGCAAAAGTCTTCCCTGTTCCTGTTTGGGCTATCCCGACCATATCCTTACCCGATAGTATCACAGAAAATGCTCCTTCCTGAATAGGGGTCGGTATATCAAACCCTAAATCTTCAATGGCGTAATGAAGTTGTTTGGATATATTGAAATTTTCGAAAGCACTCATGGGTAAAAATTTTTTGCAAAGGTAGCTTATTCTATTGCATTCTATTTTTCTAAGGATTGGAATTAGTTTTATTTTGCAGAACAAACATTAAAAAAGTCCTTTGACCGATTCAAACACTCTTATTCCCACCCTAAAAAAATACTTCGGATTTGATAGCTTCCGCAACCAACAGGAAGAAATCGTCAACGCCGTCTTGGACCAAAAGGATTGTTTGGTGATCATGCCCACAGGTGGGGGAAAATCTATTTGTTTTCAATTACCGGCAGTACTGTTCAAGGGTATAACCTTGGTAATTTCTCCCTTGATCGCCTTAATGAAGGATCAGGTAGATGGGTTACGTGCCAATGGTATCGAGGCCGACTATTTTAACAGTAGTCAAGCAGGAGAGGAACAGCAGCATATCTTGGAGAAAGTGATGAATTCAAAGATTAAATTGCTTTATGTGGCCCCGGAAAGCCTAGGTGCCTTGGAAAATATTTTGAAAGAACAGTTTATCAGCTGTGTGGCCATTGACGAGGCACATTGCATATCTTCTTGGGGGCACGATTTTCGTCCGTCATACCAACAATTATCTTTTTTAAAAAGAACATTGCCAAATACTCCGGTTATTGCTTTGACCGCAACAGCAGATAAGGCCACAAGGCAAGATATTATTGAACAGTTGCATATCCCCAACGCCAAACAATTTATAACTTCTTTCGATCGTAAAAATATTGCCTTGGAAGTACGTCCGGCGAATGATAGAGTTAAGCAGATCATAGATTTTATAGGCCAAAGACCAAATCAATCGGGAATCATCTATTGTTTAAGCCGAAAATCAACGGAACAGTTGAAGGATAAGTTACGAAACAAAGGAATAGATGCCCATTCCTATCACGCGGGGTTGAATTTTGAGGAGCGCACCAAAGTGCAGGAGGATTTTATCTTTGATAGGACCCAAGTAGTCTGTGCTACGGTCGCTTTTGGTATGGGAATAGATAAATCCAATGTTCGTTGGGTAATCCATTATAACATGCCCAAAAATTTGGAGGGATACTATCAAGAGATCGGTCGTGCCGGTAGGGACGGCACCAAGGCCAAAGCACTTTTATTCCACAGCTATGCGGATGTGCTGCAATTGCGACGGTTTATAGATGGTACAACCAATGAG
>JBLGAT010000006.1:0-68585 GCA_047612485.1 Psychroserpens sp.
AAAATGAAGGCTAGCGCTTTATCCTTTTTTTTCCTCGTTTTCTAAAACTTGGTTTTGAAACTCGTTGAAACAAAAAAAGTGATTTGCATATGCAAATCACTTTTTTGCTTGGTCGGGATGACAGGATTTGAACCTGCGACCCCACGCCCCCCAGGCGTGTACGCTACCGGGCTGCGCTACATCCCGAATTCAAAGCATTTAAAAAATGCATTTGCCCCTAATTGGGGTGCAAATATAAAGATTTAATTTAAAATTAAACAACAAAACCAATGCTTCCTAACTGATATTATTATCATTAAATTTTCAATTATAATTCTGAATTGTAATGAAAAGAAGGCATTTAAAACTAAACCATACATTTCAAAGCCCCAAAACAAATGCAACTAGCTTATAGTCAGTACTTTTTTTGCAACTGAATGAATTAATGGTTAAATTTAGTAAGCTATTTATTGAGCCAATTATCTAAATAAGGGAATTATGAGGAACTCAATACAATATTTGGTTGCTATAATCCTTCATTTGTTTTTGGATTTGTCCGATCCATGGCCAAATCTACCAAACTACAAATGCTACTGTTTCATTTTATTCCTCTGCCCCTATAGAAGATATTGAAGCAAAAACAACAGGAGCTCTTTCGATTTTTAATGTAACTACAAGTGAGATTATGTTTAAAATTGAAATTAGATCGTTTCAATTTCGCAAAGCCTTAATGCAAGAACATTTCAATGAAAATTATATGGAAAGTGAGAAGTTTCCTAATGCAACCTTCAAAGGGAGCAGTAATGTCCCTATTGACCTGACTTCCCAGAACAATCAAGAAGTGATTTTAAATGGTGACCTTACTGTGCACGGGATAACCCAAGAGCGACAAATTAAGGCAACTTTGACTTTTAATGAGAACAATACAGTGCGTTTGGTCTCCAATTTTAATGTAAAATGCGTAGATCATGATATTAAAATACCGAAAATCGTATGGAAAAATATAGCAGAGATCATAGCGGTTTCCGTTAATGCTGAATATAAAATCCTTTCAAAATGAAAAAAATCTATATACTTTTTTATTTAATGGCCTTCAACACCATGCATGCCCAGGATATAGATAGTATCATGAGTAATTTGGAGGTACAAAAAGAACATGATGTTTTAGCCACTTTTAAGAGTCCAAAATTGGTTTTACTTCAAACCAATGAAACCCAAAAGGCACAAAACCTCGCGTTTTGGGTTGGGCATCGCTTTGGGGATATTGGAGGTGATTTTGGAGGTTCACATACCTTATTTGGCCTCGATGTGGCAACAGATCTATATTTGGGATTTGATTATGGGATTTCGGATAACCTGACAATTGGGATCGGGAGGAGTAAATTTAATGAGACGTATAATACCTTGATCAAATATCGATTGTTAAAACAAAATGAAAGGTCTATCCCTATCTCAATTACTTTATTTGAACAGAGCAGTTGGATTACTAGGAAACCCTTTTCCAATAATGAATTTTCGAATGAATCGGATAGAATTTCCCATTTCTTTCAAGCAATTCTGACCAGAAAAATAAGTCCTTCTGTATCCTTTCTGGTAAGTCCCGGATTCTTAATACGAACCGAAGACCAAATACAAGATGTTGATGACAGCAGGAATTTGTTTGTAATTGGTTTTGGAGGAAGGATTAAAGTATTTAAACGTATCTCCATAATTGCAGATTATACCATGGTAAATGGATTAAGTAGGCCAGATAACCTAGCAACTGGGTATCAAAATCCATTAGGGATAGGGCTGGAATTAGAAACTGGTGGGCATGTTTTTAGCTTGAACTTCCAAAATTCCCAATACATTACCTCCAACAATTTTATACCAAATACGACAAAAAGCTGGAGCGATGGAGGTGTTAGATTTGGTTTTTCAATTTCAAGAAATTTTATGCTAGGACCAAAAGACACAAAATAAAAAAGAATTATTCACCTTAAATTTAAAATTATGAGACGTGGAGAGTTTATTAATTCAATGGGGAAAGGCGTTTTACTGGTTTGTTCAGGATCATGCATGTTGGCTGGGTGTAGCTCAGGAGATGAAAGTCCAACTGTAAATCCTCCAGGAAATGGAGGCGGGCCTACAATGGTTAGTATTGCTATAACAAGTATCAATACCATAGGTGATCAAACTAAAAAAAGTGGTGTCTTATTCTTTAGAATAGGATCTGGTAACACAACTAGTGATTTTGTGGCCACTGAGGCCGTATGTCCACATCAGGGAGGTTCTTTGGTTTGGCAGCAAAATAACGGGATTATAGAGTGTCAACTACATTTTTCACAATATACTACCAATGGTGCTGTTGTACAGGGACCTCAAAATACGACCGGAAGCACTAGGGAATTGAAAGTATACCAAATAGCCATCTCAGGAGATACCCTTACTGCAACTTTAAGTTAAAGCTGCAAAAGCCATATTAAATCCTTTATCCATTTATTAATTTATAATTGGATATGTATATTCCTATGAATATATGTAGAACTCCAATGGCTCGGCTCGTATCTACAATGTAGCCCATTGATGAATACTTAAGTTGTTACTACTGTGCTTCTCCAAAGCCCTTTAATCAAAAAACATATTCTTTTAAAAGTTCAGTTATATGCTTTATATGTAAATCCCTACAATGTTTATCGAGTTAAACACAATGGATCTCTAAATAAATTTTAGTTCATATATTTTTAAATATCCTTCTATAATTAATCGTTATCAATCAATACGTACAAATCCCCCAACAACCAATAAATGATTTTTAATTTCAAATCTAAAGATCTTAAATTGGGGACCTCTTTCTTTAAGGTGTTACATTCAGATACTATTTTTGGTAAAATTCTGGATGCCGATGGAGGGAAAGGAGTGTTGGAACTTATAATGAACGATATAGCGAATGATGTAGCATTTGCCTATTCCCAGAAAAAAAGATACTCTGTTCTTGACCATCCATTTACATGTACCGTTATGGAACGGACAGGAAGCACTTGACAGTTTGAACAAGGAATGTTGCGAACTTCATACAGGTATCGATGGAATATCGAAACTTTGGCCAGATGTTGATGAAGTTTTGAAACTTCCAATTAAGAAGTCCACCTTGTCCAACTTATGGGTACCACTTTATTTTCGACCCAAAACACCTTCCAGGCGTTTTACCAACTGAGCCAGTACCAAGGAACCCAAAGCAAATAGTACGGTCGTCCCCAAAAGTTCCAAAGAGATGGTCTGCAAGGAAAGTGCCTGGGCCACGGGCGGTACCAGATAGGCCCCGAGCGTAATCAATAACGAAAGAACAATAGCACCCCATACCCACGGATTTTTGGTCACTTCATTGGCCAAGAACGATTCTTGGCGTTTGGGTATATTGAAGACATTGAACAATTGTGCAAGTACCAAGGTGTAGAACGCCATGTTGTTTATGGTCATGGGATCAAGTTCAAGCACAAAATGTGAATAGGCCACAATACCCAGCACGGCCGTACTTATGGAGAGTCCGTATATCAATGTATTATTCCAATCTTGTCGGTTCATGATTGGCTCTTTGGGATTTCTAGGAGGTTGTACCATAATATCATCCTCCCCTTTTCCGAGACCTAATGCCAATGCAGGAAATACATCGGTAACCAAGTTCAGGAAAAGAATCTGCAAAGGCAACAAAGGTGCCGGAAGGTTCAGCAAGGAGGCAATGCCTACAGACAAAATCTCGGCTAGGTTACACGATAACAGATACACCACGAACTGACGAATGTTTTGAAAGACAACTCTACCCTGCCTAATGGCAAGTTCTATCGCCGTAAACTTATCATTCTTCAATATAACATCGGCCACTTCGCGCGCAGCTTCGGTGCCGCGTATGCCCATGGCAATTCCAATATCCGCCTTTTTAAGAGCTGGGACATCATTGATTCCATCACCGATCATTCCAACGATATGATTATTTTTTTGATAGAAGGTTACCAAGTTCAGTTTCTGTTCCGGGGTTACCCGTGCAAAAACCAAAGCATCTAGCAATCTTGCTATATCGTTCGTTCTGTATTCACCATTATTAGGAATATCATCGCCATGCAAAACCTTTTCTGAGGGTGCATCAATGTCCAATAGTCCAACCTCTTGTGCTATTTTTTTTGCGGTACCCGCATGGTCACCTGTTGCCATTACTACTTTTACACCTGCTTTTTTATAAATTTCAATAGTAGCTCTTACATCTTCGCGGGCAGGATCAATGAAACCTATAGCCCCCAAAAAAACAAGATGTTGCAAAATAGTTCCCTTATTTGGAAGATCTTTTTCTTCCTTATAGGCAAATGCTAAAGTTCTTAGACCTTGGGATGCCAGGGCATTTACTTTATTATTCCATTCACCATTTTTATCAAAAGGTTTAATCCCATCCTTGTACAAGATGTAATCACAATGGTCAACTAGGCTCTCAAATGCCCCCTTTACAAATATGCGAAATTGCTCTTTATGTTGATGTACCGATGCCATGAGTTTGAGTTCCGCATCAAAAGGAAGTTCCAATTTTTCCGGGTTATCTTTTTTAATGGAAAATACGTCGTATTCTAAATGTCCAGCCAAACCCATTAGGGCCAATTCGATGGAATCCCCTAATTTTTCTGAGTCAGTTGGATCTACATTATTGCAAAGAATGGCGGCTATAATCATTTTATCAAAAACGGGATTCGCTTTTGCCAATACCAACAATTCCCTTTCTGAATGATACACGTCCTTAATGGTTCCTTCACCAAAAATCAGCGTATGTGCCTTCATCCGATCTTCTGTTAAGGTGCCGGTTTTGTCCGTACAAATAATATTAGTCGCACCCAAGGTCTGCACAGCTTCAAGCTTTTTAATGATAACCTGCTTTTTCGACAACCGTAACATACCTTGCGCCAAAGCGATAGTCGCTACAATGGGTAGGCCTTCAGGTATAGCGGCAACCGCAAGAGCCACTCCTGTTTCTATCATCAATAAGAGGTCTTTTCCGCGAATATATCCAGTAACAACGATTAGTGCCGCAAATAAAAGCGTCAACCAGATCAGCCATTTGGTCAATTGGTTCAATTTTTTTTCCAATGGGGTACGGGCTTTTTCGGCCTCCACGCCCATTTGTTGAATTTTTCCCAATTGAGTATGCTTTCCTGTTGCGGTTACGAGTGCCCGGGCAAATCCTGTATTGACCATAGTGCCCCTGAAAACCATATTACGCTGATCGGTTATCGGTGTTTCAGCAGGCAATATTTCAACATCTTTGTATACTGGAATGCTCTCACCGGTTAAAGCCGATTCTTTGACGGATAGGTTTTCAACCTGTGTCAGCCTAGCATCTGCCGGCACTACATCCCCTGTTTGTAACAGGATAATATCTCCCTGCACCAGTTCAGATCCCTTTATACGAATTTTTTTGCCTTCACGGAGCACATGGGTCATCATCTGTCCCATTTTTCGCAAAGCCTCCAATGACCGAACGGCCTGAAGTTCCATGGAGAATCCTATGATCACAGAAATTAAAATAACGATGATGATAGTGAATCCTTCCAACTGATCATTGAACAAAAAAGCCAGGAATGTGGCCGCTGCCAGGATATTGATGATAGGGTTGAATAACTGGTCTGCAAGAATACGCCATCTGTTCTTGGCGGCGTCTTCGGGTATTTGATTGGGACCGTATTCTTTTAGACGCTGTTTGGCGGCTTCTTTGGTCAAGCCCTGCTCGGAACTACTGCCCAACTGTGATACCACAATTTCAATGGAAAGGGCAAAAGGATTTTGGAGCATATTAAGGTATGGTTTTTACTAGGAAAAACGATGCCGTCTAGCGAAACCTAATCCTAGGAACTTGTAGGTTTTTGCATGAAGGCATTCTTGAAGAGAAAAACGTTTAGTCGATCTCTATTACTTTTGGAGGTTGCTCTTTAGCTTCTTCCTTTTTAGCCAGTTTGAATTTAAGGATACCATCTGTATACTTCGCCTTAATATCATCGTGTTTTATGCTTTCTGGCAATTGCAACGATCTTTCAAAGGAATTATATCTAAATTCCCTTCGGGCATAGTTTTCTTCATTCTCTTCTTTCTCACTAGACTTTTCCGCTGAAATTTTCAGACAGCCATTGTCGATGGTAACATTGAAATCTTTTTTGTCAAAGCCCGGTGCTACGAGTTCTATATCGAAGTTGTTCTCGGATTCCTTGATGTTTAATGCAGGTCCTACTGATTTTAAATTCCAATACGTGTCAGGTATCATATCACTTATCATGTTACTATTGTCGAAAAAACCCTGACCTACAAGATTTTCAAAAGGCCTTCTTCTAAATTTTACAAGTGACATAACGCTATAGTATTAGGTTTAACAATAATTTAAATATGACATGAAGGTATAGGGTTTAGCAAACCTGCGAAATGATATTGGTCAGTCCAAAAAAACTACTAAATACTATTGCGGAAATCAATTTAATGGAAGTCTTCCTCTAGGGAAATAATCCGTTCGAATACGGAACATGAGGTATTGAAGAGCAATCCTCTATTTATGATAAGAACTTACTGTTTGGCCGTTGGCGAAAATTAAATCTGTGTTCCCTGCTTCGCTCTTATTGATAATCTTGTTAGGGGCACGCAGTGGAATCCAATTGAGCTAAGTTTAAATGTTTAACCTCAAAGTAAGCTAGTATTGCACACAAGGCAAACACAAAAACATCCCTAACTTTCGTTTTCAAAAAGCAATGAATCCGGTAAACGAATATATAATAGTTGTGAAAAGTCAATTCAAAAACAAAGAGATATTCTTCGCCCTCTGTATTTTTCCAATAATGCGTAAAAATTAGGATCAAATCCTTTTTCCAATAACAAAGATTCTCTTGCGATTACTTCCCCCCCTATATTATATTCATTTAATTTTTGCGCTTTAATCTTAGTTGGTTAGCTACGTTATTATAAAATTGTCCGCGTTGCTCTTTGGTTTGTTGGTAAGGGCTCTTGCAGTGTAAGTTGCCCTATTTTTTATTTGTTCTACCTATACACTCAATATCACAGTACAGATCTTAGTAGTATCACTTCCAAATACGTCGTGGTGCCAAGAATATGGGATGTTCCATATGCCGAACACTAAAAGAAATCTAGACATAATATTCAAACCCTTGCATGGGGTCGCCTTGGGTCAATAACAACTACTTCTTTACGGAGAAAATATTCTAATATTGTATAACATGAAGCTTATAACATATTTATTTTCGTATAACGAAAGTTACTTTCATATAACAGAACAATAAGCAAGTTCACAAATTGTCAACATTAATTGTAAAAAATAGCAAAGAAACAACTCTGACCGGCTTCATAACTTCAGTTGCGAGCCCCAGCCAGATTAACAGATCGGATACACTCCAAGTCCAAAACCTGGCTAATCTTATGATTGGTATCGTTAAAAAGTATCAGCATGTCTCGTAGAGCTTTTACATCTCCTCATAAATAGCAGCAATTTCCACACTATATTTTTCTCTTATAACCCTTCTTTTAAGTTTTAATGTAGGTGTAAGTTCTGCCAAAGAACCATCTTCATGAATGGGCAGCCAAGGAGTGGCTATTAGTTTAAATTTCTTTATCTGTTCAATATGACCAAATTCTGGGTTGTAGCTATCAATTACTTTCTGATATTTTCGGATAACCCTTTCATTCCGTATCATTTCCTCTAAGGTGGTCCACTCAATTTTTTTATGGAGGCACCAATTTTTTAGTGCTTCTTCTGAAGGTAGGACCAAAGCGGAAACAAACTTTTGATTATCCCCTATTACCATCATCTGTTCAACCAAAAAATCTTCCTTGATTCGGTTTTCAATGGGTGCAGGAGCTACGTACTTTCCCCCAGAGGTTTTCAACAATTCTTTCTTCCTATCCGTAATCTTAAGAAATTCTCTTCCGTCAGGTCCTTTGATCAGTTTTCCGATATCACCTGTACAAAACCATTTTTTACCATCAATTGTCTGGAATACCTCGGCATTTATTTCTGGTTTTTGATAGTACCCTAGCATCACGTTTGGGCCGTGGGCCATAATCTCTCCCTCGTCTTCCTTATACTCTCCTGAAGTCTTATCAATATATAACTCCACGCCGTCAATGGCATACCCGACCGTTCCAATCATTGTGCCATTTGGCTCCAAGCTATTACCTGTTAAGGTCGGCGAGGTCTCCGTTAACCCGTAAGCTTCTCTAATAGGGATGCCTGCTGCACAAAAAACACGTAATATTTTAACGGAACAAGGGGCGGCACCAGTAATGATCTGCCTTACATTACCACCTAAAGCTGCCCTCCATTTACTAAAAATCAATGTATCGGCCACCTTCCATTTCAAACCTGCCATAATAGATAACTGCTGGTCTATCTCGTAATCATTGGTTAGGTCCAAAGCCCAAAAAAATAAATTTCTTTTTGCACCTTCCAATGCCAAACCTTTATTATAAATAGCTTCATAAATCTTTTCCAATAATCGTGGAACTGTTGTAAAAGCAACTGGACGAACCGCTACCAAATCCCCATCCGGTCCACTTAGATTGTTTGTCCCACAGAAAAACACCGATACTCCTTTAAATCAAACACAAAAAGACACGGCTCTTTCATAGATATGACATAGTGGAAGAAAACTTAATACGTTTTCTTGGGGTTTAGCAACTATTAATTCTGAGGTAGCTGTAACAACATGCATAATATTGGCATGGCTCAGCATAACTCCTTTAGGTTTTCCTGTTGTTCCCGAAGTATAGATTATCGTAACCATATCTTCTCCCTTTATTTTGGATTGGATACTTTCCAAGCTGGAAATACCTTTGGTGTCAAAAATGGTTTCCCAAAAAGGGTTGCCGTTCAACCCATCAAAGGTGTAAATGTGTTTTAGTGTAGCTACTACTTTTTGAGTTTCCGATAGTTTAGCATACAAATCCAATCCCCCACAGAAGGCTGCTTTTACCTCTGCTTCATTTAAAATGTATTCATATTCCGAGACACTGATTGTAGGGTATAGGGGAATACTAATCATTCCGGCCATTTGCACAGCATAGTCCATGATAATCCATTCTGGCCTATTTTCATAGGAAACAATGGCCACCTTGTCTCCTGGCACAAGTCCTAATTTAAGTAATCCTGCTGCCGCTTGTTCCGCAGTGTCCATTAATTTTTGGGTGCTGTAGGATTCCCAATTCCCATCGTTATTCCTTCCGCTAATGGAAGCTTCTAACGGATTATTTTTTAATTGATGATCGAGTAAATCGAAGAGTCTGGTCATTGGTTTGGTTTTTTTTTGACAACCCTGAATATACAAAATAAAGCGTACTGATTCATAAGGGTAGTTAAGGTATTGGTTAGGTATTATTCAAACATAATACTAATAAATTCGGCTACACAGGCAGGTTTGTCTGCCCCCTCAATTTCCACTGAGCAGTGCCATGTGATTTTGACACCATTTTCGGGATATTCCTCAATAGCAGCAACTTTCCCATGCAATCGCAACTTGCTATCCACCAAGACGGCATTTGGAAAACGAACCTTATTCAAGCCATAATTCACTCCCATTTTTACGGATTTAACCTGTAAAAGGTCTCCCAGCATTTTGGACAATAGGGATACCGACATAAAGCCGTGCGCAACTGGCTTTTTAAACGGGGAATATTGGGTCGCCTTTTCCACATCCACATGTATCCACTGAAAATCTAAGGTAGCCTTTGCAAAATCATTTATCATTTCCTGTGTAATGGTAATCCACTCGCCTATCGGCAATGCTTTTCCTTCGTATGTACTCAATTCCTTTAAATCATCTAAAACTAGTTTAGCCATTTTTTCTATCGTTTATCTTGAAATTCCACCATCAATGGTCAAGCAAATTCCAGAAACAAAACGTGCCTCATCAGATGCTAGGTATAAATAACCATAGGCTATATCGATAGGTTGTGCAACCGTTTTTAAGGGTATACTTGCCTTGATCGCCTCAAGGTGTTCCTCCGGAATTTTGTCGACCATATCGGTCATGGTAAAACCGGGAGCTATGGCATTTGAGGTTATACCATATTTACCCAGTTCCATGGTCCAAGTCTTGGACATGGCAATGACACCTGCTTTGGTAGCCGCATAATTCGTTTGACCAAAATTACCCCGCAATCCCACATTGGATGCCGCACTTACAATTCTTCCATATTTATTTGCCTTCATGTAAGGTGCAACTGCCTGGGTACAAATGAACACCCCTTTCAGGTTCACCTCTATAACAGCGTCAAATTCATCCTCACTCATTTTTTCCAAGGTGCGGTCCCGTGTTATTCCGGCATTATTAATTAGGATATCAATTTTACCGTATTTGGAATTCACCTGTTCAAAGAGTGCTTCTACAGCCGATTTATTGGTTACCGAAACGGTATGGAATTCTGCCTTGCCACCGGATGCACTTATACTGTTGGCTACTTCTTGGCCTTTGGGAAGCAAATCCATGATAATCACTGTAGCACCCTCCCTTGCGAACAGTTCGGAAATGGCCTTTCCGATTCCCTGTGAACCTCCTGTTACAATCGCTATTTTATCCTTTAATCTCATATCTCTTAGTGTTAATTAGTTACTCGGGGTACGTTTGAAAAAATTCGATTTAAATCCTGTTCTCTACATAAACGTCGGGAACAATTCTCCTTCGAAGATCACACGAACTGACATTTCTTTATAGCCAACCAAAATGTATCACGGGTTAAATAGTTATATCATCTTTTCAGATTTGCACTACCATTTTCCCTTTCACCTTTCGGTTCATCATTTCTTCTAAAGCCTCTTTAGCATCTTCTAAGGGGACTATTTTATGAATATGTGGTTTTAACTTACCTTCTGCATGCCATTGCATTAGGGTCATAGTATTGGCCATATTTTCCTTGGGGTATTTCATTGCGAATCCGCCCCAAAAAACACCAACAATAGATGCTCCTTTTAGCAAGGGCAGATTTAATGGAATCTTAGGTATTGTACCAGCCGCAAACCCTACAACCAAAAATCTACCATTCCATGCGATAGCTCTTAGTGCTTGTTCGGAAAAGTCACCCCCAACAGGATCGTATATCACATCGACACCTTTTCCATCCGTTAGTTCCTTTAGGGTCGATTTCAAATCTTGGGTGGTATAATTAATTCCTTCATCGGCGCCATACTCCTTACAGAGTTCTAGTTTTTCTTGGGTGGACGCTGCCGCAATTACCTTGGCTCCCATTAATTTCCCTAGTTCAACAGCGGCCAGGCCAACCCCTCCCGAGGCACCCATAACCAACAGCGTCTCCCCTTCCAGTAACTTTGCCCTATCTTTTAATGCATGGTAGGAGGTACCATAGGCCATCATAAAAGAGGCCGCTACCGGATAGTCCATTTGGGGTGGTTTAGGAAAACAAGCGTTCCCTGGCACAATAACTTCTTCCGCCAAGCCTCCATGTGCCACAAAGCCAAAAACTTCATCACCAATTTTCAGGTGTTTCACCTCTTCCCCAATTTCTTTGACTACCCCTGCTATATCGCTTCCCGGAGTAAATGGCAGCTCCGGTTTAAATTGATACAAGCCTTGAATGATCAGTGTATCCGGGAAATTTAATCCACAAACTTTTACTTGCACTACCACTTCCTTTGGACCTGCATGTAAGGAATCTATTTCCTCTAACTCCAAATTGGAGGGCGGACCGTATGTTTTACATCGTATTGCTTTCATTACTCAACCTAATTTTACAATTACTAATTTTCCTGTTCCTACGTTCTCTCCCGAAAGTTCGGTACGCTCGAAATAACAATAGAGGCTTATGCTTTGGTTTCTAATCTCTAGAAAATCAATCCTCAATAACCTTCAACACCAATTTACCCAATTTGTCGCCAGAGAAAAGTCGGTTATACGTCTCTGGGAAGTTCTCTATCCCATCATAAATATCCTCACGAGTTTTCAACTTGCCTTCTGCCATCCATTTGCCCATTTGTTGACCAGCTTCCCCATATCTATCGGCCCAATCAAATACCACCATCCCTTGCATAGTAGCCCTATTCACCAATAAAGAAAGGTAATTGGATGGTCCTCTCATATTTTGCTTGTTATTATACTGGGAAATCGCACCACAAATAACCACTCTTGCGTGCATTCGCAACCTTCCTAAAGCTGCGTCCAAAATCTCCCCTCCAACATTATCAAAATAAACATCCAATCCTTTTGGACATTCTTGCTTCAACCGCTCCTTTACATCTTCATTTTTATAATCGATACATGCATCAAAACCTAAATTATCAACCACATATTTACACTTATCCGCGCCACCAGCAATGCCAATCACGTTACATCCTTTAATCTTTGCTATTTGTCCAACAATACTACCCACTGCGCCAGCTGCTCCGGAGACTACTACTATATCCCCCTCCTTAATTTTGCCCACTTCCAAAATTCCGAAATAAGCGGTCATTCCAGGCATTCCCAAGGTGCCAATATAGGTGGGTAGCGGTGCTAACTTTGGGTCTACTTTATAATATCCTTTTCCATCCGTAGCTACGTATTGTTGAACGCCACCATGGCCTGAAATAAAATCCCCAACCCTGAACGTAGGATGATTTTTTGCTTTTATGACCTCGCCTACTGAGCCTGCGCGCATAACAGCGCCAATTTCTACCGGCGCTATATAAGATTTTCCCTCATTCATCCATCCACGCATGGCGGGGTCAAGAGAGATATAATGATTCTTTACTAAGACCTGCCCCTCCTCTAGTTCTGGAATTGGGTTTGTTTCTAAGGACCAAGTAGAAGCATCTGCCGCTCCTACTGGTCTCTTTTCAAATATGAGTTGTTTGTTCATCCTAATTTATTTTTCTATTTTTTGTTTTTATTGGTAAAACTTTCTACATACGCCTTCATCTTGGACCTAATTTCAGGTTTCCACCACAATATGGATGCTTCTTTCAATGCGTTCTCCGCATTTAAATCGAGTTTGTCCCATAGGTGCTTCCGCAATTTTTTCTTGGTATTTATCAAGATTTCCTGATTTGCTTTCAAGTAATGCTTCATCTGTTTTTCGGAACGTTCCAAAACGGTATCCAAGTGAACCAATTCATCTACCAGACCAGCAGCCAATGCTTCCTTTCCATTCAATAATTTACCTTCCAAAATATACCGATGTGCTAACCCATCACCCATCCAGAAGGCATAAATTTCTGTGAGGTTTTGACTGATTTGAATATTTACGGCCACCTCGTTCAGGCCAATGACATAGGTGTCACCTTCCGCCATATAACGATTATCGCTAGTAACGGCCAAAACACATCCCCCAGCTGGAGCATGCCCCGTTATGGCTGAGATAAAAGGTTTTTTAAACTGTACCAATTGCAGATACAGCCCTCCAAAAGCGGTGAAAAATTCCTGTATTTGCTTTTCATCGTATTGATACAATTCAATCAAATCCAATCCTGCCGAAAAATAGTGAGGCTGTCCCGTTAAAATAACGCCCATAACCGCAGGGTCTTCTTCGAACTTCTTGAAAACCTCGGTTAACTCGTTCACCATCTCCAGGTTTATGGCATTTACCTTTCCCCGGATCATTTGAACAATGACATAGTTTTCCTTTTCTGTTAATTCTAATGTTTTCATATATTGCTTTTATAATGAGGTTCCTCCGTCCAAGGTTATTGTTTGCCCGGTGATGAATTTGGAATTTTCAGAGGCCAACCAGCAAATAGCTTCCGCAATTTCCTCTGCCTCCCCAAACCTACCCATAGGTATAACCCGTTTTAACTTATCACCCATATCTGGACTTACCGAGAGTAATTGTTCCAACAATGGCGAATGTGTAAACCCAGGGCACACTGCGTTGATTCGGATTTTTTTTCTTCCATACTCCAAGGCGGCCGATTTTGTCATTCCTACTACTGCAAATTTACTAGCAGAATAAGAAAGGTTATTTCCCGAAGCCTTTAATCCCGCCAAAGAAGCAACATTCACAATATTACCATATCCCTGTTTTAGCATCTGTTGTATCGCAAGTTTCATGCAATAGAATACTCCGGTTTGGTTCACCGCAATCACATTATGCCAGTCCTCAAGGAAATAATCGGCAGTCTTTGCTTGGTGTTTGCCTCCTATTCCAGCATTGTTCACCATGACATCCAGACGATCATGTTTCTCAATTACGGTTTGAAGTAATTCCTTTACCTGCTCAAACTGGGTTACATCGGTTTCTATTGCTGAGGCCATTCCTCCATCATTTCGGATTTCACTTGCCACCTTTTCTGCACTTTCCAAATTGATATCAGAGACAACGACAATGGCCTTATGTGCGCCAAAAAGTTTTGCCGTGGCTGCCCCTATGCCACTACCAGCTCCTGTAATCACCACTACTTTGTCTTTCAAATTCATTTTTCCGTTTTTGCTTGATTTACTATTTGTAATGAGGTGTGCAATGAATTAATCGTGAATCTTCCAATGCTTGCTCCCTTAATTCTGAAGGATATCCATCGGCCATTATCATGGTCATAAAATCGGAAACGGAATTATATTTTATGATAAGTACATCATCCCATAAGGTATCTTCTGCAGGACCTATCACCATATGCTTGGGCGATCCGTAAAACACTATTTCCGCATTCACTTTTAAAAAAAAAGGAGTCGCTTGTCGCATATATTCGGTGTAGGATTCCTTTCCCGTCATTCCCGTTTCTGGCACAAGAGCTTTATATTTTACCATATTTAGCATGACCACAGAATCCTTGGATGCGCTTTTTGCAAAGTCCGATACTTGGTCTGGATTCATGTTTAAATAGTATTGCCCGTCCATAGTTAGTATAAATTATCTATTTGATTTTTTTGAATTGCCTGCCATGCGGTATTACAACATAAAGCAGAAGCCTTATTCAAATTCGCAAACTTGGGATCACTGGTATGGCCATGTTTATATCTGTAATAAATCTGCTGGGCAATTACCGCAATCTTAAAAAGTCCGTAAGCAAAATAAAAGGTAAGGTTATCTATATTTCTACCACTTTTTAAAGCATAGTGCTGCACAATTTCAGTTCGTGAGGGATTTCCTTTCATAACCGTTGGGGAAGGAAGCCCTTGTTTCATAAATTCTGGGTCATCTGCCGTTGTCCAATAGGCAAGTGAAGTTCCCAAATCCATTAAAGGATCTCCAAGCGTACACATTTCCCAATCTAAAATAGCTGAAATCTTCTTCCAACTATCATCAGCAAAAACCACATTGTCATATTTGAAATCGTTGTGAATAAGGGCATGGCCATATTTTTTGGGTTGATTTTCACTCATCCACGTCATTACCTTTTGTGCTGCCGGCACTTCATCGGTTGCCGCGGCCAGATACTGCTTGCCCCAATTATGTACCTGACGTTCTACGTACCCTTCTGGTCTTCCCAGTTCTGAAAGTCCTGCGGCTTTATAATCTATATCGTGAAATTCTGCAAAGGCATCGACCCAAGTATCGGAAATGATTTTAAATTCCTCGGGGGAAACTTGTTTACTAAGGGCAGATGAAGCCGTTAGAATCTCGCCATTTACCTTCTCCATAATATAAAATGGAGCTCCCATAATTTTGGGATCTTCATTAAAGACATATACTTTAGGACTCTTGTCATAAACAGGGTTTAACTGCTGTAGCACCCTAAATTCACGTCCCATATCATGCCCGCGTTTGGGCGCTGCAAAGGGCGGTCTTCGTAGGACGTATTCCTTGTCCTCAATTTGAAGTAGATAGGTTAGGTTGGAATAACCATTGGTGAATTGTTTCACTTTCAATTCGGTATTCACCTTGGTTATTAGCGCTTGTTTTAGCAAAAAATCCTTAAGCTTAACCTCATTGATTTCCTCCCCTTCCCGTACCGGTTTTAAGTTTTTTTCGTTAGACATTCTGTTTTTTTACATACTTGTATATCGTACTTTTTCCCAATTGACTCATATGAACTTCATCCGGACCATCGGCCAAACGTAGCGTCCGTGCCGCGGCAAAGAAATGGGCCAAGGGGGTATCACTGCCAACTCCCTTTCCGCCTAAAATCTGAATAGCTCTGTCAATAACCTTCAAGGCCATTTGGGGCGTGACTATTTTTATCATGGCAATTAAATCCTTAGCCTCTTTATTTCCTACTTTATCCATTTTATCAGCTGCGGACAACACCAACAAACGGGTCTGTTCAATCTCACAGGCAGAAAGGGCTATATCTTGTCGTACACTACTAAAAGTATCCAAGGTTCTACCAAAAGGTTTTCTTTGCACTGTGCGTTCCGA
Source organism: Psychroserpens sp. (assembly GCA_047612485.1). GTDB lineage: Bacteria > Bacteroidota > Bacteroidia > Flavobacteriales > Flavobacteriaceae > Sediminicola. Next base: position 16,270 of record JBLGAT010000006.1, read on the forward strand.
CATAATTTCCAAAGAACGTTGCGCCATACCAATCAACCGCATACAGTGATGAATACGGCCCGGACCTAAACGGCCCTGCGCTATTTCAAAACCTCTACCCTCACCTAATAGTAAATTGGATTTGGGTACGCGAACATTGTCCAAAATTATTTCAGCGTGGCCTTCCGGCGAATCGGTATACCCAAAAACACTCAGCGCTCTTTCAATCTTTAGACCTGGGGTATCCATGGGTACCAAAATCATACTCTGTTGTACATGACGCGGTGCATCAAAATTAGTCTTTCCCATCACAATGGCTATTTTGCAATTGGGGTCCATCGCACCGGAAGACCACCATTTTCTACCATTAATAATATAGTCATTCCCGTCCGAAATAATGGCGGTTTCAATGTTGGTGGCATCGGAAGAAGCAACCTCGGGCTCCGTCATTAAAAAAGCCGAACGTATTTCTCCGTTCAATAAAGGCCCCAACCATTTTTCTTGTTGTTCTAGAGTGCCATATTTGGCGAGTACCTCCATGTTTCCCGTATCGGGAGCGCTACAATTAAAGATTTCAGACGACCAGATTATGCGCCCCATGATTTCCGCCAAAGGAGCATATTCCAAATTCGAAAGCCCTGGACTAAGTTCTCCATACGAGGCAGGAAGAAAAACATTCCAAAGTCCAGCATCTTTGGCCTTTTGTTTTAAGGCTTCCATGCCAGGCCAACGTTTCCAACTATTTTCCGGATTTTGATGGAACAACTCCACCTCCTTTTCAATAGGGTGAACATAGGTTTCCATAAAATCCCTCAATTTTTCTTGAAGTGCTATCGATTTACCGCTGTAGTCAAAATTCATAGTTCATTTTATTAACCCGAAATTAAATAACCTCCATCCGCAGCATACACTCCGCCTGTCATGTAAGAGCCAGCATCGGACGCCAACAACATTACTATTCCGGCCATTTCATCAGGTTCTGCCACCCTTTTCAAAGGAATGATACTGGTATATTGTGCAGCCAGTTTTTCATCGGACCACAGACTTTCACTAAATTTTGTTTTGATCAATCCTGGACAAACCACGTTGGAACGGATTCCGTATCGGCCCCACTCCTTTGCTTGGTTCTTTGTGAGCATGATCACAGCAGATTTCGTCATACTATAGAGTCCCAATCGAAATCCGGGATGTATGCCCTCTACCGATGCAATATTGATTATACTACCACCTCCATTTGCTTTCATATACGGCTGTGCCAAATTGGAAAGTATCCAAGGTGCCTTAACGTTTACGTTCATGATTTTATCGAACACTTCTTCCCCTGCCGATTCCAATGGTCCGTAAAACGGATTTATGGCCGCGTTGTTGACCAGGATGTCTATTCTTCCATAGGCCTCCATCGTTTTGGCTATCAGTTGCTCCCTTTGGGTGGCGTCCCCAATATGACATTCGATTCCTATGGCTTCTAACCCAGCTTCATTAAACTCCTTCGCCACGGCATCAACAGCCTCTTGTTTTCTACTACTAATTACCACTTTGGCCCCGTTTTCAGCAAGACCCTTGGCTATGGAAAGTCCTATCCCCTTGCTTGATCCCGTAACGATGGCCACTTTCCCCGTTAGGTTAAATTTTGATTTTATACTCATTTTAGTTGATTGTTGTTTGTTGTTGGCTTTTGGCTTTTGGCTCTTAAATCTATCCTTACCTATTACACTTATCATATCTTTCGTGTTCCGAAGTTCTCGACTCCGCTCGAAATGACAGTTTGTGTTCTTGGCTCTAATTTATGCAAATACCTCCTTCTCTGTATTCAGTGTCAATGCTTGCTTGTCCATCAATATTTCGGAAAGCCCAGTTGTTTTGGGGAGTTCGTATTTAAAATAAAACTGCATGGCGTGGATTTTGTTTTCGTAGAATTCAGCGCTAAAATTGGTATCTCCAGAGACCAATGCTCTTTGTGCTTCACGGCCAATATCCAACCATTGCCATGCAATGATGATAGTACTGAAGAATTCCATAAAGGGTGTGGCGTCTGCCAAGAATCGCTGATAATCGCCCTTCATTGCATAACCCACAAGGGATTGCAGCACTTTTTGGGTGAGTTCCAGTTTACTGCCTAATTTCTCAGCCAACGGTTTCAACGATTCGTGCACCATACTTTCCTTGATAGAATTCATAATTTCCTCAGAGAGCAATTGCAGTGCTTTTCCATTTTCCATAGTGATTTTTCTTCCCAAAAGATCCTGGGACTGTATGCCGGTAGTACCTTCATAAATGGCCGAGATTCGGATATCCCGTAAATATTGTTGTAAAATATAATCGGAACAAAAACCATAACCCCCTAGTACTTGTACCCCATTATTTACAGAAGTAATGCCCATTTCAGAGGGGTAGGTCTTAACTACCGGGGTCAATATTTCCAACAACAACTTGTATTTCTCCCTACTTTCTGCATCTGGAAGCGATTGCGAAAGGTCTTGATACCGTGAAGTCAAAAAGACCAAGCTTAAAGATCCTTCTGTAATTACCTTTTGTAAAAGCAGCATTCTGCGAACATCGGGGTGATTAATGATGAGGGTTTGTTCTTGGGAGGCATCTTTTTTACCTGTACGTTGCAGCTCCCGACCCTGAGGTCTTTCTTTAGCATAGCTAACCGAGGCATGGTAGGCACCTGTAGCAATTGCAGCAGCACCTCGGCCTACAGCGATCCGTGCGCCATTCATCATTAGGAACATATACTTTAAGCCTTTATTGGGCTCACCAACCAACCAACCGGTGCAGTCTTCCTTATCCCCAAAAAACAGATGTGTGGTACAATACCCTTTTTGACCCATTTTTTGAAAATCACCAACCGTGGTGACATCATTATCTTCCAAGTTACCGCCTTCATCTAGTCGGTTTTTTGGCACAACAAAAAGTGAAATGCCCTTGGTTCCTGCAGGCGCTCCTTTGATACGGGCCAAAACCAGATGTACAATATTTTCTACTCCTTTATAATCCCCGCCGGAAATGAATATTTTTTGTCCGTTTATTTTATAGGAATCTCCGTCAGGCACGGCGGTTGTCACAATATCCGAGAGCGAGCTTCCTGCCTGTGGTTCAGTGAGGCACATGGTGCCGCCCCATTGCCCGGCCATCATTTTGGGTACATAGGTATCCTTAAGGAATTGATTCCCAAAATGCACAATCAATTCTGCTGCCCCGATCGTAAGGCCAATGTAACCGGGTAAGTGATTATTGGCCGCCTCCTGAATAAAGGCAGAAGCATGTACTGCCATTGAGGGCATTTGCATGCCACCAGCCTCATAGGAGAACGGACCCGATAAAAACCCCATTTCACCGCCTTCCTTCATGTACTTGTTTACCTGTGGATGAACAATAATTTCCCCATCCTTAAAGTGGGCGGGGTTTTCATCCATCTCCCTAAAATAAGGGTAGAGTTCCTTATCTGAAAAATCCTTTACGGAGTCGAGCATCATGGCAATAGACTCCTCATCGTATTCCGAGAAGCGTTCTTGTTGCAGTACCCCCTTGATATCGTGTACGTTGAACAGTAAAAATTTAAGGGTATCCATTTCTATATAGGTATTGGCCATAACAACTGTTTTTAAAAATTAATGCGATTGAAATTAGTATTTATTCCAAGGAATCTCGTTAAACTGGTTTAATAAAATTGAAAGATATTCCCTGATGAGATTATTGTATTTCACAGGGAAAGGTATTTACATGTTTGCAAGTCCTATGTTTATTAGACCAAACGTAAAAAACTATCCCTTTCCCAAACGTTTCCTAAGTTTTGAAAGACCAACTGCAGTTAGTCCCAAATAGGAAGCAATCAAATATTGAGGCACACGCTGAAAAAGGTCGGGACGTTTTTCCAACAATCGCAAATAACGTTCCTCGTTGGTACGACTATTAAGACGCTCCACTCTCGTGAAAATTTTCATAAACGCCTCCTGCATGGACAACCGACCAAAACGCTCCAACTGGTGCGACCTTTCAAAAGAGTTCTCAGCATCGGATTTTTTTATAGCGTAAACTACGGTGGCCTCGGAAGCCTTTAGATAATAATTGGATGGGGTGCCCTTTACATAGGCCGGTAAATCGGTAAAAAAGACATCGTCGGTATAAAATTCCAATACTTTTTGCTCACCTTCGTCCAACTTATAATAGTAAATACAACCTGTCGCTACATAATAAAAGTAATGAACCAATTGCCCTGGGGTTACCAACGTATCGCCCTTTTTTAGATCCATTCGTTGGTAGAATTGCATCTGTTCCTGTACCACCTTATCGTTTACCTGAGTATAAGATAAAATCTTTTGTTTTAGACTCTCAAGATGTGCTGTTTGGAATATTGTTTTCAAGGAGTATTTTTAAATAGGAAAGAAATCCAAGATTAATATTAGCCGTTCTGCCATTGCCATTTGGTGTTTTTGAATCAGATTAACATAAGGAAAGCCTATCTTCTCGATAGAAAGTGGCATTAAGGTCTCCATTGCTGCTGTAGATTCGAACTGATCGAAGGAAATTTTATCTCGAAACAGGAGGAGTTTTTGGAACCAGCCAAGCTCTTGGCGATGATTTCTACGTAAGATTCATTTATTTTCATAAAAAACACTAGTTTCTGCAACTGCTAAATTAAGTCAACACAAGTTCGTGAATAAAATTTAAAAACCTTATTCCCTCATTAGGTTTAATGAATTTTAATTAACGTTACAATTTCAAGCCTCATAATTTTTAGCAAAACATGCTACAACTATTCCTATAACTCATTGTAGCTGAATCCTACACTGAAAGTTTCTTCCTTTGTATAATAGCTTGGTTCTCACGGAATAGACCTCCAAGAAAATTCAATATTAATCTGTAGCCGTATTTTAGAACCTAACATTCACCAAAACGCACACCTTTTATTTGGTATTAGAAGATATCAAATGAATGGATTTAAAACAAAAAAACAGTGATAATCATATGATTAACATTGTTTTTTTGTTACCTATTTCTAGGTGGGTAAGGGTAGCGGGATCAGCTTCCCTGAACCTTTAATGGCTTGATAATCAATAGAATCTGAAACGGGCGATTGCTCTTTTCTGTTTTTTATTTCCCTGGCTTACAACGAAGGACTAAGTGAATATTATAAATAGGATTAAGCCTGCGGCGTGATCCTAAAGTTTTGTAGGGGCTCAACAAAAGCTTGAAACCTTCGGTTTTTTATTTTTTATTTTCCATACTTACAAAAGCAAGCTTTTGACGCTGGAAAACAAAAAAGCCAGACAATATTGTCTGGCTTTCGTTGGTCGGGGTGGCAGGATTCGAACCTGCGGCCTCCTGCTCCCAAAGCAGGCGCGATAACCGGGCTACGCTACACCCCGAAAAATATATGATAGATACTACCAGTAAACCATCATATTTTCGGATTGCAAATATAAGATAATACTTAGAAAAACAAGTCAAAAAATGCCTTATAAAACAAAATAGGTGCTAAAAATATTTAGCACCTATTTTGTCAAGCTTTTAGCCATTTATATTGTCCTTATCTAAAGAGGGTAAAATGCCCTACATATTGTTGTTTATCCGAGTCATTGGCATTTACTACATACCAATAATCCCCTGTTGGAACTTCATTTCCTTCATATCTACCGTCCCAGCCTTTAACTTGGTCCAATATAGCAACCACCCTACCGTACCGGTCATAAATCTTGACCTCTAGATTTGGGAAAAGTTCCCGATTGCCAGGAGCCCAAACCTCGTTCATGTTATCCCCATCCGGGGTAAAGAAATTAGGCATTTCCAGTACACCTGTAAAATCGAACGGGATGGTAATAGTAACATTACAGCCATTGGCATCTACCACTCGGATAGTCACCGTAGCATCCATATTCAGGGTAAACACGTTGTTGTCGCCTGTGGATTGCCCTTGAAAGAAATATTCGTAGTCACCAAAACCACCTGTTGCTGTTGCCGTAATTTCATTAGGCCCAGTTTTGATAGCTTCAAGTATCAAAGGATCATAAGGATCTATGGTGAATGACACCGAAGTGGAACATCCGTTCTCATGGTACAAATACACTATATGGTCTCCGGGAGCCAAATCTCCAAATGTATAATTGGTATTGGCTAAAGCAATATCATCAACATCCAAAGAAAAAAGCAATCTGGAGAGTACGCTTGGATCCTGCATTTCCACGGTAACCGTACTATTGGGAAATATCCCTTCACAACCATATTCAGGTATAGCTGTCGCCGTAAGATCCACTCCTATTATAATTGGCATTACCACATTGGTTTCACAACCTCTGGCATCCCTAACAAAAGCTACATAAGTCTCACCTCCTACTAAATTATCAAAGAACAAGGCATCATTCCTCACAAAATCTGCTGGATCGGAAGAATTTAGGCTGGTCTCATAATATGTCTGCAACGTTACAGGGTCCACAAATGGCGTTCCCCCAGTTATGGTCAATTGGGCCGAGCCATCCATTGCATTGATACATGTTTCGGGAGTCTCAATGGAAGAAACCGTCAGCACATCTGGTTCCATAATAGTCAAAGTTTGTTTCTCAGAACATCCTTTTTCATCCAATATCAAAATTTCATATGTCCCTGCATCCAAATCATCGAATACAAACTGTCCCGGTGTTGTTGGCTCACTAAAGAATTCGTTGAAGTTGGGAGAAATGGCGAACTGCAAAAGTCCTACCCCCCCTGACTGTACTTCAATCTCAATGGAACCATCCGATAAACCGTTACAAGACACTCCTTCGGGTCTTGCCGTGAACTGTATTGGTTCTGGTCTTAGGATTACTAATGGGCCTTTCACATCCCAACAGGTCACTCCACTGATGACACTCACATAATAATCGTTTCCGGCAGGTAACCCTTCAAAAGTACCATCATTTTGAGTAGGTCTAAACAAGGTTGCAGATGCATTTGGCGCAAATGGATCTCCTGGATCACCAACCCATAATTGGAATTGATAATTACCTACTCCACCGGCAGCAAAGGATTCAATTCTACCATCCAGTTCCGAAGCACAAGATATATCATCAGGTAGGTTCATAACCAGATCTACATTTTCCGCATTCACCAATGTAATACCCTGGGAACGTACACTGTTACAAACATTCAATCCCAAAACATCTTTTTTACGGATATCGTATTGATAAAACCCGGGACCTACCGTAATCAATACCGAAGTACCGGCCATATCCATAAAGGTATCTGTGGGTAAGGCATTAAAAGCTCTGTATTCGTATACATACCCAACTTCAGGGTTTTCTACACTTAATCGTATTTGGCCCTGTCCCCCACAACCAGGTGCTTGCACCTGCACCAATTTAGGATCAATTGGTGGTGGTGGGTTTACAAAATAAGGCACTGTTGCCCCTATACAAGCAAAACCTGAAGAAATCTCAATCGCATACCAGCCAGAGCTTATATAACCGCCTGATAACCCAACAAAGGTTGGCAAATCTTGCAACCCACTGGTAGATACAACATCCGTGTTATCGTTACTCCCCAAATACAACAATCTGTACTTGTATCCTGCTCCGGGAACACCTCCAGATGCGCCCGCTAAGGCTGTAAGGATAGTACCCGTAGTTGTATCATAAGCCTCCAATACGGCATTGTTTCCTCCAGGACATATCAATGCCTGTGGCTCTCTTATACCTGCTATAATTGGAGCAATAGGGTTTAATTGGATATCCATGGTTGCTTCGCACCCTTCTATATCCCTTACCGTTATCCTATAATTTCCACTGGATAAATTTTCAAATTCATTGTTCGGTCCTGAAGCTACTATTGCAACAAAGGCACCACTGCCAGCTGGGCTTTCTATGTCCAGACTAAAATCATAAGGCGCTATGTCCCATCCCCCTTGGGCGGTTGCCTGGATTTTACCAAGATTATCATCACAACTTACATTACCTAGTTCTAAGGCTGTTAAAGTAAGCGGTCCACTAGGACTTCTTATCGTAGCCACATTGCTATTTCCTGAACAATATGGTAAATCCTCAGAGGTAACGACCACATAGAAATTACCCCCTGGGAGTCCCGTAATGGTTTCGGGATTGTTGGCAGTATGAAAACTACCGGTAGCCAAAGAGATAGAAGCTGTCAAATCAAGGCTGCTATAGACATTATAGGTATAGTTCCCTGTATAATCCGTTACCGTAATGTCCATTTCTCCGTCGTCCACACCAAAACATTGGATTGGTTTAAATTCACTTATGACAACAGCGGGGGCTATTGGCTCATCCACGGTATGTTTTGGCATAGGATAGGTACAACCACCTATATTGTCGGTTATCTCAAAAAGATAGTCTCCGGCAATTGGCAAATCGATCAGTGCAAAACTATTGCCCACAACAACTACAGGTGCCACAGGAACGATAGAATTTGTGGTGACCGTAAAGCTTGTTGTTCCCAAAACATCGATCCGAACTTGCTCTGGATCTCTACAATCCAGATCTCGAATAACGCTCAGCGTAGGTACCACATCCGTAGGTGGATTAATTGTTGGTAATATATAGGTAGTCTGACAACCATTACCGTCAATGGCATAAATGGTAAAGTCCTGTTGGGCTCCGTTATCGATAATTTCGAACAGATTACTGCTCTGGTAGTTTCCAAATCCTGTTAAACTGTATTGATAACCTACCGTTCCCGGATCTACAATGTTTACGGTTATTATGGTAGAGCTAAATCTGTTGGCACCAACTTCACAAGAAAAATCAGGTGCAGATGCACTAATAGAAAACGGTGCCGGTTCGGTTATATCCACAAGGCCCGTTTGATCCATACAATTTCTATCCGTTACTACCTCCACCTCGTAACGCCTTGGTGTAAGGTTAGGGAAGGATCCAGAATTATTGGAAGCCAATAAGACTCTTGTATCAAAATCGACCAAGTTATAGGTGATTGGCGTATCTACATCCGAACCACTTGTCAAAATAACATCTATACTTCCATTATTATCCCCAGCACAGCTCACATTTAAATCCAAGACAGCACTAATTACAGGTAAGGTTGGATCGGCCAAGAAAATATTATCAACTAAGAAGAAACAATTCCCAGTTCCATCACTAACTATATTATCTGTCACCAATACTTTATAATCTCCTGGTCCATACCCTGTAAAGACACCCGCATTTCTATCACCAACAATTGGCGCTCCTATATTCGCTCCCGTACCGTCCTGTAATTGGTAGGTAAAATCATCACTACCCCCAACTGTGACCACACTAATGGCGCCATCTGCAGCTTCACATGTGGGTATTGTGGTAAAACCACCAGATGCGGATACAAATTCGTATACCTCAGCGATACTTGTACTGGTACAACCATTGGCATCTATTACATCAATGGTATAAAACCCTGGTGTTGTTACAAAGAATGTTGCTGGACTGCCTATTTGAGTAACACCCCCCAAAGTAAATCTTGGCGTATCTGTGCCCGCGGGCATTGTAATATCAATTTGAAAAGAGGTTGATGTATTATCACATTGGTTGATCACCGTAATGGCTGGCGCAGGCAAAGGTGGATCCAACTGTACGATCTGTCCTATTCCAAAGGAAATACAGCCACTGATATCCCTTATATAAATTTCATAGTTCCCGGCTGGCCTTGAGGCCGTGGTCTGGGTTGTAAAATCGTCTGTTAGATCTGCAGGCGTTGCCGTACTATCATAATCCGGTGTTGTTCCTTGCTGTACATAGGCAAATTCGTAGGGTCCTCCCGCTCCGCCATAACCTTGTACCGTAAACTGTCCGTCAGCATTACAATTGGCCGGATCATCCTGTAATATAAATATGGATGGTAGGTTTTGATTGATTATAATTGGGTCAGCATCCGTACAATTGTCGAATAGATCGGTGGCCACTATTTGATAGTTCCCTGGTAGTGTTTCATAGGTATTGGTATATGTAGGTCCAACAAATCCAGGTTCGGAGATTATTACTTGACGTGCTCCAGTATCAGAATTAACCAGCTCTATAATAATGCCGGGGCCCGTTAAGTTATTCACGGTGTAGGAAATCTGTCCATTTCTATTCGTATCACAAAAACCAGCAGTAGATGTGGCCGTTACATCTATGGGCGATGGCCCATCTATAGGATCAATTACATCCAAATAGGTACAACCAGTTCCTAAATCCAAGACTTCAACCGTATAGGAAACCCCATATTGTAATCCAGTAAAAGTATGTCTTGTTCCCCCTTGGTTAGGAGTTTCAAATGCATTGGCCGGCACTTCTACCAACCGAATTTCAAAGGGACCGGTACCTCCAACTATGTTTACTGTTTCGGAAAAACCAGTAGCACTGCATACCAATGGACCAACAGGTTCCGGAACTACATCTACGGTTGTTTGTGATACCGTTACAGTATCAATATCATTACAACCATACCTATCTACTGTAATAACAGTGTAATTTCCTGGGATCACATTGGTAAAAGTCTCAACAGTACTTGCCGTAGGTCCTATTCTTTCCAATTCAAGCCCAAATTGATCTTGAAGGATGTAGGTGAAATTGGCAACTCCGTCCGTTACACCGGTTATTTGGATACTACCCGCAACGGCTCCCGCACTACATGTAGCATTAACAGGTGATACCGTGGCATTGGGCGGAGGAGTGCCATCCGTTGGAATGGTAACGGTTTTTCCTATGGTCTCACATCCCCTTGAATCTCTTACTATATAATTATAGGTTGCAGCAGCTGTTAAATTAGAATACGTTGTTTGGGAAGTAAAAGGACCTCCATCAAAACTGACCACATAGGGCGGCACGCCAATTGTAGCATCTGGTATTATGGTAGCGCTACCATTATTTGGCTGTCCACAGCTTGCAGGGGTTGTCGTTTCTGTAGACTCAATTGCTAAAGGTGGCTCTAAAACCAATGGGTTGGATTCTGCAGTACATCCTTCGTTATCTGTTATTCTAAATACATAAGTTCCACTAGCGTTGGTGTTATAAAAGAACACATTGGAAACTAAAGGAGATGGTGGGCTTGTAGTTACGGTAACACCGTTATCGTAAATTACTTCATATTGTTTTGGACCGGCACCCACTACATATCCATTAGTGGCTTCTACCCTTATACTGCCATCTGCGCCACCACAGGGAATTTCTGCCGCGATGGCACTGGTTACCCTCAATTGAGGATTAATAGTCACGCTTAGCTGATTAGAACAATTATTGGCATCAAAAACTTCTACGGTATAATTACCAGGAGTGAGACCGCTGAAAGTGGTACTTCCCTGTAAAGCACCTCCATTGATTCTATATTGGTATCCTGGAGTTCCTCCTGCAGCGTTTACCACTACGGTTGCTCCCGTGCTGGGCACATAACAATAATCTGTGGCGGCATCTAGACTTATAGTAGGTGATGCCAGCGGTGTTAACGTAAAACTAAAAGTAGCCGTACAACCTTCTGCATCTATAACACTTAAATTATATGTTCCAGGGGTTGAGAGATTCCCAAAAGTCCTATTGGTCCTAGGTCCGACTATTGGTGCCCCTCCAGGATAAACTAGGGTATATCTATAGCTGCCCCATCCTCCAGAAGCATTGGCCACTACCCTACCGATATTGCCATTCTGGCAATTCATATCCGTTACCGTACCTCCTAAGGCTATAGGCGTTGCGGGTTCCGTGATGGTAAATGAAGTAGAATCGGTACAACCCGTGTCCACATCTGTTACATTAATGACATATACACCGGCACCTGAGGGAGGCAATACTACCTCTGGTACATTTTGGGGGGCACTTTCCGGCCCACCACTAATATTATAGGTATAATTATTAGCAAAACCATCTATTAAAAATGTTCCTGTGCCATCGGCACCTCCTGAACAAACTCTGGTGTCCCCGCCTGCCTTGATCCTAGCCCTTATCGAGCTAATATTAGCTGGGGTATAACTGCTTGCATAGGTACATCCATTGATGTCTGTTACCCTAAACTGGTAGGCAGTAGAGGTATTTAAAGCAATAAATGTATTGCTGCCACCATTGTCCACAATAGGAGCTGGACTTATTATTTCGTATTTAGCAATAGCAAAGCCACTGGTTACCGTTAACTGTACGTCTGCCGTTCCTGCACCACAATTCACATTGCTCTGGGCAAAGGCTATTCCTGTTGGAGGGGCTGCGTCTGTAATGGTTATTGATGGTAACTGAGCACGACAACCTCCAGAATCCCTGATTATAGGAATATAAGTACCTGGGGCAAGATTGTTATAAAGTGTTTGGGTGGTAAAGTTGGCCGGTGCGTCCCCTGAAATACTAAAGACATATCCACTTCCAGATCCTCCTGAAAAAGGACCTTGAAATTCAATAGATCCCCCAATAGTGCCACCGGCACCATCACAGGTCCTATCTGCCAATTTCACTGCTGTACCATTAATAGCACCGGTAGCAGTAACCGTTACCGTATTTGGTAAAGTCAAAATACAGTCAAAGCCACCTTGTTGGTAACGCACTTGTAAATTGTTATAAGTTCCTGCGGGCACCGATAATTGGGTGTTGGTGCTCCATGGATCGGTAGGGGTCGCCCTAAATGATAGATTATACCCTTTGCCATCGATGACATTAAAGTTTATTTTAGCACCACCATTGCTACAGGTACCATTCACTCCACTGGCCGTAATATCGGGTGGTGTAAGCACCTCAACATCGGAAGAAGCGGTAATGGTACAGCCATTACTATCTGTAATATAGAAATCATATGAACCAGGAGAGGTGACCGTATATATTGTAGAACCGGTATAAGACGGACTTACCGTTGCACCTCCATTTACCGTAAAGGTATAAGGAGCTGTTCCTCCAGAGGTTCTCACGGTTATATCCACACTTGACACGCTACATCCAAAACTATTGTTAACCTCAGTGGAGGCGCTCAATGCTACAATACCACTACCTATAATAATAGGATTACCATTGATGTCAAAACTCTCTGTTGGTGGTGGAATGCCATTTGCTGGATCCCCTTTACATTGTTGGGTCTCAACCCTAACGCTATACGTACCAAAACCAACGGCACTAAAAACATAGTTGCTCGCTGCAATAAAGGAAGTAAACTCCTGTGGTACCCCATTGGAATCCAATAAGGTGTATTTAAAAGGACCGGGGACATTATTGGCAACAACGGAAATACTACCGGTATCTCCACTACATTGTGCATCAATAAAAGTAACATCAATATCCATATCCCTTTGTTCAATTACAATGGGCTCATAAGGATATTCACAGGTGTTGGAAGTATTTTGAAGTCTTGCCTTAACTACATAGGTGCCTGGCAATAAATTGTCAAATATTGGTCCTTGATAAGGCCCAAAACCGCTACCGCTATTGATACTGTACTCATAAGCACTGGATAAGTTGGTGATCTGGATTCTTCCAGGTGCCCCACATATAAAGTTACGTTTTACGTAGGTTTGGGTAATGGTACTCTTTTTAACCTTGAAATAATAATATGAGCCAGAGCCGTTCACTCGCACCCTAAATCCACCTCCTGTTGAAGAATTGATGGTACTGGCATCTATATTAAAGCTTGAGCTGGTACTTACCACACTCCAACAACTTGCCGTTGTATTGGCACATTCACTGTTCACATCAAAAATACAACTACCACTAGGATTAAATTTCTCCCATTGATAGCTGCTATAGGCGGCCTGTAAGGTCACTAACCTATCGTCGAAGTCACCACAAAGGTTGTACCGGACCATGGTACTGCCGTCATTACTGCAACTTACGGTTTCATCACCGTTGGTAATGATGGTTGAGAACATGGCCGTACTCGCAAATGCCCCATTGTCCAAAGTGGACTCAGTGGATAAATTAGTTAATGGTGTAAATAAATCAGAATTGGCAACTATATCATCTTCTAAAGAAGCTGAATCATCATAATCTAGATTATAGACTGGGAGAATATCGGTAATAAGATGAGGTACTTTGAAATTTGCCAATGCCGAAGTACACACGACCGATAACGCAATCAGCAGTATGGCATATAGTAGATGCCTTGGTTTTCTTGGAAGCATAGGTTAAGTTTTTTAAGAATATATTCGATTTGGGATCTTGAATATTCTTTGGTGTAATTCTTTTTACTTATAAAATCTATTTATCTTTAAGCATTAATTCTATTCCTTTCTATTATTAATCTTAACGTTAAGATATGAAAATTAGTATCGTACTCCTCTATTTATTCGTTGTAATGACAACCTTTTCTTGTGGACAGGAACCTGAAAACAAGGCCAAAACCGCAGAAAATATAGCCTTTACCGTTGAAACGGTCGTGGATGGGATTTCCATCCCTTGGGGCATGGTAATGCTCCCGGATGGTGCTTTTTTGATCACCGATAAATCAGGAGAGCTGATCCATTTTAAGGATGGAAAAAAGACAAGTATAGAAAATGTTCCTGAAGTTTATGTTCGGGGACAAGGAGGACTTTTGGACATAGAATTACACCCTAATTATGAAGAAAATGGATGGATCTATATCTCCTATGCTTCCTCTGAAGGAGAGGAAAAAGGTGGACATACTGCCGTAATGAGGGCTAGATTGAAAGATTTTAAATTAGTGGACAACGAATTATTGTACAAAGCCACTCCCAATACCACGGCCGGACAGCATTTTGGTTCCCGTTTAGAGTTTGATAATGATGGATATTTATTCTTTTCCATTGGAGAACGCGGGGATAGGGACGTTAACCCACAAGACATCAAAAGGGATGGAGGAAAAATCTATAGAATTATGGATGATGGCAGTATTCCGTCGGACAATCCGTTTGTAAATGAAATAGGAGCTAAAAAAGCCATCTACAGTTACGGGCATAGAAACCCACAAGGTTTGATGAAACACCCTGAAACAGGTGCCATATGGGATCACGAACATGGACCAAGAGGCGGAGATGAGATCAATATCATTCAAAAAGGCAAAAACTACGGATGGCCAGTAATAACGTACGGCATCAATTATAGCGGCACCCCAATTACGGATAAAACCGAAATGGAAGGGATGGAGCAACCCATCCATTACTGGTTGCCTTCTATTGCTCCCAGTGGCATGGTGATGGTCACCTCCGATAAATACCCAAATTGGAAAGGTAATTTGCTGGTGGGTTCATTGGTATTCCAATACTTGGAAAGATTGGCCATGGAAGGGGAAAAAGTAGTTTACCGTGAAAAACTTTTGGAGGATATCGGAAGGGTAAGAAGCGTCTACCAAGCCCCAGACGGATTTATCTATATAGGAGTTGAAGGTAAGGGAATTTTGAAACTGGTTCCCAGTGAATAGGTTCAACATTAGATCATATTACATTCCCTATATTAGCCCTACCGAAAGCCCTCTGCCTTTTCAACAAATAAAAAAGTTTTAAGAATGAAAGTTTTACTAGTTATTTATATTTCCATTGTGCTGTTAGTGGCCAATACTCTATTTCAGGACAATAAACTAAAAGAAAGCATGGAGCGCGGTAGCGAGATCTATGCCGATTTTTGTGTTACCTGTCATTTGACAAAAGGGGAAGGTGTACCTTATACGTTTCCGCCCTTGGCCAAATCTGATTATTTAATGAACAATAGAAAGGAAAGTATCCGAGGTATCAAATATGGTCAAAGGGGCGAACTTGTCGTCAATGGAAAGACATATTCCAACACCATGATGCCCATGGGCCTTACCGATGATGAGGTGGCCGATGTGATGAATTACATCACTAATTCCTGGGGCAATAAAAATGATAAAATGGTAACCGAAGAAGAGGTTGCCACTATCGGAAAAAGGTAGCCCTATTTTTGGTAGGCGTCTATGGCCTTTTTAACGGATCCATACTGTTGCAATAACCGTTCTGCATCTTCATAAGGGATTTCCAAAGCTTCCACCAGATAACGGCTACCACGGTCTACCAATTTCTTGTTACTGAGTTGCATATTCACCATTTTGTTGCCCTTTACCCTACCAATTTTGATCATTAAGGCGGTGGAGATCATATTGAGCACCAATTTCTGTGAGGTGCCACTCTTCATTCTCGTACTACCGGTTACAAATTCGGGTCCAACATTAATGGCAATAGGTATTTCCACAGCGACGGTCAAAGGCGATCCTGGATTATTGGTGATACAGCCCGTGAGCAATCCATTGTTTTTTGCGGCTGCCACTCCCCCCAACACATAAGGGGTGGTACCAGAAGCGGCTATGCCAATTACAGTGTCATTTATGGTGGGTTTATGAGCCTCCAAATCTTTCCAAGCTTGTTGGGTATCATCTTCAGCGCCTTCCACGGCCTTTCTAATGGCGCTGTCTCCCCCTGCGATAATTCCAATGACCCTGTCATGGGGCATCCCAAAAGTGGGTGGAATCTCAGAAGCATCCAATATCCCCAACCGGCCACTGGTGCCTGCACCAATGTAAAACAGTCTTCCGCCTTGTTCAAAACGATGGGCCAAGGCATCTACAAGTTTTACAATCTGGGGAATGGTCATCTCAACCGCTGCTGCCACCTTTTTATCCTCTGCGTTCATATATTCCAGGATTGCATTGGTCGCCATCTGTTCAAGACTATCGTAATGAGAAGGTTCCTCTGTAATTTTGTTGTATTTGGACATGGCTATAGCAAGTGGATATCGTGGTTTCTAAAAGAGTCTAATTGTTTGTTCTCCGGACTTAACTCCGTAATCATAATGTTCACTGAATTAATATCACAGGTTTTGTATCGATGCTGGGAGTTCAATTTCTCAGAGATGCACAAAAGTACCGTTTTTTTAGAAGCGTCCATGACTGCCTTTTTTACCTGGACAATATCCCAATCGAATTCGGTAAGACCAAAAGCAGAATCTACATAACCTGTCCCTATAAATCCATAATCCACCTTAATTTGAGAAAGGTTATAAACTGTACTAGCCCCAATGGCCATTTGGGCATCTTTAGAAAGTTGCCCTCCCACAAAAATCACTTCTATATTGACTTTGTTCAATAATTCCAAAGCAACAGGTAAGCTATGGGTAAAACAAGTAAGCTGCATTTTTGAAGGAATGGCCCTTGCCAATTCCAAACACGTAGTACCGCCATCTATAAATATCACGCTTCCCTCTTTTATAAATCGGACCGCCTTTTCTGCAATCACTGACTTTTCTTCTAAAGCGTAGGTATTCACATTTTTTGGAGTATAATTGGTAAATCCCAAGGCTATGGCACCTCCGTGAACCTTTTTAAGCTTTCCTTCAGCATCCAATTCCTTCACATCCCTGCGCACCGTATCAATTGACACATTAAGGTTTTCAGCAATATCGGTCAGTAGCACCCTATTGTGCAAGACCACTTCGTTCATTATAGTTCTTTGGCGTTCTTCCTTTAACAAAGTTTCCTTCTTTTATATAATTTCAGCAAAGATATAGTTTTATATTTTATGCCGTTTTAATTCCTTTAAAACACTAATATACACAAATAACAGCATTAAACAGCAATTTTTACGGCATAAAAAAGCATTTATTCAAATATTTGCGTATATTTGCCGTAAATATGTCCCTTTAAAAAAAACACTCAATGACCAGTAGACAGGAAGATATCGAAGCTAAAAAATTTGAAAAAATAAACACCATCATCCATCAAAACTCGGAAGAGGCTTCTTTGTTCGTAGCAAAAGAAATTGCCCAACTCATCAAACAACGACAAAAATTAGGCAAAAAGGTAGTTTTAGGCCTGGCCACGGGATCGTCACCTACAAAAATGTACGAGTATTTAGTACGGTTTCATAATGAAGAGGGGTTGAGCTTCAACAACGTGGTTACCTTCAACTTGGATGAGTACTACCCTATGCAACCGGATAGTATCCACAGCTATGTACGTTTTATGAACGAACATCTGTTCGATCATTTGGACATCAAAAAAGAAAACATCCATATCCCTGATGGCTCCCTTCCCAGAGAAGACGTACGGTCGTTTTGTGAGCGATATGAACAAAAGATAAAAGATTTAGGCGGACTGGACATCCAAATATTGGGCATAGGGAGAACGGGGCATATTGGTTTTAACGAACCAGGATCTACCCTCTCCAGTAAAACAAGGATGGTTCGTTTGGACCGTGTCACCAGATTGGACGCCGCCAGTGATTTCTTTGGACATGAAAATGTACCAACCAAAGCCCTAACCATGGGGGTTGGTAGTATCATGGGGGCAAAACGGATCATCCTAATGGCATGGGGGGAAGGAAAATCGGAAATTATTAGGCAAGCAGTGGAAGGTGAGATCAAGGAATCGGTTCCTGCTACCTTTTTACAGCATCATGGCAATTGCGATTTTATCTTGGACGAAGCTTCCGCCTCTTCTTTGACAAGGATAAATACGCCTTGGTTGGTGGGGGAATGTGAATGGGACGACGTAAGGATCAAAAAGGCCACCATTTGGTTGTCCCACATCTTGGGAAAGGCCATTTTAAAATTGACCAACGAAGACTACAACGAACACGGCATGGGTAGTATGGTGGCCGAAAAAGGTTCAGCCGAAGATATCAATCTTAAAGTTTTCAATCAGTTGCAACATACCATAACCGGATGGCCGGGAGGTAAACCCAACGCTGATGACCACAATAGGCCAGAACGAAATACTCCCTTTCCCAAAACATCTTTGATATTCAGTCCCCACCCCGATGATGATGTCATCTCAATGGGCGGAACCCTGCTGCGCTTAGTAGACCAGGGTCATGACGTGCATGTGGCCTACCAGACCTCTGGTAACATTGCCGTTTTTGATGATGAAGTGATTCGTTTTATGGATTTTGCCAGTGATATCCAACATCAAAATGAACCCTTTAAACAAAAATACAAGGAGGTTAGAGACTTTTTAAACCATAAGGGCGCAGGGGAAGCCGACAGTTTGGAAATACAAAATTTCAAAGGGCTGATCAGAAAAGGAGAAGCCCTATCTGCCTGCCGCTACTCCGGGGTAAAAGAAGAAAATGCCCATTTCCAGAACCTCCCGTTTTACGAAACGGGCACGGTAAAGAAAAAACCGTATACAGAGGTGGATATCAACCTCACCATTGAACTGTTGAAAAAAATCCGACCCCACCAAATTTTTGCCGCAGGTGATCTATCCGATCCCCATGGAACCCATAGGGTATGTCTCCAAGTTATTTTCAAGGCCTTGGAGCAATTGAAAAATGATGGGGCCGATTGGCTCAAAGATTGTTATGTCTGGCTGTATAGGGGCGCTTGGCAGGAATGGGATATTGCAGATATGGAAATGACTGTCCCTATAGGGCCAAAAGATATGCGAAGAAAAAAGAATGCCATATTTAAACACCAATCACAAAAGGATAGCGCTATGTTCCCGGGAAGCGATGAAAGGGAGTTTTGGCAACGTGCGGAACAGCGCAACCAAGAAACCGCTAAAAAGTACGATGCCTTGGGATTGGCAGAATATGAAGCTATGGAAGGCTTTGTTAGATATCACTTCTAGGAAACTAGATTCAACACAAAAAAGCCCGCCTTGCATGTGGGCTTTTTCAATTTCCGAAAGTACCATAATCCTAATAGCATTTAATCTTTACACATATCCCATAAAAGTAAAACGAGGCACAACATTTTGGCACTTTTAAATCAATATATATATCCAAAAGTTCTTCAATTATACTATTTTTAGGGCAATAAGCTTACTATGATTCAAAAAGACAAATGGGCATGGGCATGGGTCCCCATTCTTTACTTTACCCAGGGACTTCCCTATATATTAGTTGTCAGTGTGTCAGTGATCATGTATAAAAAACTGGGTATCAGCAATTCAGATATCGGTTTTTACACCAGTTGGCTGTATCTGCCTTGGGTCTTAAAACCATTATGGAGTCCGTTCGTGGATCTAAAGAGTACCAAACGCAATTGGTTCCTGAGTATGCAATTGCTTATTTCTATAGCCTTATTGGGCGTAGCCCTTACCCTGCCCACCAGTATTTTCTTTATGACTTCCTTGGCCTGTTTTTGGATGGCGGCCTTTGCCTCTGCCACCAATGACATTGCCTCAGATGGGTATTATATGATAGGGCTGACAGAAAAAAAACAATCTTTTTTTGTTGGTATGCGTAGCACGTTTTATAGGTTGGCCATGGTCACCGGTCAAGGTCTAATAGTGATCCTCGCTGGGTTTCTCGAAAACTATTATGGGGACAATAACAAAGCATGGTCCATCACCATGACCTGCACGGCTTTCCTAATGTTGTTGCTTACCCTGTCCAACTTTTTTGTTACCCCAAAGTTCGAAACATCTTTGGCTATACCACAGGATAAACCTGCCAGTTTTTTGGAGGTCTTTTCCTCCTTTTTTAAGAAACCACATTTGGGTATTGCCCTGGCTTTTATCCTATGTTATCGCTTGGGAGAATCGCAATTGGTAAAAATGGCCTCTCCCTTTTTATTGGATGATGAAGCTGTAGGTGGATTGGGCTATTCTACGGAAGCAGTAGGAACCATCTATGGAACGGTTGGAGTTGTCATGCTTTCTATCGGGGGGATTTTGGGAGGTATTTTAATTTCTAGGGATGGCCTAAAAAAATGGATGCTGCCCATGGTCCTCTCTTTAAATATACCCAATGCCCTTTATGCTATTTTGGCCGTAACGAAGACCACTAACATTGTGGCCGTTGTCGGCACGGTGGTATTGGAACAATTTGGCTATGGCTTTGGTTTTGCTGCCTTTCTGATATTCCTTATTTATACGGCAGAAGGAACCTCTAAAACCTCACATTACGCCATTGCCACAGGATTTATGGCCCTCGGCATGATGCTTCCAGGAATGATCAGCGGCTATATCCAGGAATGGCTGGGATATGGCGGGTTTTTCATTTGGGTGGTCATTGCCGCCCTCCCTTCCTTATTCCTTTTGAAATTCATAAAATACCCTGCTGATTACGGCAAAAAAACAGCCCCTACAAATGAATAAACTAGTCCCCTATCAAAAAGCCTCGGCCGCACTTTCCCTACCAGAGAAAGTCGGACAATTATTTATGCCCGCCGCCTTTATCAATGATAGTGAAGCAGAAATACAGGCCTTGGAAAAGCTTATTGAAGATTCCCATATTGGCAGTCTCTGTTTTTTTCACAGTAGGGCCAGTGCCGCCACTAATTTTGAGGGCAAGAAAGAAGTGATCTACAACGAGGACAGCCTTGACACCCTAAAAAAATTAATTGCACGATACCAAAAAGCAGCTAAAACCCCCTTACTCATCAGTATCGATGCCGAATGGGGCTTAGCGATGCGGGCGGAAAACACCCCCCAATACCCCTATGCCATTACCCAAGGCGGAATTATTGGGCACACCGATCTTATTTTTAAAATAGGGAAAAATATTGCCCATGATTGCAAATACTGCGGTATTCATTGGAATTTGGCGCCTGTCGTGGATATCAACAACAACCCGAACAATCCTGTTATAGGCTACAGGTCCTATGGTGAGAATAAAAAGTTGGTGTCCGAAAAGGCAATTGCCTATACCCTCGGCACAAAAAGCGAGGGTGTTCTTACGTGTGCAAAGCATTTTCCAGGCCATGGAGATACGGCGGTCGACTCCCATTTGGGGCTACCCGTCATAGATAAATCCAAAGAGGCGCTTTGGGAAAATGAACTTTTTCCTTTTCGGGAATTAATAGAAAATGGTGTAGATTCCGTAATGATAGGGCATTTATCCGTCCCTAGTCTGTCCAACGGAAAAAAAACGCCAGCTACACTCTCCAAAGAGATTATCAAAGGGGTATTGCGCATAGAAATGCAGTTTTCCGGTGTTGTTATTTCCGATGCCTTAAACATGCACAGCGTTTCCAAAATGTATCCCACAAAAGGAGAATTGGAATGGACGGCTTTTGATGCGGGGAACGATGTTCTCTGCTTTGCCGAAAATACAAAGGAGGGTATGGACCTCATCTTAAAAAACGCTTCCGAACAACAGATAGAAGAAAGCTTTGAGCGTTTTTGGAAACTCAAACTTAAAGCTTATACCCAATTGGAAAATGCTCCCAATACTGTTATAAACCCAGAGGGCTTGAACCATAAACTCGCCTATGAAAGTCTTAGCCTTGTTTGTGGCGAACAAAAGGATATCAACCAATTTACAAAAGCAGGCTTTGTGGGCGTTGCCATGGGAAAGGAAGCCCATCCTCCTTTTTTTAGCACCATTTCAAAATCGGTTACTTTTACTGCTTTTTCTACCGAAAATCCTTCAAAAGAAGCTATTTTAGAGCAAACTGATGGCAAAAACATCCTATTGGCCCTATTTCCACCCCAAGCCAAGCCTAAAGATAATTTTGGGGTATCCCAGCAAGATTTGGAATTTGTTTTAGAATTGCTTGCCAACCAAAATGTGATCCTCTATCTTTTTGGGAATCCCTACTTTTTAAACCTTTTGCCTTTTCAGAAAGCTAAGGCGGTTGTGGTTGCCTACCAAGATTTTGAAACATTCCAACAAAACGCCGCAAACCATTTTCTGGGCAAGGTAGATGCTAAAGGAGAACTCCCAATAACCCTAAATTCAGCGGAATGCATAACTACAAAGTAATAGGACTCATGTCTGGTACCTCTTTGGACGGCTTGGATCTGGCCTATTGCCAAATCTGGAAAAAGCTGGGCCGTTGGGAGTTTAAGATTTTGGAATCAAAAAGCGTTTCTTACAATAAAGAAACATTTAACAAACTAAAAAAATCCATTTACCTCCCTGCCGATGAGCTTCTTATTTTCCATAACACCTATGGCACGTGGTTGGGCGAACATGCGAAAAAATTTATAGAGGAGTATAATTTGGAGGTCGATTTTATTTCTAGCCATGGGCATACAACGCACCACCAACCTGCAAGAGGGCTCACCTTTCAAATAGGATCTGGACAGCATTTGGCCAATGCCAGTGGCCAAAAGGTGGTCTGTGATTTCAGGACCAATGATGTGGCCTTGGGCGGACAAGGAGCACCGTTGGTGCCCATCGGGGATCGGTTATTTTTTAGCAGTTATGATTTTTGTTTAAATTTAGGGGGCATCAGCAACATCTCCTTTGAGCAAAACGGAAAACGCTTGGCCTATGACATAGGCTTGGCCAATATGATTTTGAACCACATTACCCAAAAGGTACAATTGGCTTACGATGAAGATGGACAATTGGCGAGAAAAGGAACCCTGAACAAGGGCTTATTGCAACAATTGAACGCCTTGGAGTTCTATAGCTTGCCCTTTCCTAAATCCATTGGTTTTGAATGGTTTGTGGAAAAAGTGGTTCCCATAGTGGATGGCACAGTGGATAGCTTGGAAAACCTTTTGCGCACCGCTATCCACCATATTTGTGAGCAGGTAGCCCTGCAGGTACAACAGCAGGCAACAAAAAAAGAAAATACTCTTTTGGTGACCGGAGGTGGGGCATTGAACAGCTTTCTTATTGATACCCTACAAGAAAAATTAGGATCCACCACCAAGGTGGAAACCCCATCCAAAACCCTTATTGAATACAAAGAGGCCTTGGTTTTTGGGCTTATGGGCGTACTGCGATTAGAACAGGAAATCAACTGTTTGAGCTCTGTTACGGGGGCTAAGCGCGACTCCTCTAGTGGGGTGGTATTCTTGCCTAATTAACAAACTTAAATCGATGCTTTCGAAAACGGTGTAGGTCGTTCCATCAAAAAGTCCGTAGTTTCATCCCAAATCCTTATTTTTGGGCAAAATATATAAGCATGCTGATTATCGGAATAGCGGGGGGAACAGGTTGCGGCAAAACAACCGTTGTAAATCAGATCGTTAACGAACTGCCCTTTGAAGAAGTTGGGGTCATTTCACAAGATTCGTATTACAACGATATCTCCAACCTTACCTATGAAGAACGTACCAATATCAATTTTGACCACCCAAGAGCCATAGATTTTGACCTGCTCATTGAGCATTTACAAATATTAAAGCTAGGGCAACCCATTGACCAACCCGTATATTCCTTTGTAAAGCACAACCGCACCAAGGATACCATACATACCTTTCCGAGAAAGGTGATGATCGTAGAAGGGATTTTGATCCTGACAAACCCTCAGATTAGAGATATGTTCGATATAAAGATTTTTGTCCACGCCGATTCCGATGAGCGTTTGATACGTAGGCTAAAAAGGGATATTACCGAACGAGGCAGGGATTTGGACGAGGTGCTGAGCCGCTACCAGAACACCCTGAAGCCCATGCACAACCAATTTATAGAACCTACCAAGGAGTTTGCGGATATCATCATCCCCAACAACAAATACAACACGGTGGCCGTGGATATCGTACGGACAATTATTAATGAAAAATTAGCATAGACTACCATGGGCCTAAAAGAACTGAAAAAGAAAAAATGGTTTGGTATCGCGACCAATATGTATATGTTGGTGCTCACCGCATTTTTGATTTGGATGATCTTTTTTGATACCAATTCCCTCTTTATCCATTGGGAACTAAAAAAGGAAATTAAAAAATTGGAGAAGCAAAAGGAATTCTTGCAGGAAGAGATCGAAAATGACAAAGAGACGATAGAAAAGCTATCCGACAAAAAGGAACTTGAAAAATTTGCCCGGGAGAAATATTACCTCAAGAAAAAGAACGAGGATATATATTTGATAGAATACGAGGACAGCCTAAAAAACAAAAAAGATGAGTAAACCCAAACTTTTTAACGAATTTCAAGAAGTTTCCTCCAAAGCCTGGAAACAACAAATACAGTTCGACTTAAAAGGGGCGGATTATAATGATACCTTGATCTGGGAATCGCCAGAAGGCATTAAAGTCAAGCCTTTTTACCATTCGGATGAAAATGGGGAACGTATCTTGTTCCCCCAACCTTTGGGAACATCTTGGAAAATTACCCAGCATATTTATGCCAAGAATGCAACTATGGCCAATGCCAAAGCCTTGGAAGCCTTAAAAAAAGGGGCCGAGAGTTTACTTTTTACTGTTGCTTCTGAGGAGATTAAAATAGAACGACTTTTAAAGGATATCCCCCTTGAAGCTACTGTCATCCACTTTGATTTTCAGTTTATATCGGATACTTATATTCAGAAACTCTTTGATTTTGTAGGCAATAAAACACATCGCATCCATTTAAATATCGATATTATTGGCCATTTGGCCAAAAGTGGAAACTGGTACCATAACCTTAATAAGGACCATGAGATCTTGGAAAAAGTTTTTACCCTGGACCACGCCAGTAACTTCAATAATATCCTTTCTGTAGATGCCAGTTTGTATCAAAATGCCGGTGCAAATATGGTACAACAATTGGCCTATGCCCTATCCCATGCCAATGAGTATTTAAATCATTTTGCAAAGGACGCTTCCAACACTAAAATTCAGGGCATCACTTTTAAAATGGCCGTGGGCACCAATTATTTCTTTGAAATAGCAAAACTTAGGGCGATGCGCCTATTATGGAAAACCTTGGCCAGCGAATACATTTTGGATATGGAATGCCACATTCTGGCCCTGCCCACCAAACGGAACAAAACACTTTATGATTACAACGTAAACATGCTCAGGACCACTACGGAATGTATGTCGGCCATCGTTGGTGGAGCAGATGCCATCTGTAATATACCCTACGATGCCCTGTACCATAAAAGCAATGAATTTGGGGAACGTATAGCACGGAACCAATTGCTGATCCTAAAGCATGAAAGCTATTTTGACAAGGTCAGCAATCCGGCTGACGGCGCCTATTATATAGAAAGCCTAACCACCCAATTAGCAGAAAAAGCCTTGGACCTCTTTAAAATCTTGGAAGCAGGGGGTGGATTTTTAAAGCAACTGAAAGAACATACCATCCAGAAAAAAATCAAGGAGAGCGCCCAAAAAGAACAGGAATTGTTCAATACCCATAAAGAGGTATTGGTAGGGACCAATAAATACATCAATAAGGAGGATAAAATGAAGGAGGAGATGGAGATTTTTCCTTTTGTAAAGACCGATGCCAGAAAAACACTGTTGGAGCCCATTATTGAAAAACGCTTATCCGAAGCCCTGGAACAAAAAAGATTGAACGATGAGTAGAAAAGACCTGCAACACCTAAAACTAAAAGAGGCTGAAGTTTCGGGTACCGAAGCTTCAGTTTCCAAAACAAAGAGGAAAGTCAATTCAGATACCCCCATCTATATTAAAGAGGACGTATCAGATTTGGAGCACCTTAATTTTGTGGCAGGGATCGCTCCCAACCTACGTGGCCCCTACTCTACTATGTATGTAAGAAGACCATGGACGATTAGGCAATATGCTGGTTTCTCCACAGCAGAGGAAAGCAACGCCTTTTACAGACGTAACTTGGCCGCAGGACAAAAAGGGCTTTCCGTAGCCTTTGACTTACCCACACACCGTGGATACGACAGTGATCATGAGCGCGTAGTGGGAGATGTGGGCAAGGCCGGAGTTGCCATTGATTCTGTAGAGGACATGAAAATTCTCTTCGATTCCATTCCCTTGGGTGAAATGTCGGTTTCTATGACCATGAACGGGGCGGTATTGCCCATTATGGCCTTTTATATTGTTGCAGCTGAAGAACAGGGAGTATTGCCAAAACAACTGGCAGGGACCATACAGAACGATATTCTTAAAGAATTTATGGTGCGGAACACCTATATCTACCCTCCGGCACCTTCCATGCAGATCATTTCAGATATTTTTGAATATACAAGCAAGCACATGCCAAAATTCAATAGTATCAGTATCTCCGGCTATCATATGCAGGAAGCTGGGGCAACCCCGGAAATAGAATTGGCATATACCTTGGCAGATGGTCTGGAATATATTAGGACCGGACTAAAATCTGGCTTGGAAATCGATCAGTTCGCTCCCCGACTATCCTTCTTTTGGGGTATAGGAATGGACCATTTTATGGAAATAGCCAAAATGAGGGCGGGCCGTATGCTTTGGGCTAAATTGGTCCAAAAGTTCGATCCCAAAAGTCAAAAATCCCTAGCGCTAAGGACACATTCACAAACCAGTGGCTGGAGTCTTACTGCCCAGGACCCTTTCAACAATGTGGCTAGAACCACTATTGAAGCCGCAGCAGCGGCCTTTGGAGGCACACAGAGTCTACATACCAACGCCCTGGACGAAGCCATCGCCCTTCCTACCGATTTCTCGGCACGGATTGCGAGGAATACCCAACTCTTTTTACAGGACGAAACCAAGATCACCAAAACCGTAGATCCTTGGGCCGGAAGTTATTATGTGGAATACCTGACCGATGAGATTGCCCAAAAAGCTTGGAAACTGATTGACGAGGTAGAGGAATTAGGAGGGATGACCAAGGCGATTGAGGCCGGAATTCCTAAAATGCGTATTGAACAGGCCGCCGCAAAAAAGCAGGCCCGTATAGATAGCAACCAGGATATAATTGTAGGTATCAATAAGTACCAATTGGAAGAAGAGGATACCCTTATGATTTTGGAAGTGGACAATGAGCAGGTACGCAAACAGCAGCTGGAGCGTTTGGCACAAACCAAGGAAAACAGAAATACAGTTACCGTAGAAGCTGCCTTGAATAAATTGACCGAAGCCGCTAAACAAAAACAAACAGCTGACGGATCTGCAACTAAAGAGAATTTACTAGCTTTAGCGGTGGAAGCAGCAAGGGCGAGAGCTACCCTAGGGGAGATAAGTGACGCCATGGAAGTTGCTTTTGGACGGTACAAGGCTAAAATTCAATCATTTACAGGAGTGTATTCCAAAGAAATAAAAAACGACGAGAGTTTTAAAAAGGCCAGAGAGATGGCCAACCAATTTGCAGAGACCGAAGGCCGTAGGCCGCGGATCATGATCGCAAAGATGGGTCAGGACGGACATGACAGGGGAGCCAAAGTAGTGGCAACAGGGTATGCCGACCTAGGCTTTGATGTGGATATAGGTCCCTTGTTCCAAACACCTCAAGAGGCTGCCAAACAGGCCGTTGAAAACGATGTGCATGTGGTAGGGGTTTCCTCTTTGGCGGCAGGCCATAAAACTTTGGTGCCCCAGATTATTGAAGAACTCAAGAAACATGGTCGGGAAGATATCATGGTCATCGTAGGTGGAGTGGTTCCAAAACAGGACTATGACTATCTTTTCAAGGCTGGAGCAGTGGCCATTTTTGGGCCCGGCACCAAAATTAGTGAAACAGCCATCCAAATATTGGACATCCTAATGGACTGACCTCTTGCATTAAAGATTCCTGATCCGTGAATTCCCTTATGTTTAAGATCTTTTTAGGACTTAATAGGTTGTTATTCACCGTCTGTTAACAAAATACATTTTTTAGCGTTATAAATAATCGTATTTTTAGCCCCTAACTTACTATGATAATGGGCAAGATAATTGCTATAGCAAATCAAAAAGGTGGGGTTGGGAAAACCACCACTTCAGTGAACCTAGCTGCCTCCTTAGGTGTATTGGAAATGAAAGTATTGTTGATAGATGCAGATCCCCAAGCCAATGCCACTTCTGGTCTAGGAATAAACGTGGATAATGTGGAAATGGGAACGTACCAACTTCTGGAGCATTCCAAAACAGCTTTGGAAACGATTATTACAACATCCTCCCCAAATGTGGATCTTATTCCCTCACATATCGACCTTGTAGCCATTGAAATTGAATTAGTGGACAAAGAGAAAAGGGAATATATGTTGAAGCAGGCCCTAGAAGGGTTAAAGGAAAAATATGATTATATTTTGATCGATTGCGCTCCTTCTTTGGGATTGTTGACATTGAATGCATTGACAGCGGCAGACTCCGTCATAATTCCTATTCAATGTGAATATTTTGCTTTGGAAGGTTTGGGCAAATTGTTGAACACCATTAAAAGTGTTCAAAAAATACATAATCCTGATCTTGATATCGAAGGATTATTGCTTACCATGTTCGATTCACGTCTACGCCTGTCCAATCAGGTGGTAGAAGAAGTGAACAAACATTTTTCTGAAATGGTTTTTGATACCATCATCCAAAGAAACGTTAGATTAAGTGAAGCTCCAAGTTATGGGGAAAGCATCATTAAATATGATGCCTCAAGTAAGGGAGCGGCCAATTATTTGAATTTGGCCAATGAAGTAATGAAAAAAAACAAGGAGATAGTTTAATATGGCGAAAGCAGTAAAAAAACAAGCTTTAGGAAGAGGATTGTCCGCACTTTTGAAAGATCCAGATAACGATATCAAATCAGCATCGGACAAAAATGCAGATAAAGTTGTAGGGAATATTGTAGAATTGGAGCTTTCGGCCATTGAAATGAACCCATTTCAGCCGAGATCCAACTTTAATGATGAAGCCCTTCAGGAATTGGCTACTTCTATTCGGGAACTGGGTGTCATACAACCTATTACCGTAAGGAAGCTCGACTTCAATAAATATCAATTAGTATCAGGAGAAAGAAGATTTAGGGCCTCCAAGCTCATTGGTCTGGAATCTGTTCCTGCCTATATCCGAATTGCCAATGACCAAGAATCCTTGGAAATGGCCTTGGTGGAAAATATACAGCGACAGGACCTCGATCCCATTGAAATTGCTTTGTCCTACCAACGTCTGATTGACGAGATTCAGTTGACACAAGAGAAATTAAGTGATCGGGTCGGCAAAAAACGCTCCACCATCACTAATTATTTACGTCTTTTACGATTAGATCCCATTATCCAAACCGGCATCCGTGACGGCTTTGTTAGTATGGGACATGGCAGAACCCTGGTAAACGTTGAAAAAAGAGAGGATCAAATTGCCCTATATGAGAAAATAGTTGGACAGAACCTATCTGTAAGGGATACTGAAAAAGCCGTTAAGGCCTATCAAGATGCCTTGGAAAATCCGGAAAAAGCGGTGAAAAAGGTTGCAAAAATCCCTGATTTCATCAAAAAGGATGCTCCAAGATTTAGCGACTACCTCGCCGTAAAAGTAGATGTGAAAGCTTCTGAAAAAGGGAATGGCAAAATAACCATCCCATTTAGTTCCGAAGAAGAATTTCAGCGTATAAAAAAACTGATCACAGGTGAATAGATCACTTTGCTCCTTACTGATTTTTTTTCTTTTAATTCTTTCCTCCTCAGCACAAGAAAAACTAAAGGATACCACCGCAGTAGATTCTGTAAAAACGGATCTTACTAAAAAAGGCGTTGTGGTCAAGGATGTGATTTTAGAGAAAAGAGAGGAAATAAACCCTTTGGCACCAAGTAAGGCTGCCTTTTTTTCCGCCATTCTACCGGGATTGGGCCAAATCTACAACAAACGTTATTGGAAAGTTCCCCTTGTATATGCAGCAATTGGCACAGGAGTGTATGTCTATGTGGTCAATGATGATTTTTATGACCGCTTTAGAACTGCATTTAAAAGAAGAAAGGCGGGTTTCATTGATGACGAGTTTTACGATATCAACAATAGTGGGGTGGTTCTCGGAAATCCCGATCTCTCTGATGTAGCGTTGCAAGATGCCCAAGAGCGGTATCAGCGGGATAGGGATCTAGCCTTGGTAGTAACAATTGGTCTATATGCCCTTAATATTATAGATGCCAATGTGGATGCACATTTACGACAATTTAACGTAGACGACAACCTGAGCATGGACTTTAAACCTTACTTGGAATACAACCCAATTAACGCCAATCCCAATTACGGAATGGCATTAACCATAAAATTCTAGCGCATGAAAATTGCATTGTTTGGATACGGTAAAATGGGTAAGATGATAGAACAGACCGCTATCACTCGCACCCACACCATTGTAGCCAAAGTAGATGTGGACACCCAAGAAATTGATTTTTCCAATATCGATGTGGCCATAGATTTCAGTCAACCAGACGCGGCTTTTGACAATATTAAAAAATGCATGGCACACAACGTTCCCGTTATTTCAGGAACCACAGGATGGTTGAAAGATTATGCTAATGCCGTGGCATTTTGTAATGAACATAAGGGAGCATTTATTTACGCTTCCAACTATAGTCTAGGGGTCAATATTTTTTTTGAGCTGAACGAATATTTGGCCAAAATGATGAAGTCCTTGGACCAATACAAGGTATCCATGGAAGAAATACACCACACCCAAAAGCTGGATGCCCCGAGTGGCACGGCCATCACCTTGGCGGAAGGCATCATAAAGAACACAGATTATAAAGGATGGGAACTGGAGAAAGCAACAAATGCCAATATTCCTATTGTTGCCAAACGGATCAATGATGTTCCGGGAACACATTCCATCAATTATGAAAGTCCCGTGGATAGCCTTGAGATTAAACATACGGCATATAATCGGGAAGGTTTTGCGCTTGGAGCAGTCGTAGCAGCGGAATGGATTGTAGGCAAAACAGGGATTTTCACCATGAAGGATGTGTTAAACCTAGGTTAAGAAACGTAACAATAGGACACCTTCCGGTACTTAGTTATAGACAATATCTTTTGGGTACCCAAAAAAATATTTTTAAGTTCACCAATAACAATATCGTATGAACGGCACACAATGGATTCTTTTTATTTTGATCATACAGGTCATCCATTTTTTAGGAACATGGAAATTATATGTAAAAGCTGGTAGAAAAGCATGGGAGGCCGCTATTCCAATTTATAATGCAATTGTATTGATGCAAATCATCAACCGACCGAAATGGTGGGTATTCCTACTCTTTATTCCGGTCATCAACCTGCTTATGTTTCCCGTAATTTGGGTGGAGACCATTCGAAGTTTTGGAAAAAACTCCCTATTGGACACTTGGCTGGTTATTTTAACCCTAGGTTTTTATATCTATTATGTAAGTTATACCCAAGATGTCAAATATGTTGAAAATCGTAGCAGACACCCTAAAACAGCCTTAGGGGAATGGGTAAGTTCCATAGTATTTGCAATTGTTGCGGCTACCTTGGTACATACCTATTTTATCCAGCCTTATGTTATCCCTACAGGATCTTTGGAAAAAACATTACTTATTGGTGATTTCCTTTTTGTGAGCAAGTTTCATTATGGTGCCAGAACCCCTATGACAACAATTGCGGCCCCAATGGTCCACGATACCCTGCCTATCCTCAAAACGAAATCCTATTTGAGCAAACCCCAACTCCCCTATTTTAGGATTCCCGGTTTTGAAAAAGTAGAACGAAATGATATTGTGGTGTTCAGTTGGCCAGCGGACACTGTGCGGCAGTTCTTTAAAAAGGAAAAAGGGGTCAAAAAACCAATAGACAAGAAGTCGAACTACGTTAAAAGATGTGTGGGAATCCCAGGGGATAGCCTTTCTATTGTAAATGGAGACGTGTATATCAATGGTGAAAAATTAGCCCTGTCCGATAGGGCTAAGCCCATGTTCCTTCATGTGGTTACCACCAAAGGACAAATAGGCAACACCGCTATTAACTTATTAGGCCGTAATAATTTTGGGGGTAATGTGATAAAAGTCCCAAACGAAGTTTTGACCCAAGATAAGGTTGCAGAAGTTATAGACCAAAAGACCACCTTGGAGGAATTTGAAAAGGATTCCTTATACACCTATTATACAGGTAATATTTTTGATGGCAAAGTAGTATCATTCCTAAAGGCTACGTCTGTAAATTCCAAAGCCCTCTTCAACATGACAGAGGAAGAAGCTAAGAATGACATCGGAAAAGCGGACATCGTCAACATTGAGAAATTCAGCTTTAAAA
Source organism: Psychroserpens sp. (assembly GCA_047612485.1). Taxonomy (GTDB): domain Bacteria; phylum Bacteroidota; class Bacteroidia; order Flavobacteriales; family Flavobacteriaceae; genus Sediminicola. Next base: position 48,872 of record JBLGAT010000006.1, read on the forward strand.
GGCCTGAAACCGCTATTTTCCCTCAAAGCGGACAATATTCGGGTACCCAGGATAATTTTGGACCTATTTATCTTCCAGAAGCAGGAAAGACAATTGCTCTAAATGTAAAAGTCCTTCCCCTTTATAAGAAAATAATAAGAGAATACGAGGGGAATACCCTTTCTGTCTCTGGAAATCAAATAAGCATCAATGGGCAGGTAACGGACTCCTATACCTTCAAGCAGGGTTATTATTGGATGATGGGAGACAATCGTCATAAATCTGAAGACAGTAGGTTTTGGGGCTTTGTTCCAGAAAACCATATTGTGGGTAAACCGGTATTTATATGGATGAGTATTGATGGGATCAATGAGGGAGTAAGCAATTGGAAAGTTCGCTGGGACCGTGTTTTCACCACAGTGGGTGGAGATGGGGAACCCCAATCTTATTTCAGGTACTTTCTAATAGCCCTTGCCGGTTGGTTCGTGTTTGATTATTTTAGAAAAAAGAAGAAAAAGAAATAATCTATTTTATTAAACCAAGAATGAAGCTACTCCTACATCCCGGATATTTTTTGAATATTGCCAATTTTGTGGCCATAGCCAAAAATGATATCTGTTGGGAGACTTCTGGCAATTATCAAAAACAGACCTATAGGAACCGATGTTATATAGCCACTGATATCGGAAGACATCCAATGAATATCCCCATACAGCATGTAGGCGGCAAGAATGGCAGGCAAAGTTACAAAGATGTAAAAGTGGATAATTTCTACCATTGGCAACGCCAACATTGGCGTACCCTGGAAACGGCATACAGGACCTCTCCCTTTTTTGAGTTCTATGAGGATGACCTTGTGTCGCTATTTAATACCGAGCACAGCTATTTATTGGATTTTAATTTGAAGTCCATTGAAGCTATCTGCTGTTGTCTTCAGATCCCAATGCCGGAAGAAAGCACCTCCGAATTTGAGAAAGAACCAATGGATTTTGTAGATGCACGCATCCTGATCAATGCCAAAGTGAATCCGCCCCTAGTTCAAAAACCATATGTTCAGGTTTTCGATGACCGCAATCCATTTATTGACAACCTCAGTATTTTGGATCTTTTGTTCAACGAAGGTACCAACGCCCTATCCTATCTTAAAGAACACCAATTAGACCTAAAGGATGCTTAGATTCTTAATTCATTATGGTATTCATATTTTAGTGCCAATAGCTATTGGCCTCTACTTTTACAAGGAGAATAGGTTTTGGGCCATATTGATTCTATTGGCAGGAATATTGATAGACCTGGACCATCTTTTGGCAAGTCCTATTTTTGATAGTACACGCTGTAGTATTGGATTTCACCCCCTACATACCTATTGGGCAATTATGATGTATATAGGACTCTCATTTTTTAAGAAGACCAGGATTGTGGGCCTCGCCTTATGCATCCATATTATTGCTGATACGGCCGACTGCCTTTTGATGTAGCTATAATTTGATGGAGGCCATTACCGGGAAATGATCGGATAATTTAACGTCGTAATTTTTATGGGTCAAAACTTCCATTTGCCCATCTACCAAAATAAAATCGATTCTTAGAGGCAAAAACTTGAAATTATAGGTGCGACCATAACCTGAGCCCATTTCCATGAACGTATCCTTCATATCACCTTTTATATCATAATAGACACTGGAATATTGGGAGTTGTTGAAATCACCACAAATTATCTTTTTATGGGAAGTTGTTTTACTGTGATCCAAAACAATTCCGGCCTGTTCTTGTTGCTTTACAAATGAATTACTCAGCCTTTTTAGTAATTTTTGAGATTCTTCCCTACGTATGGATCCGGGACGAACCTTTAAAGATTGGAGATGTAAGTTATAAATACGTACCGTATCCGATTTTACAACAATATCCGCAAATAACGCATTATTGCTGCTATTAGGAAAATCTAGAGACCCTTTTTCAATGATGGGATATTTGGAATAGATGGCCTGTATCACTTTATCACTATTAACCCCAAATTCAAAATTTACATATTTATAAGCATACTGCTTAAAATCCTTACTCCTAATTTTTTCATAGTCGAATTCCTGAAAACAGACAATATCCGCATCTTCTTCCATAATAAATTCAACAATGTTATCGCTCAATTGGGGGTTATTTTCCCTTGAATTACCGCGAAAAGACTGTGTATTAAAGGTGAGGACACTAAGGCTTTTTTCTACTGATTCTGGCGTGGAATCAAAAAATTTAATAAAGGTTCCCAATGAAAAGTACCCTATGAGAAGTATCAAAAAAGACAACCAAAACTGTCTTTTACCATTCAACAACCAATAGCTCAAGAATAGTACGTTCACTGCGACCAGATATGGCACGGCGAGACTAAAAATAAATAGGAATGAAATTGATTGAAGGGAGATATGTGGCACTATACAGGAAAACAACAGCAGCAAAGCCGCTATTGAATTCAGAAAAAAAACGAATTTGTTTACAATAGATAATTTTTCCACAATCGACCCTATTCTTTGCCTGCCTTGAAAAGAAAGTCCTTCTCCGATTTGGACAAGCTCTCGTAACCCGATTTGCTGATTTTATCAAGAATGGCATCTATCTTGCGTTGCCTGCTTTCCTTATTGTGGTCCTCTTTGGTATTTGCAGTGGATTTAGCCTTGCGGTATACCGTTTTCATTGGTGCTTTATTGGATTTTTTAAAGAGGCTGGACAAACGATCCAATAGCCTTGAAAATCCTTCTCCTATATCCTTTCCTTTCACCAATTGTCTCGCATAAACATACCCCAGAAGGGCACCTCCCAAATGCGACAAATGTCCTCCTGCATTACCTCCGGTCGGAATCTGTATCAAATCTACCAAGACAAAGAAAACGCCGATGTACCATAGTTTAACGTTAAAAAAGACGATCCTTACCTCTTGGTTGGGAATATAGGTACACACAAAAATCAAAACAGCTGTTACCCCAGCCGAAGCTCCTATCAAAGAAGTATTTATCCCCAAAAACGCGGGAAATATATTATAGCTCAATAGAAAAAGTAGCCCCCCTAAAATGACCCCTAAAAAATAGACATTGATGAACCTTTTGGGTCCAAAAAGGTTTAAAAAAATGCGCGCTGCGAAGTAAAGCATCACCATATTCCAAAATATATGGCCCAACCCGGCATGAAAGAAGGAATATGTAATTATGGACCATGGTTGCAACAAAAAGTCAAAAAAATCTTTGGGCAACTCAAACCACCTGATCAAAATATTTGGCGACAACTGAAGTAAGAAAGTCAGTAAGCCATTGAAAATAAATACCACCACATTAATTGCGATCAATTTTTCTGCAATGCTAAGTCTGGCAAACTGATATTTTAAATTTCCTGTATTCATAGCTAATCCCAACGGTTTTTATTAAACTGGTTCTTCTTCCAGTACCACATCATAAGAAACCCTATCAATGCACCACCTACATGAGCAAAATGGGCAATTCCACTTCCAAAGATAGCATAACCGGTAATCCCTGAAAACAAATCCAGACCTATTAAAACAGGAATGAAATATTTCGCCTTAATGGGAACAGGCACAAATATTAAGAAAAGCTCGCTATTGGGATAAGACATCCCATAGGCGACCAATATTCCATATATGGCACCCGAAGCTCCAACAGCAGGGGTATTATAAGCACTTAAAAAGTTGTCAACGGTACTTTTAGAGGCAAGGTTGTACCAATCCGGGCTATATTTACCGCTCGATATTATCTCTATGACCTGGCTCCTCGTTATTCCTGAATTTACCAAAGCATCCATGCCCTCGTTAAAATAATAATAGTTCACTGCAGTGTGCAAGAGTGCAGATCCCAACCCTGCGGAGAAATAGAAAAAGAAGAATTTGTTCCTTCCCCACATCCGTTCCAAAGGTGATCCAAATGCCCATAGCGCATACATATTGAACACAATGTGCATTAATCCCCCATGCATGAACATGTGTGAGATGATCTGCCACAATTCAAAATTTGCATTCTGCGGGAACCAAAGGGAAAACCATTGATACATTTGATCGCCATACAAGGAGGTGGCCACAAAAAACATTACGTTAATTATAAGTAAATGCTTAATAGCATCTGTCAATCTTCCCATTTATATAAATTTTTTATCAATGTCGTTTTCTGTAATGGTAATATATATTGTTTTGTTGAAAGGGCTAACCATGGATTCCTTGCAGGCAAACAGATCGTTCACCAATGCCAACTGGGAATTTCTATCCAGCACCTCCCCTGTCTTTACCGCCAAAGTCTTGCACAAGGTTTTTGATAGGATATCGGTCTGTGAAAAACCATCCCCGGAAACGTCCTGCTGGCAATCTGCAATCAATTGATCCAAAACCATCCCCACCTCACTTTCGGCCACCAACAAAGGAACCCCTGTAATCTCCAATACTTCCTTGTCCTTCTTTCCAAAACCAAACCCTATGGTGGCAAGACTTTCTTTTATCTCTTCTATAATCACCATATCCGAGCTGGAAAAGGATAAGGACAAAGGAAACAGTAATTGCTGGCTTACGGCCTCTTTAATGGTGATATTCTTTAAAAACTTCTCATAAAGTACGCGTTGGTGCGCCCTGCTTTGATCTATTACGATCATACCAGAGATAATGGTAGTGACAATATACTTTCGTCTTAACTGAAACGTGGTGGTGGTGGTCTCCACAATTTCCTGATGTCCGTCAAAAATGGAGCCCGTAATACTGTCAGATTCAAAGCTTACGCTGGAGAAACTATCTTCTTTCCCAAGTCTGGATTCCAATCCCACATACATACTTTCCCATCCTTGCGTTTTCTCTTTTTGGTAGGTATTTTTAAAGCCTTTGTGTACCTCCTCCTTAAAAGGGTTGAATCCTGAGTCAACTACAACTTTGGGGAGTTCCGCAGTCCTATTCTTAAAGGCATAGGGTGTATCCAGATTAAGGTCCTGATCAAAATCGAGTGCCGGGGCAACATTAAACTGTCCCAAACTATGTTTTACGGCAGATCTCAACAACGCATACAAGGTATGCTCATCATCAAATTTGATCTCCGTTTTTGTAGGGTGGATATTGATATCAATAGAAGCCGGATCCACCTCCAAATACAAAAAATATCCTGGGTGATTTTCAGATTTTATAAGTCCCTCGAACGCCGCTACCACAGCATGGTGGAGGTATGGACTTTTTATAAAGCGGTTGTTGACGAAAAAATACTGCTCTCCCCTACTTTTCTTGGCAAATTCTGGTTTTCCAATGTAGCCCGATATGTTCACCACCTGTGTTTCTTCTGCTACAGGCACCAATTTTTCATTGGTCTTACTTCCAAAAATATTGACAATCCGTTGTCTATAATTGCTCTGGGGCAAATTGAACAATTCGCTCCCGTTATTGTAAAAATAGAAATGTATGGAGGGGTGTGCCAGGGCGACCCTATGAAACTCATCGGTGATATGCCTAAGCTCTACACTATTGGATTTTAAGAAATTTCTTCTGGCTGGAATATTAAAAAATAGATTTTTTACGGCAATGGAGGTGCCTTTAGGAGTCACAATCACTTCCTGGGCCGATATCTTACTACCTTCTATCTTAATATGGGTACCTACTTCGGAATTGGAAGGTTTGGTTTGCAGTTCTACATGGGCGATAGCAGCTATAGATGCCAATGCCTCACCCCTGAATCCTTTGGTATTCAAGTTGAAGAGATCTTCTGCGCATTGTATTTTGGAGGTAGCGTGCCTTTCGAAACTTAGTCGGGCATCCGTATCACTCATACCAACACCATCATCCACTACTTGGATCAGGACCTTTCCGCCTTCTTTAATAATAAGCTTTATGGATGCGGCTCCGGCGTCTATGGCATTTTCCATCAACTCCTTAACAACTGAGGCAGGTCTTTGGACCACTTCACCAGCTGCAATTTGGTTGGCAACATGATCGGGTAAGAGTTTAATGATATCCGCCATTAAAAAAACATGTCTATTTTACCATATTTTACAGCCGCATAGGCAAATATCAAAAGAAAGATGAGGATGACTATAAAACGAAGCCTTCGGTTTCGATCGCTCTGAGCACTTTTCACCGTTCTCCAATCTTCCCTGAAACTTTTTTTTCTGTAGCCAGAGAAATATTCCTGGTCCGGTTTTGCTTCTTTGGATTTCCTTAATTTTTCCAAACGTTCCTTGCGCTCGTTATAATAACGTGGTGAATAGTTATAGGATTTATTCCTACTTAATTTAAAAAGCGAAGGGAGTCTCATATTTATCTTAACTATCTCCAAAAGTACTGAAAATAGGGCAAAATGGTCGAATGAAGATGCTAAAAATTGTTAACAACCTAGAAGGCTTGAATCATAGTGATTTGCCATGGAAATGAGATGCTAACGTCTAATTTACCTAGACTATTTAACCAAAGTAATATCACCAGATAACTATTTCTAAGATTTAGTTGCCCAGGGCAGCCATCTTAATGGCCGCTATGGCAGCCTCGGAACCTTTGTTTCCGTGAACTCCACCACTGCGATCAATGGCTTGTTGCAGGTTGTTATCGGTCAACACACAAAAGATAACGGGAGTATCCGTATTTACATTTAGGTCCTTTATCCCTTGTGCTGTGGCACTGCAAACAAAATCGAAATGTTTGGTCTCCCCCTGGATCACGCTCCCAATGGCGATAACTGCATCAACATTTTGGGTAGCGATCATTTTTTTGCTACCGAAAATCAGTTCATAACTTCCGGGAACGTTCCAACGAACGATATTTTCCTTGATTGCCCCGCAATCCAACAATGCTTGCATGGCGCCATTGAACAAGCCTTCCGTTATTTCTGAATTCCATTCTGAAACAACAATCCCAAACCGAAAATTTTTCGCGCTTGGGATTGTTGCTTTATCGTATTCCGATAAATTCTTGTTAGCCGTGGCCATTATTTATTGTTTTTGGGACTTTCCGATAAAAACATCTATCGTTCTTGCCTCATCAGAAGCAGCATATTCATCCTTAATTCTTTGGAAGTATTCCAACGCCTTGTCATTTTCATTTAATTCCAAAGCGGTAATACCTGCCTTGTACAAAAATTTAGGGGCCGTAAAACTATTGTCACTATGGGCTACAGCTTTCTCGTAATAGGAAAGTGCATCTTCAGGCTGGTTCAGTTGCATAAATGCATCCCCAAGACCTCCTTTGGCAAGTGCACCCAAGATAGCGTCATCAGAGGAGAAATCCTCCAAATGATTGATGGCCTCTTGATATTTTTGCATGTTCAAATAAGCCATTCCTGCAGAATAATTTGCAACATTTGCGGCCTTTGTACCATTGTATTCTTTGATAATATCCAAGAATCCATATTTTCCTTCTGCTCCATTCAGTGAAAGGGTAAACAATGAATCACGTTCTGTAGCGCTGTTCAATGCTTGATCGAAATATTGCTGCGGATAGTACATTTCATTATCTGCACTGGCTTCATTTGGTTTCAATACAAATTGATTGTAGGCCAAATACCCCAAAACGGCTACAGCAATCACACCAATAAAACCTAGAATGTAGTTTTGATTATGTGAAACCCACTCTTCGGTTTTGGAAGCACTTTCGTCCAGAGTACTAAAAACTTCCGCTGTAGTACTGTTCTGCTCATCCAATTCATTCTCTTCAGCTTTGTTCTTTGGTTTGTAACCTCTCTTATTGTATGTTGCCATTTTTATATTTATTGATCGCGCAAAAATAAAGTTTTTATTGAAATCCGAAAGGTTATTTATTCGTTATTTTTCGATAATTTGCACGATACTTAGCTATTGAAAAATAAAATTGTCACCCCACGGAATGTTTCTGAAAAAATTAACACTTATAAATTACAAGAATTTCAGCTCCCAAAACTTTGAATTTGACCATAAGATAAATTGTTTTGTAGGCCCCAATGGAATAGGCAAGACCAATATTTTGGACGCCATTTACCACCTGTCTTTCAGCAAGAGCTACTTTAATCCGGTGGCAACCCAAAATATAAAACACGGAGAGGATTTTTTTGTCATTGACGGGGAATATGAAAAGGACGGCAGGGAAGAAAAAATTATCTGTAGCCTAAAAAAGGGCATGAAAAAGGTCGTGAAACACAATGGAAAGGCCTACGACAAACTGTCGGACCATATTGGCTTTCTCCCATTGGTGATCATTTCGCCGGCAGATCGGGATCTTATCATTGAAGGCAGTGATACCCGTAGGAAATTTATGGATGGGGTCATTTCCCAATCGGATAAGACTTACCTATCCTCATTAATGAATTACAATAAGGTTTTGGCGCAACGGAACTCCCTTTTGAAATACTTTGCTGCCAACCATACTTTTGACCGCACCACCCTTTCTGTCTACAACGAACAATTGAATGTGTACGGCACCGAAATCCACAACAAAAGGGTGGCATTCCTGGAAGCCTTTATTCCTATTTTTAGGGAACAGTACGAAGTTATTTCCGGGGGCAAGGAACTGGTGCACATCCATTATGACAGCAAATTATTGGACGATGGCCTACTTACTTTGCTGGAGGGCAGCCTATATAAGGATAGGGCCCTGCAATATACGACCGTTGGCATCCACAAGGACGACCTCAACTTAGAAATTGAGGGGTATCCTATTAAAAAATTTGGCTCTCAGGGACAACAGAAGTCTTTTCTGATCGCATTGAAATTGGCGCAATTCAATTTTATAAAAAACCAGGCAAAAACTACCCCAATTTTACTTTTGGATGATATCTTTGACAAACTGGACGAAAATAGGGTCGCACATATTGTCACCTTGGTGGATGATGATTATTTTGGCCAAATATTTATAAGTGATACCCACGCCGACCGTACGGAAGAGGTTGTAAAAACTATTCACAAGTCCTATAAAATTTTTAAATTGTAGCATGAGAACAATCCTGTCCATTTTCGCTTTTATATGCCTTCTAAGCTGTCAGCGGACCATTTCCGAAAGTGATCTCATCAAGTTAAACGGGTATTGGGAAATCAGCAAGGTGGAGTTTCCGGACGGTACCACAAAAGAATACAAAGCCAACACCACTATAGATTTTATTGAAATGGCAGGTTTCAAAGGTTTTCGAAAAAAGGTACAGCCTTCTTTGGAGGGTACATATTTTGCAAATGATGATGCGGAATCCTTTTTGATCATTCAAAAAGGGGAAGCCTATGAAATGTTATATAAAAATAATTACAGTGAATGGAGCGAGCTACTGATGACCCTATCGGAAAACACCTTCTCGGCAATCAACAAGGAAGGCATCACCTATCACTACAAGAGGTACGAACCTATTAATATTAACGAATAATGGCCAAAAGAAAGAACGACAATATCCCATTAAGTGAAGCTTTGCAAGAATTCATCAAGGTGAACAAATTGCAGAACGGCATGGATAAGGTCAATGTTCGTGAAGCCTGGGGCAATCTAATGGGCAACGGTGTAAACAATTATACCACTGCGATCGAATTAAGAAACGAGACCCTTTTTGTTTCCCTTTCCTCTTCGGTGCTGCGCGAAGAATTGAGTCATGGAAAATCAAAAATAATTACAATGATAAACGAGGAACTAGGCAAGGAGTTGGTGAAAAAACTGGTCTTGCGCTAACAAAAAAAAGCCTACAAGAATTTCCTGTAGGCCCTTAGTATTCTATAATGATATACTAGTAGATTTCTCTTCCCGCAAAATGAAAAGCACCTTCTAAAGCTGCATTTTCATTGCTATCCGAACCATGCACTGCATTTTCTCCTATTGATGTTGCGAACAATTTACGAATAGTACCCTCTGCCGCGTCAGCAGGATTTGTAGCACCGATAAGTGCCCTAAAATCTTCCACTGCATTCTCTTTTTCCAAAATAGCAGCTACAATTGGTCCTCTGGTCATAAATTCTACCAATTCTCCAAAAAATGGACGCTCTCTATGGACGCCATAAAATTCTTGTGCGTCCCTTAAGCTCAACTGCGTATATTTCATAGCCGCAATTTTAAAACCCGCAGAAGCGATTTTTTCCAAAATCGCACCGATATGTCCATTCTCAACCGCATCGGGCTTAATCATGGTAAATGTTCTGTTTGTAATCATCTCTTTTTAAATTTTGCGCAAAAATACGCTTTATTCATTAACCCGCAAGTCTTAATAGTTTTGTTCTAGTTCTCCCAACAATACCCCATGGTCCCCAACCATCTTGAAGCGCACCTTTTTTTTGTTAAAGTCGAAATCTAAAAGTCCAAAACTTTTCTTGGAAACAACCGCTCCCACCCTAAACGGATTCGGTTCTCCTGAAAAACTTGAATATACATGTGTAAGACCACTACTGGTGAAATCTATCAAGGGATAAGCCAGTCCATCCACCTTGGTCCTTGAAAATTCCGATATGTGTCTATCGCCACTTAGAAGTACCACTCCCTTTGCCTTAGAGGAGGCTATCAGACTTTTCAATTGGTCCACTTCATGCGGAAAATTTCCCCAGCATTCAAAGCCGTGTTCATTGGATAGAAATTGAATACTACTTACGATGATGTTGAAATCGGCCTTGGAAAAGTTCAATTCATCTTTCAACCAAGCCCATTGTTCCATGCCTAGAACTGTTCCTTGTCCATAAACATTTGGTTTGTGCCTCTTTTTTGTATCCTTATCGGGAGTCAGGGCTGTTCTGAAATATCTAGTATCCAGCACTATTATCTTAATACTTCCTACTGGAACGGTGTAATCATGGGATGAATAAACCCCTTCTCTTGTTCTTCTAGGACTGTCCACAGGGACGTCCATAAAATCCAAAAACTCCTGCTGACTCCATTTTTTGCCCTTAAATTCCACTCCCCCATCATTTAAACCATAGTCGTGATCATCCCAAGTACCTATAACAGGCATTTTAGTTTTTAATAGGGCATAACCTGCAACGTTATCCTGATCCATATACATTTCCCTCAACTTTTTCCTATTGTCCGTATCTGCATAAATAATATCTCCTCCCCAGATCCACACATCTGGCCTTGCGGAAACTATATCATCCCATAAAGGATTACTCAAACTACTCTTGTTGCAGGAACCAAAGGCAATGGTAAAATCGGACTCCGCTTGCTGAACCAAACTATTTGAACCAGCAGATTTGCAACCCATATATAGAAAGAGTAAAATGAAATAAAATGGTATTTTTCCCACGTAATATTGTTTTAAATTCATCCTCAAAAATAAGGCTTTTAAGAATAAGGTCTATATGATAAAATTGTATCTTTGCGCCCATGAATTTGAAGGAAATAAAAGCTACCGAGGTATTACTCTCTACGCCGCAAAAAATTGTTATAGTACCGCACAAAAACCCTGATGGGGATGCCATCGGTTCAACTTTAGGTCTTTACCACTATCTAAAAAATAGAGGTCAGGAAGCAACGGTGATTTCCCCTAATGATTATCCCAAGTTTTTAAAATGGATGCCAGGCAATGAACATATCGTGAATTTTGAAAAAGATTCGCATCATGCCAAGCAACTCATCAAAGAGGCAACAATAATATTCACATTGGATTTCAACCATTTGGGTAGAATAGACCATATGCAACCTCATTTGGAAGAAGCCACGGCTACTTTTGTAATGATTGACCACCATCAAGCCCCAGATGATTATGCAGATATCACGTATTCGGATGTAAGCATGAGCTCTACCTGTGAAATGGTGTACAATTTTATAGAGTTCTTGGGCCATAGCGATGAAATCAATGCGGATATTGCCAATTGCCTTTATACGGGCATTATGACGGATACAGGTTCTTTTAAGTTTCTCTCTACAACCAGTAGAACCCATAGGATCGCTGCCGACCTGATCGACAAAGGTGCCAACAACACCCAAATTCACAATAAGGTTTTTGATACCAATACCCCCAGCCGTCTGCATCTTTTAGGCTGTGCTCTAAAAAATATGGTCATTTTGGAGGATTATCATACAGTCTATATCACGCTGAGCCAGGAAGAGTTGGACAGTAATCATTATAAAAAAGGCGACACCGAAGGCTTTGTCAATTATGGCCTAACCTTGGACGGCATTTGTTTTGCAGTAATTTTTATTGAAAACAAAGAGGATGGCATCGTAAAGATTTCCTTTAGGTCCGAAGGGAATTTTTCCGTTAATGAATTTGCCAAAAAACATTTTCAGGGTGGTGGACATACCAATGCTGCTGGAGGGAAGAGCGATGTATCCTTAAAAGAGACCACAGCCTATTTTGTATCACTACTAGAAAACTATAAAGAACAATTGAACGCATGAAATATTTTTTAATCCTTTTAGTATTGGGAATATCCCTGGTATCCTGCCAAGAGGCCGAACCAAGAAGACCTACAAAAGTACGGACAGGTAGTTTTTTTAAAGAAACCATAAAACGGAACAAAGAACTTCTTGCCCAAGAAGAAAAACTGATCAAGGCAATCATTGCAAAAGATACGGCACATACCTATCTGAGCAGTTCAAAGGGCTCATGGTATTACTACGATATAAAAAATGATTCGGTATCCTACACGCCAAAACCGGATGATTTAGTGATCTTCACCTACAACATGGTCAGTTTTTCCAATGATACCATTTATAAAAGTGAGGAAATGGGAACCATAAAATATAAGGTGGACAAACAAAATCTTTTTCCAGGTTTAAGAAATAGTATAAAGCTTTTAAGGGAAGGCGAAACAGCAACTTTTTTATTCCCATCATCCCTGGCTTTTGGCTACCATGGAGACAATAAAAAGATTGGCACCAATATACCAGTAAAATCAACCATAACCCTTTTAAACATTGATCGACAAAAAGACAGTATCCAAAATTAAAATTTATTAAAAAAATGAAAAAAACATATTTATTATTCATGGCCGCGGCCTTAGCCCTTACTAGTTGCAAATCCAGTAAACACGCCGATTTAGGCGATGGCCTTTTCGCCAACATCCAAACCAATAAAGGTGACATCATCATTAAATTGGAAAGTGAAAAGACTCCTGTTACCGTTGCAAATTTTATTTCCTTGGCAGAAGGTACCAGTCCATTTGTAAGTGATAGCTTAAAAGATAAAAAATATTATGATGGACTTATTTTTCATAGGGTGATGAAGGACTTTATGATTCAAGGAGGTGATCCTACTGGCACAGGAAGGGGAAATCCTGGATATAAATTCAAGGACGAGTTCAATGACTCCCTTACCCATTCCAAAGCTGGCATCCTTTCTATGGCCAATTCTGGACCAACCACCAATGGAAGTCAGTTTTTCATCACGCACAAAGAAACACCGTTTCTAGATGGCAGACATACCGTCTTTGGTATGGTTGTAGTAGGCTTGGATGTTGTTGATAGTATTGCCAATGTAAAAACTTCTATAGAGCCCATGACCAAAGATAGGCCTCTTGAAGATGTCGTCATGAACAAAGTAGAGATCATCCGAAATGGAAAGGAAGCCAAAAAGTTCGATGCCGTTAAGATCATGACCGATTATTTTGCAGAGGAAGAAGCTAAATTAAAGGCCACGGCAAAGATGAAGGCCGACTTTTCTGCAGAAATTGAAAAACAAAAAGCAGTAGCCGAAACATTGGCTTCTGGTCTTCAGATTTACAGCATGCAAAAAGGAACGGGAGAATCTCCAAAAATAGGACAACAAGTAAACGTCTACTATGCCGGTTATTTGGAATCTGGGGAATTGTTCGACAGTAACGTAGAGGCTGTTGCTGTAAAATATGGCAAATTCGACGAGAGAAGAAAAGCAGGTGGCGGTTACGAAGCCATCGCTATGGATTATAGCACTGAAGCGCAGTTGATAGCTGGTTTTAGAGAAGGTCTATTGTCTATGAAGGTAGGTGATAAAGTACGCTTGTTCATCCCTTCGCATTTGGGGTACGGGCCAGCTGGTGCAGGTAATGTAATTCCTCCAAATGCTGATTTAGTATTTGATTTGGAAATCACCGGAATAACGGAATAACAATTAACTATAGGTATAAAAAAAAGCTCGCAAATTGCGAGCTTTTTTGTTTTAATGGCATATTCTAAGGAGTTAAATCAATAAGCTGAACCTTGGCTTACCACCAATTTTGTGACTTCAATTCTATGGTAGCCTTAAGAATATCCATTTGAGATATCTGGCCTACCAAGACCCCTTTCTCCACAATGGGAAAACGTCGTCTTTTGGCCTGTAAAAATTTATTGGCGGCATCAAATATATCCATATTACCATCTATGGTCTCCACATTGGATATCATATGCTGCCCAACGGTCCTGGTCTCTCCCGGTATATTGTGATACTTGCTTTCACTGATGTGTTTGATACAATCCCCTTCAGAGATCATTCCGATAAGTTCATAATTGTCATTAACGACCGGTCCACCAGATATCCTATACTTTATCAATTGTACAATAACCTCTTCCACAGACTGCTCCGGCTTGAAGGTTATCAGTTTTTTGGTCATATAATCACTGACCTTTAACGAGGCATCATCCTTGGATTCCCTCAGTTTCATTGGCCCTTGAAAACTCTTGATTCCCATAACTAGCTCATTTTAAGACAGTCTTTAAGTTACTAAAAATAAGCGAGTTATCCAATAAAATTGGGTTGAATTATTGCATCAATAATCAGACCTCATTTTTTCGGAATATCTTTCAAGATCTCCAATAAAAATTTCCAAAATTTTTGGACCGATGAAATACTCACCCGTTCATCAGGAGAATGGGCACCCTTTATAGTAGGGCCAAAACTGATCATATCCATGTTCGGGTAATTTTTTCCTAGAATTCCACATTCCAAACCGGCATGGCAGGCAACCACATTGGCACTATCTCCGAAAACGGCTTTATACTTATTTTCCAGTACTTTTAATATGGCAGAGTCCGGATTGGGATTCCAACCTGGATAGTCCCCATTTAGGGTCACCTCACATCCCGCAAGTTCAAAAGCACATTTCAGGGAATTTGCCAAATCCAATTTGGCGGAATTTACAGACGACCTCGTTAGGCACATAATTTCCAAAAGACCATTGCTCACAATCACCCTCGCTATGTTATTGGACGATTCCACCAAGTCATCCATTGCCGCACTCATAGCATATACTCCATTTTTTGCAGCATATATAGCTTTTATCAAACTTAGCTGCGCCTCAGATTCCATCATTTGGGTAGGTAGGGCGACCTTTTCGACCGCAACTATGAATTGGGGTTCGGTGTGCTTTAATTCCTCTTTGATGGTTACCTCCAAGGCTGACATTGCTTTTTCAAAATCAACTTTATACGCTTCATCCACCACCACCACCGCAAAGCTTTCTCTAGGTATGGCATTGCGCAGACTGCCGCCATTTATTTCAGAAACACCAATCTTAAAGCTCTCACAAGCCGTGTAAAGCAGTCTGTTCATTATTTTATTGGCATTCCCGAACCCTCTATGGATATCCATGCCACTGTGTCCGCCTTGCAGACCTTTAACGGCAATTCTAAAAGCCACATGGTTTTTTGGAACAGCTATTTGCTTATAATTTCTCGTTGCAGTGACGTCTATACCTCCAGCACAACCAATGTCAATCTCGTCATCTTCCTCCGTATCCAGGTTCAATAATATTTCACCTTGTAGGACACCTCCTTTTAGGCCCATGGCGCCTGTCATCCCAGTTTCTTCATCAATGGTAAAAAGAGCTTCCAACGCAGGATGGACAATTGTATCGCTTTCCAACAAGGCCATTATTGCAGCAACACCCATACCATTATCGGCCCCCAGGGTTGTCCCTTTAGCCTTTACCCAATCCCCTTCAATCTTCATTTTAATTCCTTGAACATCAAAATCAAAAACAGTGTCCGCATTTTTTTGGTGCACCATATCTAAATGTGACTGTAGGGTGACCATTTTACTATTCTCCATTCCCACCGTCCCAGGCTTACGGATGATCACATTGCCTACCTCATCTTTAAAGGTCTCCAATCCCAAGGATATCCCAAAATCCATCATAAATTGTATGACTCTTTCCTCTTTTTTAGAGGGTCTTGGGACCGCATTCAAATCAGCGAATTTGTTCCAAACGTTTTTGGGTTCCAATTGACGTACTTCTTTGCTCATAAGGTTCTATAAAGTTGAGACCAAAAATACACATTGAAAAATGACTTTGCCACAGTTATGCCCATTTAACATTTTATTAGAGCATAGGTCTACAAATACTAATTCTGATTGGTTATTTTTGATCCGATGAACAACCGTTTTAAAAATAGTATTGCCCTATCCATTATCCCGCAAATAATCCTGGTCAAATGGATAGGTCATTACCCACAATTCATAGAATCTTATTATAGTTTAGGGATATACCCAATGCTATCAAAAATCTCCAGAACTGCGTTTGGATGGATTCCCTTTTCTGTGGGGGATATCATCTATACCTTGTTATTGGTGGCCTCACTTCGCTATATAATTTTGAATAGAAAGAAAATAAGACAAAGGCCCAAGGCTTTTATCCGCACTATTTTTATAGTACTCTCCACCGCCTATTTTAGTTTCCACCTGCTTTGGGGGCTTAATTATTATAGGGTGCCTTTAAGTGAAACCCTTTCCTTGGAAGAAAATAATTCCAGCATAGCATTGGAATCTTTTGTTGAAAAGCTTATCGACAAAACAAATGAAACACAAATGCTCATAGTTGGCGATAGCACGAGAATGGTTACGGTGCCCTATTCTAAACAAGAGATACTGGAAAAGACTATTCAAGGCTATCAAGACCTGGATTCCCGATTTTCAATATTTCATTACCAACGGCCAAGTCTCAAGAATTCCCTCTTTAGTACTGGTCTTTCCTATATGGGCTATGGGGGATATTTAAATCCGTTCACCAACGAGGCTCAAGTAAACGCACTACTGCCCAATTTTAGGTATCCTGTAGTGGCAGGTCATGAAGTAGCGCATCAATTGGGTTATTCTGCAGAAAATGAGACCAATTTTATAGGATATCTGGTGACAGCCTCCAATAGCGACATCTATTTTAAATATTCCGCTTATTCCTACGCCTTGGCCTATTGTCTTTCAGATATCAAAAAAAGAGATGAGCCTACATTTGAAAGGTTGTTTGGAACATTAAATATCGGGGTCAAAAAAAACTACAAAGAGGTGTCCGATTTCTGGATGGCCTATGAAAATCCTGCAGAACCTGTCTTTAAATCTATTTTCGACACTTTTTTAAAAGCCAATAACCAGTCCAAAGGCATAGAAAGTTACAATGCCGTGGTGGCACTTTTGATAAATTATCATGAACTACACCCATTATAGTGTTAAAAAAAAGTGAATACGTGTTAAAGGAGTCTTAAGAATTCTACCTTTAAAGAGACTAATTTAAAACACCTTTATAAAATGAAAATGCGACTTCTAGTCTTGGCCATCTTATGGTCAAGCACAACTTTGTTTGCACAAGATTATTTTCCTAAAAATGATGGCGTAAAAACAACGAACAACAACTACACGGCATTTACCAATGCAAAAATTTATGTAACCCCAACCCAGATCATCGACGGTGGCACCTTATTGATCCAGAATGGCAAGGTGGTGCAAGCCGCCAAAACAGTTACCCTACCCAAAAGTACAATTGTTATTGACCTAGCTGGGAAATCGATCTACCCCTCTTTTATCGATATCTATTCCGATTTTGGGGTGGAAAAACCAAAAAAAGCCTCGGGTGGGGGAAGAACCGCAGAATATGAGCCTTCTAGGGAAGGCTACTACTGGAATGACCATGTAATGCCTGAAAACAAGGCGATTTCGGTTTTCAAGTACGATGATAAAAAGGCCAAGGAAATACGTGACGCCGGTTTCGGTGTTGTTAACTCCCACATTCAGGATGGCATTGCCCGGGGAACGGGAATACTCGTTGCTTTAAATGGTGCTGGTAACGATGCCGAAAGAATCTTGGATGATGCCTCTGCACAATATTTTTCCTTTGAAAAAAGTGTAGCCAAAACCCAATCCTATCCATCTTCATTAATGGGCTCCATGGCTTTGCTAAGACAAATGTACAGCGATGCCGACTGGTATGCGAAAGGCAACTCCAAAACCAAGGATCTTTCTTTGGAAGCATTGAACAAAAACAAGGGTGTAATATCTATTTTTGAAGCAAAGGACAAAGGAAATGCCCTAAGGGCAGATAAAATTGGGGATGCCAACAACATCCAATACGTAATACTTGGAGGAGGAAACGAATATGAGAGTATAAATGAAATAAAGGGCACCAATGCCAAATTTATTTTACCCTTAAATTTCCCGGATGCCTATGATGTATCCAACCCATACCAAGCATCCTATGTAACCCTGGAAGATATGAGATATTGGAACCAAGCGCCAGCCAATCCTAAAGTTATGGAGGAAAACGGCGTATCTTTCTCATTGACACTATACGATTTAAAATCTCCATCTGTCTTTAAGGATAAGGTAATGCAGGCCATTGACAATGGTCTTTCAAAAACGATGGCATTGGAGGCTTTGACCACGATACCGGCCAGTATTTTAGGCAAAACCAACAAAATTGGATCCCTTTCACCGGGCACCTATGCCAATTTCCTGATTACTTCGGGAGACGTTTTTGACAAGGGCACCACCCTTTATGAAAACTGGGTGCAGGGAACAAAAAACATTGTAAACAGCAAAGACCAAAAAGATATTCGTGGAGATTACGACCTATCCATTGGTGGCGTTACCTATAAGCTTGCAATTTCGGGTGAAATCAATAAACCAAAATCAGAAATCACCCAGGACACCGTTAAATTAAAATCGAAAATCAGTTATGACGATAACTGGATGGATCTTAGCGTAAACACGGATGAAGGTGCTAAAATATATAGGATGACCGCCTTGGTGGTTCCAAACTCGGATAACATAAATGGCCGACTAATCCTGCCAAATGGCAATGAGTCTTCCTTCAACGCCTTAAAGACAAAACCCTTTGCTGAGAAAGAGAAAGAGAAAAAAGACAAGGAAGCCCCTGTAGTGGTTCCTGTCACCTTTCCCAATGTTGGACATGGGTATGCTTCCAAACCGGTACAAGAAACCATGTTGTTCAAAAATGCTACCGTATGGACCAGCGAGGATGCTGGGATTTTAGAAAACACGGATGTCCTGATAAAAAACGGTAAGATTTCCAAGATTGGAAAGGACCTAAGTGCAAGTGGCGCAACCGTTTTTGATGCCACAGGAAAACATCTTACTGCTGGAGTAATTGATGAACACAGTCATATCGCAGGCCTTGCTATAAATGAAGGTGGACAAAATTCTTCTGCAGAAGTAAAGATGGAAGATGTCGTAGATCCAGAAGATGTTGGTATCTATAGGGATCTTGCAGGGGGTGTCACTTCAATCCAATTACTCCATGGTTCGGCCAATCCTATCGGAGGACGTTCTGCCATTTTAAAGCTTAAATGGGGAGAAACTGCGGAGAATATGATTTACAGTAATTCACCAAAATTCATAAAGTTTGCTTTGGGAGAAAATGTAAAGCAATCCAACTGGGGTAGCTTCAATCGCTTTCCGCAAACCAGAATGGGTGTAGAACAGGTATTTATGGACTATTTCCAAAGAGGAAAGGAATACGACGCTAAAAAGAAAAGTGGTCAGCCTTTCCGTTATGATGAGGAAATGGAAGTCATTGCCGAAATTTTAAATAGCGAGCGCTTTATTAGCTGTCACTCTTACGTACAGAGCGAAATAAATATGTTGATGAAGGTGGCCGATAAATTCGGATTTAG
>JBLGAT010000007.1:0-62142 GCA_047612485.1 Psychroserpens sp.
AGTAAGGATTTGTTTGTGGTGCCTCCAGGAATCGAACCAGGGACACATGGATTTTCAGTCCATTGCTCTACCAACTGAGCTAAGGCACCATGCCTTTTAAGCGGTTGCAAATATAATTTCAATTTTTCGATATCCAAACAAAAATCAAAAAAAAGCAGATAGTTTTTTTTCAAATGATGATCTTTGTAGCATGAACCTCATCGTAGACGCCGGTAATACTTTTGTTAAACTCGCTGTGTTTGATAGGGATAGGATGTTTTCTTATCAAAAAGTTGAGTTGGATGGTTTTTGTGAAATGGTCAAAGATATTTTTGAGGAATATCCAAATATTGGCCATTCCATCGTTTCCTCAGTAGGTTTTTTGGAAAAAAATCATCTAGCATTGGTCGCTGTTTTCAGTAAAGTCCACCTTTTGAGCTCTAAAAGTTTGGTTCCATTCAAGAATTCCTATGCTTCACCCCACACCTTAGGGGTTGATAGGATTGCTTTGGCCACCGCTGCTTTTTATCACAATCCCAAAGGGAATACGTTGGTCATTGATGCAGGAACCTGTATAACATATGATATGATTAACGATATTGGCGAATACTTGGGGGGTGCCATATCTCCTGGAATAGCAATGAGGTATAAAGCGTTGCACAATCAGACCTCCCAACTGCCCCTTCTTGAAGCCCAAGATATATTTGATTTTATTGGCAATACCACCGCATCCGGCATCCATAGCGGAGTGGTCAATGGGGTTTGTAATGAAATAGATGGGGTAATTCAGCAATATAATGCCAGATTTGTAAATTTAACAGTTATTTTAACTGGTGGTGATATGCAATTTTTGTCAAAACGATTAAAAAATACCATATTTGCGCATTCTAAATTTCTCCTAGAGGGGTTAAATTATTTGCTCGAATACAATAAACGATAAATGATCAAAAAATTTGTAATTGCAATTGTCTACTTTGCAACTTGTATTATCTATTCCCAAAACGGTACAGTATCCCCTTATTCTTTTGGTATTGGCGATTTAAAAGCAGCAGGAACTGTTGAAAACCAGATGATGGGCGGTGTTGCTGTCTATGCGGACAGTATCCACATCAATCTTAGAAATCCTGCAGCCTATAGTAAATTGGCCTTGACCACATATACGGCCGGACTTACTAGAAAAGAATCAAGGTTGAAGTCATTTGACCGTCAAGAAAACGCCGCTGTATCCAATTTGGACTATTTGGCCATTGGATTACCATTGGGTAATGGTTTGGGTTTGGGGTTTGGACTGATGCCATACTCATCTGTGGGATACAACTCAGTAACACAGGGAGTCAATTCAGAAGGGGCAAATTTGATCTATTCTGCATCGGGAGACGGGGGACTGAACAGATTGTATACTTCCCTTGGGTATGAGGTTTTTAAGGATTTCAGTATTGGGGCAACATTGAATTTTAATTTTGGAACCTTGAATAATGAAAGGATACAAACCGTAGAAGGGGTGCAGTTTGGCACCTTGGACAGAAGAAATTCAAGGGTGAGTGGGTTCGATTTTAATTATGCGGCCAATTATACGCCTAAAATTTCCGAAAAATATAGACTGTATACTTCTGTAGGGGTAAACACACAAATGAATTTAGTTTCAGAAAATACGCGTACAATTGGATCATTTTCCTTGGGAACAGGGGCTGATGTTGAGGTGATTAATGTAAATTTGCAAGCACAGGGTCTTAAGAATACCGAAATTAAGGTTCCAACAACTACAACTTTGGGACTCGGAATTGGAGAGGATAAGAAATGGTTTTTAGGAGCCGAATATAGTTTACAAGGGTTGTCTACTTTTGAGAATGATTTTTTGAGCAGGGACAATGTAAATTATAATGATGCCAGCACCTTTGGTTTTGGTGGATTCTTTGTTCCTGATTATTCTTCTTTCACAAGTTACTTTAAAAGAGTAACTTATAGGGCGGGAGCCAAGCTTACCAAGTCTGGTTTGGTGATCAATGATAAGGAGATAAATAACTTTGGCATAACTTTTGGAGTAGGATTACCATTGGGAGGAAGTTTCTCCAATCTCAACATCGGTTTCGAGTTGGGAAGAAGGGGGACAACCGATGCCAACCTAGTTGAAGAGAGTTATTTAAAAATGAATTTAGGACTTTCTTTGAACGATAGGTGGTTCCAGAAAAGAAAAATAAATTAGTAAATTAGCACACTAACCATTTAAACTCAGAACAAAATGAAAAAAATACTTTACATCGCTACTTTCGTAGTATTGGGGTATGGGGGTATACATAATGCTCAGGCTCAGGCTCAAAATCCAGAATGTAGCAATAACCTTTCTATATACGTTGAGCACGCTAAAGTGAAAAATTACGATGCGGCCTACACCCCTTGGAAAATGGTTTATGACAATTGTCCGGATCTTAACTGGGCGAACTTTCCATATGGGGAACGTATTCTAGCCGATAGGATAGAAAAAGCCACTGGAGCTGAAAAGACTGCTGCTATAGACCAAATGGAAATACTGTATGATAACAGGTTAAAATACTTTCCTGCCAAAACAAACAAGGCGGAAACCATTATAGATAAGATAATTTTGAAGTATGATAATAAGCTCGCTTCAAATAGTGAGATCTACGAACAGTTGCACAAAGCTTTTGCAGAGGATCAGGAGAACTTTACCAATCCAAAGGCATTGTATCTTTACTTTTCAAGTCTTGTTGATTTGAATGCTGAGGGAAGTAAGGATCTGGATTTGGTATTCCAAACGTATGATGCTGTTATGGCAAAAATTGACGTGGAGAATGACAAGTATACTACAATTATTTCCAAATTGCTTCCAAAAGAAGATGCTAAGACGTTGACTTCTAAGGAGAAAAGCCAGTTGAAGTCTGCAAACAGCTATTCTGAAACATATGGTAAAATATCTGAAAGTATCGATGGTAAATTAGGGGCTTTGGCAAATTGCGAAAACTTGATCCCATTGTACGAAAAGAATTTTGAGGCCAAAAAGAACGACGTAAACTGGGTAAAAAGTGCCGTAGGAAGAATGTTTTCCAAAGAATGTACTGACGATCCTTTGTTTAAAAAATTATTCGAAGCCCAATTGGCTTTAGATCCTTCAGCCGAGGCTTACATGTATGGTGCCTCGTTAAAATTAAAAGCAGGGGATTCCAAAGGAGCGGTATCCGATTTCAACAAGGCTTTGAATTTGGAAACAAATGCTAAAAAACGTTCCGATATTGCTTATAAAATTGCTACTACCTACGTAAGGTCAAGCAAGTCCTCCGCAAGGAGCTATGCCCAAAAGGCGTTGGATGCAAATCCTGCCAACGGGAAGGCTTATTTGATGATAGCAAGTCTATATGCAAGTAGTGCCAACGATTGTGGTACCACAACTTTTGAGAAAAGGGCGATATATTGGAAGGCTGCAGATGTAGCAAGACAAGCGGGAAGAGTAGATCCTTCGTTAAGTGGAAGAGCTGCACAGGCTGCAACGAGTTATGCGGCTAAAGCGCCATCGAAAGAAGATATATTCAACTCTGGGATGTCGGGCAAAACTGTTTCATTCAACTGTTGGGTTGGAGGTAGCGTAACTGTCCCTAGCTTATAAGATGTACGATTTTTTTAAAAATAATTTCAAGAGCATTGCCGTAGTTTTTTCTATGGCAATGTTTTTTTTATCCTGTAAGGACAATTATAAAAGAGTAGGGAAAGAAGCAGGGGAATTGATTTATCCCCAAGGTGTGGCCCAAAATTTTACGCTTACCTATACAGAAACCATAAATGAGGTTGGAAGTGAAGGTGAGGAATCAACCAAAATCATTGCCGTTTTGTCCAGTCCAAGTACGGAGGATTTTGACAACCTAAGGTTTAGGTATAGAACTTTTCCCAAAGGCCTGAAGGTGGACTTTTACGATGACCAAAACAATAAGAGCATCATAAAGTCCGATTATGGAATTATTTATTCTGATACAAATTTAATAGATTTACAGGGAAATGTTGTAATTGAAACCCATGATGGCAAAAAGCTTGAAACACCTCAGTTATATTGGGACAGGGCGAATGAATGGATTTTTACCCAAGCAAAATTTAAGTATACCAATCCAGAAGATGGTACCATAATGGACGGGGAGGGGATGGATTTTAATAAGGACTTTAGTTTTTTCAGCGCCCATAAGACCTATGGTTTTATGAGTATTAAAGAAGAGTAATATGATCAAAGTTTTAAAATATACAGAATATCTTTATTTGGTAGTTGCCATCATCTCAGTTTATAAAATAGTAACGCTTTGGAGCATAGGACCTAAAGAGACTTACATTTTTATGTTCTTTGCGGCTGTGTCCTTGGGGATGTTCTTTTTCCGAAGAAATTACCGAAAGAAATTCGAACAACGTAAAAACGACAATCAGAAAAAATAGTGGAAACCTCCATAATTGTAATCGTTGCAACACTTTTATTATCCGCGTTTTTTTCAGGAATGGAAATAGCATTTATTTCTGCGAATAAAATTCATATAGAAATAGAGAAAAAGCAGGCGGGTATTTTGGCCAAAGTACTCACCAGACTTACCCGAAAACCCTCCAAGTTTATTGCATCCATGCTAATTGGAAACAATATAGCCTTGGTTGTTTACGGTTTTTATATGGGGGATTTGCTCATGCAATGGTTTCAAGGCATGTATCCTTCTTCATACGGATTGGTCAATATAATGTTGACCGATTTTAGTTTGGTGGCACAGACTATAATTTCCACCTTGGTGATTCTTTTTACAGCTGAGTTTTTGCCCAAGGTGCTGTTCCAGATCTACTCCAATACCCTCCTCAAAATATTGGCCGTACCGGCCTATCTTTTTTATCTGCTTTTCTCGGTCATTTCCGAATTTGTCATTTGGATCTCCGATTTCATCTTGAAATCTATTTTCAAAACGGATGGGGATGAAGTGCAGTTGGCATTCAGTAAAATAGAATTAGGGGATTATATCACGGAGCAAATGGAAGCTGTGGAAGAGGAAGACGAGGTAGATTCCGAAATACAGATATTTCAAAATGCCCTTGAATTTTCGACGGTAAAAGCTAGGGAAGTCATGATACCGCGCACCGAGATCACAGCGGTGGAAATGCATGAAAAGCCAAAAATTTTAGTAAAACTTTTTACGGAGACTGGGTTTTCAAAAATACTTATCTATAAGGATACCATTGATAATATCATAGGGTATGTCCATTCCTATGAGCTATTTAAAAAGCCGAAGACCATAAAGAGCGTTCTTCTACCTGTGGAATTCGTTCCCGAGACCATGATGATAAGTGACATTCTTAACATTCTAATTAAAAAGCGAAAAAGTATAGCAGTTGTTCTGGATGAGTATGGAGGCACCTCTGGCATCATGACTGTAGAGGATATAGTAGAGGAGCTTTTCGGGGAGATAGAGGATGAGCACGATTCCACGGACTTACTTGAGGAAAAGATAGATGAGAACACGTATAAGTTTTCTGCAAGATTGGAAGTGGACTATATCAACGAGAACTACAAACTCAACCTACCGGAGAGTGACGAATACGAAACCCTTGGGGGGCTTATTGTTAATGAAACTGGAGAAATTCCGGAAAAAAATTCTGAAATCGGTATCTCCAATTTCATGTTTACCGTTTTGGAGGTCTCAAATACCAAAATCGATTTGGTCAGCCTTAAAATTTTGACCAACGATTAAGCTCTCCTTTTGTCATGTCCGTTATTTTTTAAATTCATCTAAAACGGACCAGTAAAACTTCTAAAGCACCTATAGGCCCTCGTTATATTTTTCCCTTATTCTAGGTAATACTACCACGATGGATTTGTAATCCATCAGGTATACTATATTTTCTTTGCTATTTATAAAATAAAAATTTTAATACGTGAAAGAAAATGGTAATTTCGCAAACTGATTTAAAATAGTTTACATAATGGCAATATTAGAGAAGATTAGGAAACGGACCACCATATTGATTTTGATCATCGGGTTGGCTTTGTTTGCATTTGTGATTTCAGGTGTATTCAGCAGTAACGGCTTTTCTGACGGGAAGGTTGGTTCTTCCGTGGCAGAAATTAATGGCGAAGAGATCTCTATAGATGAGTTTAGGCAAAAGGTAGAAGCGGCTTCTAGGCGATATGGTCCTCAGGCCTCCTCCATGCAATTGGTAAGCAGTGTGTGGGATCAAGAAGTCCGCAATATGGTGTTGGGTCAGCAATTTGAAGAGCTGGGTATCGATATTGAGCAAGACCAGATTGTAAATTATATCAGCAGTAATCCTGCGTATAGCCAAAGTCCTCAATTCTTAAATGAAAGTGGGGTATTCGATCAAAATAAGTTCCGTGAGTTTATTGCAGACCTTAAAGCTAACAATCCAGCTCAATACGAGATTTGGTTGCAGGAAGAAAAGGCGATCATCCAAATGGCAAAAGAGCAGACTTACTTTAATTTGGTGAGAGCTGGTGTAGGGGCAACCTTAAAAGAAGGAGAGTTCGAATATAAATTGTCAAATGACAAGGTCGATCTTAGTTATGTGCGTGTACCCTATACTTCAATAGCGGATAGCACCATCGAGGTAAGTAAAAAGGAAATCGAAAGTTTTATTGCGGCCCATAAAAAAGATTTTAAGCAAGAAGAGGCAAGGGATATTCGTTTTGTATACTTTGAAGAGAAAGCATCTTTGGAAGATGAAAATGCCGTAAAGGAAGAGATCGTTAAATTATTGGACGATACCATTGAATACAATTCATCGAAGGATGCCAACGATACCATTGTAGGTTTTAGAAATAGTACAGATCTGACAGCTTTCCTGGATAGGAATTCTGATTTGAAGTATGATACCATTTACAAGGCAAAAAACGACTTACCAGCTAAATTCACGGATTCTTTGATCAATTTGCCTATCGGTGGAATTTACGGTCCTTACAGGGATGGAGAATTTTTCAAGTTTTCCAAAATGGTCGACAAGAAGCCAAAGGGTTCCGTCAAGGCGAGCCATATCTTAATTTCTTTTGCCGGTGCTGAAAGGGCAAATCCAGAAGTACAAAGAACTAAGGAAGAAGCGGAAAAAGAAGCAAAAGAACTTTTGATCGAAGCTAAAAAGGATGATGTTGTTTTCGCAGAACTGGCTAGAGATAGGTCAGACGGACCTTCTGCTCCTAGAGGTGGAGATCTTGGATATTTCCAAGAAGGTGTAATGACCGAAAAATTCAATGATGTTGCCTTTAACAATCCAGTGGGATATGTAGGTTTAGTGGAGACAGAATTTGGTTTTCATATAGTAAAGGTAGATGACAAACAGGACATTTATAGAATAGCAACCTTGGCGAGGCAAATAGAGCCTTCAGAGGAAACTAACAACAAATTATTTACAGATGCTACCAAATTTCAGATGGAAACTGCCGACTCAAAAGGAACATTCGCAGCGTTGGCAAAATCAAATGATTATGCGGTAAGACCTGTAAACAAGATTAAGGCAATGGAAGAAAACCTTCCTGGATTATCGGCTCAAAGACCGGTAGTGCAATGGGCCTTTAACAGTGATACCAAAGTAGGGGATATCAAACGTTTCAATATTAACAATGGTTATGCTGTGGTTCAACTGACGGCAACTTATAAAGAAGGCGTTATGTCTCCTGAAGATGCATCCGTGATTGTTCTTCCAAGAATAAGAAAGGACAAAAAAGCAGAACGTATTATGGAAGCCAATAAAGGTAAGTCCATTGATGCTTTGGCCAAGGATAACAATGTAAGTATGGCGACAGCATCTGCTCTAACCATGCTGACACCTACCATTCCAGGTGCGGGTAGAGAGCCGTTGGTTGTAGGTACGGCGTTTGCTATGGATAAAGGGAAAACTTCTGGATTGATCAAGGGTGAAACTGGAGTGTTTATGGTAACCGTTACCAATAAGGTGGAAGCCCCGAAATTGGAAAATTACAGTACCTATGCCAATAATGTAAAAGCTGCAAATGAATCAAAGGTTAATAATTCAGTATTTACAGCTTTAAAAGATGCATCAGAAATAGAAGATAAAAGATCAATTTTCTACTAATTTAGAAAAGAATTTAAGACATAAAAAAGCCTCCCATTGGGAGGCTTTTTTTATGTTATAATACCATTTCGGAATAAGGGATAACGGTACGAAAGCCCTTTTTGTTGAAATAGGATTTGGGTTCAGGTGGGCCTGTGGCCAAAATAAAATCGCCTCCCCATGCCCCCAAACTTTTTATGCTTCCTGGAAAGTCGGGAAACAGCCTAGTTTTTACGGTTTCCATTTGTAGGGTGGTTGCTATTAATTGCTCGTGTTGGTCAATCAGTAAATTAAACTCTTGTAATTCCTGGCATTGTAGAAGCCTATTGCTGATATGTCCCACTGCGGTAATTAAAAGCTGCAGGTCAAACGACATTTTCCGATATTGGGCAATACCCTCCCGGCTATTTTGTTTCTGGTTGAGATGGACAAAGTATAACTGGTCTTTAAAAGGAGGGTCAAAAATGACTTCTTCCACAACAGGCTTGTCCTTGTTCAATTGGTAAAGGATGGGAGTTTCATGCTGTGCACATGCAATGTCATAACCACTGCCCGAAAATGCTCTCCAGAGCAGCTTAAAAGCGTCCACTTGGGCCCATTGGGCTATATTGTTGATTAAAGTGGAGGAGGATCCCAGGCCCCAATCCCTTGGAAAACCGAGATGGGTCTCTACCAGAAGGCCATTGGGGTTATTTAGAAAATCAGGATTTAAATGATGGGCCACCGAGAGGATTTGGAGTAAAGTTTCCCTTATGGAGCTTTCTTTTTTTTTGGTAATGCTTTTTTTAATTTCATCGGCTTCAAAAGTAGTTTCGAACCAAACCTCTTCTGTGTTTGTGTAGCTCTTCCATAGGATAATGGAATCCGCAATAGGGGTAATCTTTAGGGATTGGCCATATTTAGTGGGCAGCGCCAAACTTTGCGCGCCATCTAGCACGGCGTACTCACCTGTAATCAATAGTTTGCCATGGCTGTAGTAGTGTTTTTCCATTACCCTTTTCGCAACATCTGAATTGCCTCCACCACAGCACTATGTGTAACCGTGTTTTTTTTAAAGTGATGTACCAATGAGCTTTTTTCTTCTTCTGTAGCCTGCATCTGGTTTAATATATTCATTAGGTGCATTTTCATATGCCCCTGTTGAATCCCCGTAGTCACCAAGGATTTTACAGCGGCGAAATTTTGTGCCAGGCCTGCAACCGCTACTAGTTGCATCAATTCCTTTGCTGAAGGTCTATCTAAAATATCCAAGGCCATTTTTGCCAAAGGGTGCAAACTTGTCAATCCGCCGACTGTTCCCAATGCCAATGGTATTTCTATCCAAAACTTGAAGGTCCCATTTTCAATTGAGGCGTGTGTCAAACTCGTGTACTGTCCGTCCTTGGAAGCATAGGCATGAATTCCCGCTTCAACTGCCCTGAAGTCGTTTCCTGTAGCCAAGACCACGGCATCTATTCCGTTCATGACTCCCTTGTTGTGGGTGACGGCCCGAAACGGTTCTACCTTGGCAATGTTCACGGCCCGCACCATTTTTTCGGCAAATTCCATGGACGAAAATTCATTTCCCTCCATCAGGTCTTTAATAGGGCAACTTACCTCTGCTCTTACCAGACAATTTGGTACATAGTTGGAAAGAATGCTCATTACAATCTCAATGTTCTTTTCTCCTTCGGTAAATCCAGAAAATTCCATTGCCTCCCTTTTTAGCGTCAATGCCAATTGTTCTAAACAGGAATTGATGAAATTGGCACCCATGGCATCCAAGGTTTCAAAAGTGCAATGCAGTTGATAGTAGTCTTTAAGATCTTTACTCTTATTGCGCAAAAGGATATTGGTGATACCTCCACCCCTTTTGGTCATATTTCTGGTGATGGATGTGGTTTCCTCCAAGAGCTTGGGTTTTATGCCATTGAAGAAAGACACCAATTTTTGGTCATCCCCCTTATACATAAAATGTACCTGCCCAATTTTTTCAGTACCCAAAACCTCGGTTTTGAATCCACCGCGGTGGAGCCAGAATTTTGCGGCTTTACTAGCTGCGGCTACCACAGAGCTTTCCTCAATGGCCATAGGGATGGCATACAGTTTGTCGTTTATTAAAAAATTAGGTGCAATGCCCAGAGGCAGATAAAAGTTGGTGATGGTGTTTTCTATAAACTCATCGTGTAGCTTTTGGAGCTCTTTATCCGCGTTCCAATATCGTTTGATCGTTGCTTTGGTTTCTTGGGAATTATCTGTATATCGATTTGAAATCCATTCAATTTTTTCTTCTTTGGTAAGCTTTGAAAATCCTTCTATGGGCACCATCTTCTATTGTTTGTTCTTAGCTTCAAAGATAGTGATAAACACAATAATTCTCGGGACCTGATGTCCAAGTACAACTACTATCCTAAAGTTGCGATTATTTAGGAACAAAGTTTATTTTTCTGTGAAATTATTAGTAAACTTGGACGTTTTAAACAATTTCTGAAAATTAATGAAAAAACTTCACGTAATACTCTTATTTGTTTTAGGATTTATAGTGGCCGGTACCGCCCAAAACAAGCAAATTCCACTAGAGGATATTTGGAACGGGGAATTTAGGACCGAGGGCATGGATGTGCTTAGGTCCATGAAAAGTGGAACGGAATATACCGTTCTCAACAACGGCCGGGATACAAAATCTTCCATGATCGACAAATATGCTTATGAGACCTTGGAAAAGTTGGAGACTATAGTTTCATCCTCTGATAGTGGACAAATCCCATATTTTACTTCCTACGAGTTTAGCCAAGACGAAAGTAAAATTATATTGGCAACAGAAATTGAGCCTATCTTTAGGCGCTCTACCTTAGGTATTTTTTATTTGTACGATGTTGCGTCCAAAACCATCGTGAAAATAGCGGATGAAAAAATTCAAGAGCCAACCCTTTCTCCTGATGGCTCAAAGGTGGCTTACGTGCACAACAATAATTTATTTGTGTTCAAGGTGGCCGACAAAACTACGGTACAAATTACTAAGGACGGTATCAAAAATCAAATCATCAATGGGGTAACCGATTGGGTATATGAAGAGGAATTTGGATTTGTTCGTGCTTTCGAATGGAATTCCAATAGCACCAAAATAGCATTTATTCGTTTTGATGAATCGCAGGTTCCAGAATTTTCTATGGATTTGTATGGTTCTGAATTATATCCAAGTCGACATGAATTTAAGTATCCAAAGGCGGGAGAGAATAATGCCATTGTTTCTTTGCACTTATACGATGTTGCCACGGGCAAAGTGTCCATGGTAGATTTGGGAGATGCCTATTATATTCCACGGATTAAATGGATGAACAATCCAAATAGTCTTAGCGTTCAAACATTGAACCGTCACCAGGATCTTTTAAAATTATTATCGGTAAATGCCGGAAACAATAAAGTGTCCCTTCTTTTGGAGGAGAGCGATAAGGCTTATGTTGATATTACGGACAACCTAACTTTTTTGGCCGAGGATAGTTTTATCTGGAGCAGTGAAAAGGATGGGTACAACCATTTGTATTTATATGATTCAAAAGGAAAGTTGAAGAACCAAGTCACTAAAGGTGCTTGGGAAGTAACCAGCTATTATGGTTATGACAAGAAAGCGGATAGGATCTATTACCAATCCATAGAAAATGGATCCATCAATAGGGATGTATACAGTATAGGGAGCAATGGAAAAAATAAAAAAAGACTGACCCAGAAGACTGGTCAGAGTAATGCCTCTTTTAGTGCCGATTTCACGTATTTCATAAATACATTTTCCAGTGCTACAACACCGCCAACATTTACCTTGCACAAGGCCCAATCAGGGAAGGAACTAAAGAAAATTAAAGATAACCAGGCACTTCTTAAGAAATTGGAAACGTATGCAATAAGTCCGAAGGAATTTTCTACCCTAACGGTCAACGGCAACGAGCTTAATATGTGGATGATCAAACCACTGGATTTTGATGCTACCCAGCAATATCCATTGTTGATGTTTCAATACAGTGGTCCAGGTTCGCAGTCCGTAGCCAATAGGTGGATGTCCGCCAATGATTATTGGTACCAGATGCTAGCTGACCAAGGATACATCATTGCCTGTGTAGATGGTAGGGGTACAGGATTTAAAGGACGGGATTTTAAAAAGGTCACCCAATTGGAATTGGGGAAATATGAGGTTGAAGACCAAATTACCGCTGCCACCACATTGAGCGACCTTTCATACATCGATGAAAATCGTACCGGTATTTGGGGATGGAGCTATGGAGGCTTTATGTCTACCAATTGCCTGCTTAAGGGGAATGACGTATTTGAAATGGCAATCGCGGTTGCTCCTGTCACTTCTTGGAGTTTCTATGACAGTATTTATACAGAACGATTTATGAAGACCCCTGCGGAAAACCCTAGTGGTTATGATGATAATTCACCATTTAATTATCCGGAATTGTTGAAGGGTAAGTACTTGTTGGTACACGGATCTGGGGATGACAATGTTCATGTACAAAATTCCATGCGCATGATTGAAGCCTTGGTTCAGGCCAACAAACAGTTCGATTGGGCCATTTATCCCGATAAAAACCACGGAATATATGGAGGCAATACCAGACTGCACCTATTTACCAAAATGACCAACTTTATTAAAGAGAACCTTTAAAAAACAACTAACTAACTATTATGGAAAACACCGTCAAACTTGCTTATCAGAAAGAATTATTCGGACACCCAGTAGGGCTATATGTTCTGTTTTTTACAGAAATGTGGGAACGTTTTTCTTACTATGGTATGAGAGCACTTTTTGTCTTGTTTTTAGTTTCTGAAACAGCTTCAGACAATCCTGGTTTTGGATGGACTAATAATGAAGCTTTAGCTCTTTATGGATGGTATACAATGCTAGTTTACGTGTCGTCAATACCTGGAGGATGGATTGCAGATAGATTATTGGGACAAAAAAAGACTGTAATGTTGGGTGGTGCATT
The DNA here is from genome assembly GCA_047612485.1 of Psychroserpens sp. GTDB lineage: Bacteria > Bacteroidota > Bacteroidia > Flavobacteriales > Flavobacteriaceae > Sediminicola. Next base: position 12,990 of record JBLGAT010000007.1, read on the forward strand.
ACTTTGTATTGGACATACTGTACTAGCTTTTAACTCAGTTACTTCATTTTATTTAGGGTGTTTATTTGTTATACTTGGTGTTGGTTGCTTAAAACCAAACATAAGTTCTATGGTGGGAGGTTTGTACAAGCAAAAAGATGAAAGAAGGGATTTGGGTTTTTACATATTTTATATGGGAATAAATATTGGAGGATTTTTAGCTCCAATTTTATGCGGATATGTTGGAGAACAAATTAATTGGCATTATGGGTTTGGTTTAGCAGCAATAGGTATGTTTTTTGGTCAAGGCGTATATATTTGGGGGCAAAAATATTTAACACACGTTGGAAATTTAATTTCAAAAAAAAATGAGGTTGATAAAGCTATTTTAGATAAACCTTTATCAGCTATAGAAAAAGATAGGGTTAAAGTGCTTTTGATTTCTTTTGTACTTATTATTTTATTTTGGGCAGCATTTGAACAAGCAGGGGGGTTAATGAACTTATACGCTGATCAGAAAACAGATAGAAACTTTTTTGGTTGGTTTGAAATTCCAGCATCAGTATTTCAATCTGTAAACTCATTTTTTATAGTAACCTTGGCAACAGTAGTGGGTGCCTTCTGGTTAAAATGGCGTAAGAAAGGAAAAGAAGCTTCTTCATTATTTAAAATAGCTGTTGGTATGATAATTATGGCTTTAGGCTTTGGTTTCATGAGTGCGGCTTCTATTGAGTATAGTAACAATGGTTCATCTGCTATGTATTGGATAATTTTTGCTTATTTACTACATACTATTGGAGAATTATGTGCCTCTCCAGTTTCGCTATCTTTTATTACGAAGTTAGCACCACTGAAATATGCTTCTATAATTATGGGGTTATATTGGGCAGCAACAGGTTTTGGGAACAAGATTGCAGGACTTATTGGAGAAGCTTCTCAGACCCTAGGAGAATTTGAAATATTCACGGGAATTGCTGTGATTTGGTCCTTGATTGGATTCTTAGTTATTTTTATGCTAAAGCCTCTCAAAAGGTTAACCCATGGCGCAGAAGATGGAGAAACCAAAATGATTTATTAGTATTAATCTTTTAGCATAAAAGAATAAGCTCCCTTTTCACCAGTATAGTGAAAAGGGATTTTTTTTTGGAGACAAGTTTGTTGCCAACGCAGAACATCACTTTTGAAATTACTTCCATCTACGATAATCTGATTTGGTTTTATAGCATCTATAAATCGTTCTAAATTTATTTTCGGGGATTGGGTGATTAAAACGAATTTTGGTTGGTAACCCAAAGGGGGAAATATACCAGAGCTGTCCAAAATATATAATTTCTGTCCTTTTAAGGTATAGGTGCTCTGTAATGTAGGGTAAGCTATTTTTTCAATGCGTTCGGCAGTTATATAGTCTTCTTTTAATGATTGTATCCTGCTCTGATCAGCACTACTGACTAATAAACTATCTCCAACACGGTGAAATAGCACCGTATTTCTGGTTTGGTGCATGACCATGATTTCCTCTTTGCCCTGGCTTTCATAATTGGCATAGATAAGATACGATTGAAAAGAAATGGCAAGGATCATGAGGACCATAAGTCTTTTAACAGAACGCCTTGTCCAATACATCAAGAGACAGCCTAATAAGATGTAGCCCAAGAGTACCTGTACCATGTCAAAAGGAATGTTCCTAAATATAAAACCTTCCTGTTTTCCTATCCACTCGACAATCAGGTTCATAAAGGCAATCATTCCATTATAAAATAGCGCTATGGAAGAAGGCAGGATATTGATCAGAGCCAGTAAGATAACAATGATGCCCAAACCAAAGATAATCCCTAAAAAGGGCACTATGGCCAAATTAGAAAGAAAGAACAACCCTGGAAATTGATGGAAATAGAATAGGGCAATGGGAAGCACACCTAGTTGCGCTGCAATGCTTACACTGGTCAATTGCCATGTTTTTTTAATGAGCAGGTTTTTAGGTGACCATAACTTCTGTAACATAGGAAATATCCATAGGATGGCAAGCACTGCCATATAACTCATTTGGAACCCTACCTGAAATAAAAACATGGGCTCTATCAAGAGAATGAAAAATATAGATAATGCCAGGATATTAAAGGTGTTCGTGGGCCTGTTCAGGAACATGGCATACGCTAAAAAGGAGAACATGCTCACCGCTCTTACAATTGAAGCGGAGAGTCCGGCAAGAAATGCATAGCCCCAAAGAACGGTGAGGATTAAGACCAGTTGTATGGTCTGTCCATGCTTTAATCGCTTTATGGGAGCTAGAACAAATTGAAGGATCAATAATAATATACCGATATGAAGTCCAGAAACAGCCAAGATGTGGATTGCTCCGGCGTTGACATAATTGTTGTAGGTCTCCTCAGTAATGTCTTGACGTTGCCCTAACAATAGGGCCTGTATTATAGATAATTCCTCTCGGCCTATTTGCGCTCTTTCCAAATGTCCAATGATGTCTTTCCGTATTTCAAATGCCCAACCATACAGGGTTTTATGTGATTGGTTTTTAATTTCAACAAGATGGGGTTCCAATTGTATACGATGATAGATGCCCAAGGTGTTCAAATAGCTCTTATAACTAAACTGATGTGGATTTAAGGGTTTGTTTATAGCCGAATAAGGACCATAAAAGGCAATACGTTGGTCTGGTTCCAATGTTGGTGCTAAGGAATCTATTTTTGAGGACAAAAGAATCTTTCCACCACTTCCCTTTTTGTCAACTTCAATTACCGTAGCGATATAGTTATCGGAGTAGGTATTTGATTTCAATACTTCTTGTATTTGAAGAAGGTATAGGTGAGGTCCTGAACCAGGGTTATGGGAATAATGGACATTGTGATTTTTCGGCTGAGCCATGGTAATGGCCAAAAACCCTATGCTTATGGTAGTGCACGCGGCTAGGATTCCAAAAAAAGAGGAATTGGATTTGCCAGACCTAATAAATAGAATGGCAAGTAGCGAAATTGAAATTATGGCATATAATAAAGGGATAAGAGGTTCCGTATCTGTAAAGTATCCTAAGAGAATCCCTATGATCAGGAACAAAGAAAGTTTAACCGAATTTTGCCTAAAGAACACGGTTTGCTTTTACAAAAGCGCTGTTCCAATATCCTTCCCGTAAGGATGAAACAATAACCCCCCTAGAGGTGGAAGAATGTATGAATTTTATTTCATCCCCTTCCGTGGTGACTACCAATCCCACATGATTTATTTTTCTATTCCGCTTTCCGGTACAAAAAAACAACAAGTCACCTTTTTCCACGTCGTTCAACTTCACCTTTCTGCCTTCTTCGGCCATCTGGGAGGAGGATCTTGGTAAATTAAAGTCGTGTTCCCCGAAGCTAACCAGCATCAATCCAGAACAATCTAGGCCTGACTTGGAAGTGCCGCCATATTTATAGCGTACCCCTGAATATTCCAATGCTGTATTGATGATCCTATCGGCAAATTTAAGGGCAGTCTCTGATTTCACATCTGCCATTTCTGCACTGTTACTGAGTGAAATCTCCTGATTGGTGCTAAGTACTTTGTCAGAATTTCTTGGTACGCTCACTCTGCGCTCAACATGAGTTACTGTGGTTGACTTGGAAGATCCACAACTGGCAACCAAAAAAAGCGATGCTATATAAGCGACTTTACGAATCATTATATTGGGCATGGTTTGTTAATTTAATACCGGTTACCTCTCAAATCTAAGCATTTTCCGCAATAAGTGCAGCTGTATTCTCACTTGCCCCTATTCCGCCCAATTTATTTTCGAGGTCCTCATAGGCGTCAAAGATCATTTTTCGTTGCTTACCTTCCAATATTTTTAACAGTTCCAAAGTCAGGTTTTTAGTGTTGAGGTCGTCCTGTATCAATTCTTTCACCACTTCCCTTTTCATGATCAAATTTACCAAGGAAATGTATTCCAAAGTGATGATCCTTTTGGCAATTTGGTAGGAAATCCAATTCGCTTTGTAACAGACCACCTGCGGAACTTTGAACAAGGCCGTTTCCAAAGTGGCAGTTCCACTTGTCACTAGGGCTGCATGTGCTAAACCTAGAAGATCGTAGGTCCTATTGGCTACAAAACCCACTTGTGGGTTCTTCATAAAAGGTTCGTAAAACTCTAAATCCAGACTTGGAGCACCTGCGATCACAAATTGATAGTCCGGGAAGGACCTGGTAACAGAAAGCATAATGGACAACATTTTCTGAACTTCTTGTTTTCTGCTTCCTGGCAATAAGGCAATGATGGGTTTGGTAGGGTCCAACTGATTGGCTTTTCTAAAAAACTCCTCATTTGCTTTTTTCCTATCCCCAATGGCATCGATCAGGGGATGGCCTACAAAATGTACCGGAAAATTATGTTTTTGTTCGTAGAACTCCTTTTCAAAAGGCAGAATGACATACATGGCGTCTATATCCCTTTTGATTTTCTCTATCCTCCCCTCCCTGGAGGCCCATATTTGGGGGGCTATATAATAATTGGTTTTTATTTTATTTTCCTTGGCCCATTTTGCAATCCTCAGGTTAAAACCGGAGTAGTCAATAAATATGAGCTCGTCTGGCTTGAATTGTCGGATATCCTCCTTACAGAATTTTATGTTTTTGAAAATGGTATTGATATTACCCAAGACCTCCAGAAAACCCATAAAGGCCATTTCCTTATAATGTTTCACAAGGTCACCACCCGCATTTTGCATTAGATCACCACCCCAACACCGGATATCGGCGTTGGGATCTTTTTTTTTAAGGGCTCTGATTAGATTGGACCCATGGAGATCTCCGGAGGCTTCACCTGCAATGATGTAATATTTCATCTGTTTGTTTTAAATTTTTTATTAAAACATTTTATAATAGAGGATGACAAAAGCAGTTAAAAGGGTGGCTATTAGAACCCCTTTGGCCCTTTGGTCCCTATTTAATTTTAGAAATCCAAAAAAGGCAATAAAATTAAGGATGGCACCAAGGGCCAATAAACTGCCAATGTGCTCCTGTTGCACGGCAGCTGCAAAGGTTTCTGCAATGCTTAAATCAGAAAATAAAATGATATAGGCCAAGATGCCAATGGTATTGGCAATAATACCTACCAAAAAGCCGATGATGATTTCTTTTTTATTCATGCAAATTCCAGTTGTTAATATATTGAATAGCGTGGTGGGCCGTAAGGTCAAATTGTGTGGGTACTACGGAAATATAATCATTGGCCAAAGCCCATTCATCCGTGTCCTCCCCTTTGTCCAACAATTCAAACTCTCCTGTAAGCCAATAGTATTCCTTGCCCATGGGACTGATCCTCTTATCGAACTTTTCTTTCCAATTTGCCCTGGCCTGTCTTGAGACCTTTATGCCTCTGTAGTCTATGCCTTCCAATTTGGGAATGTTTACATTTAATACGACTCCCTGTGGCATGCCCTTTTCCAAAGCTTCACGCACTATTTTCTTTATGGCCTCCCCAGGCTTGTCAAAGTTGGCTTCCCAAGAAAAGTCACACAACGAAAAACCTATGGCAGGTATTCCTTCTATCCCTGCTTCTATGGCCGCACTCATCGTACCGGAATAAATAACATTGATAGAGGAGTTTGATCCGTGGTTGATTCCGCTGACACAAATATCAGGTTTTCTGTCAAGTAGTTCCTGTAGTGCGAGTTTTACGCAATCCGCAGGGGTGCCACTGCAACTGTATTCTTCCGTAGCCCCATTTTCGAGGTCTATAGTGACTTTTTTTGAGTATAAGGCATTGTCCAGGGTTATCGCATGTCCCATTCCCGATTGCGGGCTGTCAGGTGCCACAACTATCACATCTCCAATCTCTTTCATATACCGGACCAAGGCTCTTAATCCTGGTGCCGTAATGCCATCATCATTGGTGACAAGAATCAAAGGTTTTTCCATAGATTATAATTTATGGTGCAAAAATACGTTTTTCATTAGGAAAAGCCTTTGATGCCGTTTAACAAAAATTTAATGGATACAGAACATTGTGGCATGGTTTTTTCTGTATCTTAGAGGATTCCAGAAGGTGTAAGATAGTGCATATATAGTGGCCTTAGGCTTGATAATTTTACGCAATAAGATGGAATGAAACATCAAAAAAAGGAATAGAACATGAAAAAGAAATTGGCTTTTGCATTGTTGGCGATGCTGATAGCTGTAGCCTCCTGCAGTTTTACGAATAAATCTTTCGAGACCAGTGATAAGGATAAATTGTTATTGGACCTTATTACTTACGTTTTGGAAAAAGGGCATTATCAACCCAAGGATATCAACGATGATTTTTCGGTAAAGGTCTTTGAGGATTTTATCAATGTCTTGGATCCCACTAAACGATACTTCTTGGAAAAAGACATCTATGAGTTTGAAAAATATAAGTTTCAAATAGATGATCAAATTAAAAATACGGATATCAGTTTTTTTGATCTTGTACATGAAAGGTTGATTGAACGTATGCAAGAGGCAAAAGGAATTTATAAGGCTGTGCTTTCCGAGCCCTTCGATTATAATGCCGATGAAAAAATTAACATTGATTATGACGATCAGCCCTTTGCAAAATCAAAAGCGGATTTAAAGGAACGTTGGAGAAAACAATTGAAATATGCCACGTTGGGCACTTATGATTCCAAATTGACCGATGAGGAGCTGAAGAAAACCAAGGACGCTAATTACAAGTCAAAATCAGTAAAAGAGGTAGAATCTGAAGCCAGGGCCTCCACGGAAAACCAATTGGATGAATTCTATGACTTTGTAGATGAAATAGAGCGCAAGGACTGGTTCGTTCAGTACATCAATACCATCGTGGATGAGTTTGATCCACATACCTATTATTTTGCCCCGGAAGACAAAGAGAAATTCGATGTAAGCATGTCGGGTAAATTTGAGGGAATTGGAGCGCGTTTACAAAAACGGAAAGATGAGACCACCATCGTAGAAATTATATCTGGAGGTCCAGTATGGAGAGACAAGCGTTTGGAGGTTGGTGACCAAATTTTAAAAGTTGGTCAAGAGGGAGAGCCAGCAGTTGATATTGTTGGAATGAGATTGGATGATGCCATAAAATTTATAAAAGGGCCAAAAGGAACAATAGTAAACCTGACCGTAAAAAAAGTAGATGGTTCCGTAGAGATAATTTCCCTGACACGTGATGTTGTGGAATTGGAGGAGTCTTATGCCAAATCAGCCACCGTTAAAAAGGGTGACCAAAAATTTGGGTTGATCAATCTGCCAAAATTTTATGTGGATTTTGAGGACTACAACAATAGAAATGCGGCAACCGATGTTGCCAAAGAAGTGGAGCGCTTACAACAAGAAGGTGCTGAAGGATTGATCTTGGACCTTAGGGACAATGGAGGAGGGTCTTTAAAGACCGTTGTTGAGATGGCCGGACTATTTATAAAAGATGGCCCAATCGTACAGGTGCGGTCTTCAGGACAGCGCAAGGAAGTATATGACGATAAGGATGAACGCATTCAATGGGATGGTCCCTTGGTAATCTTGGTAAATGAATTATCGGCATCAGCTTCTGAAATCTTGGCCGCAGCAATGCAAGACTACAAAAGAGCCATTGTCATTGGCAGTAAACAGACCTTTGGTAAAGGAACCGTACAGAATGTTATTCCTTTGGATAATATTGTACGAAGTAATGAACATGGAGATCTGGGAGCTATTAAATTGACCACCCAAAAATTTTACAGAATTAATGGAGGGTCTACCCAATTGGAAGGTGTAAAGAGTGATGTGGTTGTTCCGGACAGATATAGTTATATAGATTTAGGGGAAAGGGATCAGCAAAATCCTTTGCCTTGGGATAAAATTTCACCGGCGGATTATAAGCCATGGGACGGTTATATAGATTACGAGCAGACCATAGCAAACAGTGCTTCTAGAATGGCCCTTAATTCCCAAATAAAATTAATCGAGGAGAATGCCAAATGGTTAAAGCAACAGCAGGATGAAAATGTGATTTCATTGAACTATGGCAATTATAAAAGCGAAGTGGAAAGGATGAAAAAGAAATCACAATATTTCAAGACTATTAGTGAATACGACTCCCATTTGACTTTTGAATCCCTTAAATATGAAAAGGAATTATTTACACAGGATGAGATTTTGAGGGAGAAAAGAAATCGCTGGCACCTAGACTTGGCCAAGGATGTTTATGTGGAAGAAGCAATTAATGTGTTACAGGATTTAAAATCGAATAACATTAAAGAGACCAAATTGGCAAGTGTAAAAGGGTAATCCTATTTTAAGTTAGATATTATTAAGGCCCGGTTTATACCGGGCTTTTTATTTTTGCTGTAATAACATACCTTGTTCCAATGTAGGCCCATTATGAAAAAACGAAATATATACCCCCTTTTGATCCTCTTCTTTGTGATTGCCTTCTGGCTTTTTGAGAATTTTTATGAATCTGAAGCCTATGATGGTGGGAATGAAACTGCAAAGGGAAGTACAAAGACGCAACTACTTTACCCATCTTCAACCACTGGGGTGGTTATAGACCATAGTTACTATTCCCTTGCTTATAACGAGCGATATGAGCAGGCAGAGTGGGTAGCTTATGAGCTGAATAAGGAATACCTAACCTACGATGATCGGGAACGTCCTTATTTCATAGAGGATCCTTTGGTGCGCACCAAATCTGCAGATTGGAAGAATTATAAGGGGTCGGGCTTTGATAGGGGACATTTATGCCCTGCCGGGGATATGCGATTTTCGGAAATGGCTTACAATCAAACATTTTACACCAGTAATATTAGTCCCCAAGAAAATGCGTTCAATGCCGGGGTGTGGAACAGATTGGAGCAAAAAGCAAGGTATTGGACCAAAACCTACGGTAGTGTATTTGTAGTGACTGGAGGAGTTTTGGAAAAAGGACTCCAGGAAATAGGTCATGAAGATGTGGCGGTTCCCAAATATTTCTATAAAATAATTGCAAAAGGAGATGCTGAGAATTTGGAGATTCTGGCATTTCTCATACCACATGAGGAAAGCAAGCTTCCTTTGGAGAAGTTTGTGGTGCCCGTAGATAGTTTGGAAATGCTTACAGGGATTGACTTTTTTTCGAAATTACCGGATACTCAGGAAGATTCTTTGGAGAAAGATGTGTTTATCAAAGGATGGAAATTTTAATTCCACTCGTTCAACCTGTTCGAATCGAGCTTTAAGAAGATAAACAACATAGCGGTAAAAAACAATAGGCCAGATCCTCCGTAACTGAAAAAGGGCAGCGGAATACCTATGGTGGGCAAAATGCCTATAACCATACCAATATTGATAAAATAATGGATCAGGAGGATAGAGATGATGCCATAGCCGTACATCCGGCTAAACGCACTCTTTTGTCGTTCTGAAAGGTATACCAGTCGCAGAAATAGACCGGTAAATAAAATGATGACCACTGTGGTGCCCAAAAAGCCCCATTCTTCGCCTACGGTACTGAAGATATAATCGGTATGTTGTTCGGGTACAAAATCTCCTTTAGTTCTGGTTCCTTCCATAAATCCCTTTCCGAAAAATCCACCGGACTCAATGGCTTTTTCAGATTGATACGTATTGTATCCTATTGTTTTTTTGATCTCCTCCAATTTATTGGGGTCTTTTTCCAATCTCAGCCAAAGACTAAAACGGTCCCTATGCCGCTGTTCGAAAACGGAATTGAAAACAAAATTGACCGAAAGGGAAAATACGATGGCAATTACAAAAAATGTTAGGATGGGCATCACAGAGATACGAAAGGATTTCCTTTTCAACAAAAAGAACAACACTATCAATATTCCCATTACGATTCCTACCCATATGGTGCCGAACATTAAGGTAGTAATAAACACCAAGATGACTAAAAAAAGGATGGTCAAATAATAGAGGGGCAGACCTTCACGGAACAACACAAAAATTAGGGCAAAGAAGACCAAAGCACTGCCAGGGTCTGGTTGTGGAATAACAAGAATAGCGGGTAACAAGATGATCAAAAAGGCGTAAAATTGATCTTTCCCCCTTTTTATATCGGTCTGGATATCACATAAAAATTTAGCCAGTGCCAATGCTGCAGCCACTTTTGCCAATTCGGAAGGCTGAAGGTTGAAAAATCCAAGATCATACCAGGAAGTTGCGCCTGCAATTGTCTTTCCAAAAATGAAGAGACCTACCAATAGGACCAAGGAGATAATATAGATTACACTGGAAAAACGTTCATAAAAATCGGCTTCAATTCCAAGTATAATGACAATGGAAAAAATACTTACAAGGATAAAAAATAGCTGTTTTCCGTATAAGGTGCCAAAATCCAACAGGGCCTTGTCTTCCTCTGAATAGGTGCTGGAGTAGATGTTGATCCACCCAATGCCCACCAGCAAGAAATAGATTAAAATGGTTAACCAATCTATACGTTTTAGTATGCTTTTACCAGACACGCTCGTTGATTATAAAAGGTTTGCCACTATATTGTTTGGCATATTCCGCCTCTAAGGTTTTTTCTAACATCCTTTTTTCCAGATCTTTTCTTGTGATTTCTCCATTGAGGTATTTTTCGATCAAGAGGGAAGCAATATGTCCAGCATATCTTGAACCAAAATAACCGTGTTCTATATAAACTGCTATGGCGATTTTGGGATTCTCCACAGGGGCAAAAGCGATAAAGACCGAATGATCTGTAAGTTGCGTTTTTACGCCATCTATTCTTGTATAATTCTCAACAGTTCCAGTTTTTCCCGCAATTTCAATTCCTGGTATTTGCAGTCTGCTCGCTGTCCCTTGTTTGTAAACCAGGGCCATCCCATTGATAACTGGATCAAAGTATTTCTTGTCTATTGTAGTATGCTTTGCTTTGGTGAATTCCGGAATATTGATATTCTTGTCCTCTATTTTCTTAAGAACGTGGGGGGTGTAGTAAAATCCTTTATTGGCAATTGCCGCCGTCATATTGGCCAATTGAATTGGGGTTGCCGAAACTTCACCCTGTCCAATTGAATTGGATATTATATAAGAAGAAGACCACCGGTTATCCCCATACCATTTATCGTAGTACTCCTTGCTGGGAATTCTTCCTCTTTTCCCCGTTGGTAGGTCATATCCTAGGAAATCCCCAAGGCCAAAACTTTTCATGTGTTTTTCCCACACATCCATGCCCTGATCCGTGGTCGGATATTGTTCATATATTTTTCTAAAGGTGCCGGCAAAATAAGCATTGCAGGAATTGTAAATACCAGAGGTCATATCCCTCATTCCTCCACCACAGTGGCACCCCCTTTTTGTGCTTCCTACATAAAATCCGTGATAACACATAATTTTGGTCTCCGGCGTTATGGCGCCTACCTGCAAAGCAACAAGTGCGTTCAGTATTTTAAAAGGAGAACCTGGAGAGGTTTCTGCCAAAAGGCTTCTGTCATAGGTAGGTTTGGAGATTGAGTCATAATATAGTTCTGTGTAATTTTTGGATCTCTCCCTTCCCACCAAGAGGGCCGGGTCATATGTTGGACCCGAAATGAGAGCCAAAATTTCTCCTGTGCCGGGCTCAATGGCAACAATACCACCATGCTTTCCATGCATTAATGACTGCCCATATTCCTGAAGATTTTTGTCCAAGGTTACATGAATTTCTTTGCCTTGCTCGGGCAAGGTGTCCAAGGTTCCATTTTTATAAGGGCCAATGTCCCTGTTAAAACGGTCTTTTTGAATATATTTTACTCCTTTTTTTCCTCTTAGAATATCTTCGTATTCTTTTTCTATTCCAGTTTTTCCCAGTAATTCCCCTTGTTTGTAATATGGGTTGTTCGCAAGATCTTGTTCATTTACCTCACTGATATAGCCCAACACATTGGCTCCGCTATTGGTGGCATAATACCGCAACGATCTTTTTTGGATATAAAAACCGTCGTATTTCCTCATTTTTTCTTGGAGACGCGCATAGTCTTCCTTTGACATTTGATGGACCAAAACTGAAGGAAGCCTCGGGGAATATACTTTGGCCTTGTTTAAATTTTTTATGAACTGTTCTTTTTCCAGTCCCAAAAGGTTGCAAAATTCCAATGTGTCCAAGGGTTTTACATCTTTGGGAATGACCATGACATCATAGGCTGGCTGGTTTGCAACAAGCAACTCCCCATTTCTATCATAGATATAGCCCCTTTCCGGATAATCATAAATGGCCTTTACCGCTACATCCTCAGATACTTTTTCGCGGGTATTGTTAAATACCTGCAGATAGGAAAGTCTACCTATGAAGGTGATTCCTATAATAATAATGATGGTAGAAAGAAGAAACTTATTCATTCTTTTTAGTGCTAAACAGTGAACTTGCCAATAAACATACTAATAACGTCATGGCGCTGGTCGATGCTATTTTTTTCAAAATTACCAGTAAATTGTCGAAACTGAAAATTTCGAGTGAAAAGTATACGGTGTGATGTATTATTATTAATAATGCAATAAACGTAATTTGTTGTGCTCTAGTGCTATTAGAAAGTTTAAAACTCTGAAATTCATAGTTCACACCAAAGCAAAACCGCATAATACTTGGTCTTAAATAGGCAATGGTTATGATGGCGGCCGTATGTATGGCCATGGTATCCGAAAAGAGATCGATGGCCAGCCCCAAAAAGAAACTTATCAAAAGAAAAAGCGTTCTGTTTTCTTTGATAGGGTACCAGTATATGAATAGAATATAAACCATTGGGTTTATATATCCAAAGAAATTAAGGTGATTGAACACAAGTACCTGAAAAAATACAAGCAGTACAAAGCGAGCGATATTTATAAAATAGTATTTACTGGCCATTTTCTATTTTAGATTCCAATTGTAATAACTCAGGTCTTTCTAGGTTGTTGATGATATAAACGTTTTTAATATTGGTCATATCATTAAATAGGTCAACATTTATGCTGTAATAACTTTTTGAGGTCGTAAGGTCAAAGGATTTAATGGTCCCTATCGGTATATTTTCAGGGAAAATACTGGAGCTTGCCCCTGTTACAATGGTATCCCCAATCTTTAAGGGTACCAGTCTGGGAATATCCACTAGTTGTACGACATTAAACTTTTTAGTGTTCCATACCAAAGATCCAAAACGGTCGGTATTCTTGATTTTAGCGTTGATATTGGATTTGGTGTTCAAGATACTCTGCACAATGGCAAAATGCTCCGAGGTATTCTCTACGATGCCTAAAATACCAGTAGAGGTAATGACCCCCATATCCTGTTGCACCCCGTCTGCTTTGCCTTTATTGATCGTAATGTAGTTTCTAAGGTTAGCAAAACTATTCTTGATCACCCTTGCCGAGGTAACCACATAAGTGGTATTGGTGGTGTCCAATTCTATGGCTTCTGGAACTTTTAAATTTAAGAGGGTACTCTTCAACCTCCTGTTCTCCTCCAAGAGTTTTTGATTTTCCGTTCCCAGTCCAAAATAGGAAGTAAAGTTATTGGTGGTCTGGTATATACCTCCGGTAAAACTATTGGCGGAATTGAAAAATTTTGAATTGTGAAAGGAATGAGTTCGGACGGTCAGGGCAAAGGCAACTGTTAACAACAAGACATAAAGCAATGAGATTTTATATCTTATTATAAATCGAATAATCTGTTGCATTCACTTTTGCTATTTTGGTGGGTTACAAAGATGACCATCCATATAGGGTTGTGCCTAATGATAAAATGACCTCGTACGCTGTTTTCCCAAATTATTTGATCAGGATACTTTTGTATCGTTCCAAGTTTTTTAAGGCGATTCCAGTTCCCCGTACTACCGCCCTCAATGGATCTTCGGCAATATAAACAGGCAAATCAGTTTTTTGTGACAATCTTCTGTCCAAGCCTCTAAGCATAGAACCACCACCAGCCATGTATATTCCGGTGTTATAGATATCTGCCGCCAATTCTGGGGGTGTTTGTGATAGGGTCTCCATAACAGCATCCTCTACTCTTAAGATGGACTTGTCCAATGCTTTCGCTATCTCTCTATACGAGACTTGTACCTGTTTTGGTTTTCCTGTCAATAAATCCCTTCCTTGAACCGACATGTCCTCCGGAGGCGTCTGTAGATCTTCCGTTGCGGATCCAATGGTTATTTTTATATTTTCTGCGGTACTTTCTCCTACATAAAGGTTGTGCTGGGTACGCATGTAATAGATAATGTCATTGGTGAATACATCACCCGCAATTTTTACGGATTTGTCACAAACGATACCACCTAACGCTATAACCGCAATCTCGGTAGTACCGCCTCCTATATCCACAATCATGTTGCCTTTTGGCTGCATAATGTCCAACCCAATCCCAATAGCTGCGGCCATGGGTTCGTGGATAAGATAAACTTCCTTACCGTTAACCCGTTCTGCAGATTCCTTAACAGCACGCATTTCTACCTCTGTAATCCCGGAAGGAATACAAATGACCATACGCAAAGCTGGTGGGAACCATTTTTTCTTTAAGGCGGGTATATTTTTGATGAACATATTGATCATCTTTTCCGAAGCGTCAAAATCTGCAATTACCCCATCTTTTAAGGGGCGTATGGTTTTGATGTTCTCATGGGTTTTTCCTTGCATCATGTTGGCTTCCTTACCAACTGCAATTATTTTACCACTAATCCGATCTCTAGCAACTATTGACGGACTGTCAACGACTACTTTGTCGTTATGAATTATAAGAGTGTTAGCCGTTCCTAAATCTATGGCTATCTCCTCGGTCAAGAAATCAAAAAATCCCATTTATACAAATTTGGTTTCGGATTAAAAGTAGTTTTTATCGGTGAAAGTAACAAAATTAATGTTTAAAATGACGCGTACCCGTCATTACCATTGCAATTCCATTTTCATTGCAATAATCCACACTTAATTGGTCCTTGATAGACCCTCCTGGTTGAATGATACTTTTAATACCACTATTGCCTGCAATCTCAACACAATCGGGGAAAGGGAAGAAGGCATCACTCGCCATAACCGCCCCTTGTAGGTCAAAATTGAAGGACTTGGCTTTGTGGAGGGCTTGGTTCAGAGCATCTACCCTAGAGGTCTGTCCTGTGCCACTGGCGAACAATTGTTTTCCCTTTGCCAAGACAATTGTATTGGATTTGGTGTGCTTGCATATTTTGGACGCGAAGATCAAATCCTCAAGCTCGCCTTTAGACGGCTTGTTATCCGTGGCATAGGTCAAACCTTCAACGGCATCCGTAATGTTGTCCCTTCCTTGAACCAATACACCATTTAAGCAGGTGCGTACCATGGTCTCAGGAAGTTCAATATCGTTTTGAATCATAATGATCCTGTTCTTTTTGCCTTTTAAAATCTCAAGGGCATCTGGGGCGTAAGAAGGTGCAATTACAACTTCGCAGAACAATTGGTGTATTTCCTCTGCTGTTGCCTTGTCTATTTCCTTATTACTGATCAATACCCCGCCAAAGGCAGAAACCGGATCCCCAGCTAGGGCATCCACGTAGGCTTGGTGAAGGGTGTCCCTCATTGCAAGGCCACAGGCATTGTTGTGTTTTAAAATGGCAAAGGTAGGGGCGTCATTTTTGAATTCATTCATTAAGTTCACTGCCGCATCAACATCCAATAGGTTGTTGTAAGAAAGTTCCTTGCCGTGCACTTTATTGAACATGGCATCAAAATCCCCAAAGAAAAATCCTTTCTGATGCGGGTTTTCCCCATAACGTAAGACCTGTCCATTACGTTCACTAATTTTTAATACAGCTTCTTCATGGTTTTTGTTGAAGTAATTGAAAATGGCCGTATCGTAATGGGAGGAAACATTAAAGGATTTGGCCGCAAATCTCTTGCGATCCTCCAAAGTTGTGCTGCCCTTACCTTCCGTAATCAACTCCAAGACTTCGCTGTAATCCTCCATGGAGGAAACACAAAGGACATCCTTGAAGTTTTTGGCTGCTGCCCTGATCAAAGAAATGCCGCCAATATCAATTTTTTCTATTATATCTTGATCCGAAGCTCCACTGGCAACGGTTTTTTCAAAAGGATAAAGGTCAACAATGACAATATCCAATTGAGGGATATCAAATTCCTTTAATTGTTCCTGGTCTCCTTGATGGTCCTGTCTGTTTAAAATACCTCCAAAAACCTTTGGATGCAAGGTCTTTACCCTGCCTCCTAAAATAGAAGGATAACTGGTCACATCCTCAACGGGAACCACATCTAATCCCAATTCTTTAATAAAATTTTCTGTTCCCCCAGTAGAGTAAATAGTGATTCCTAGTTCATTTAATTTTTGTACTATGGGCGCTAGACCGTCTTTGTGAAATACAGAAATTAGAGCCGAAGTTGCTTTTTTTGTGGTACTCATTTTGTGTGTGCTTATCTAAAGAAATTAATAAGGACACAAAAGTAGTTTATTGCCTTCAAAAAAGGGGGCCTGTTATCAACAAAACAACCAAAGTATTAAAGAATTTTGGCCACTTCTTCATTTACGAATTCCAAAAAGCGTTCATCCTCGGGTGTAAATGGGTCAGGAGTATTGGAATCTATGTCTATTTGTCCCACGTTTTCCCCGTTTACAAACAAGGGGATCACTATCTCGGCCTTAACGGTAATGCTACAAGCAATATAATTGTCCTGTGCCTTAACATCTGGAACCACGAAATTTTGATTGGATACGGCCACTTGTCCGCAAATACCTTTTCCAAAGGGAATTATGGTATGGTCTGTAGCTGCACCGGCGTAGGGCCCCAACTTTAGTTCATTTTTATCTCCGTTCTTAAAGTAAAAGCCTACCCAGTCATAATGGGCAATATTTTCTTTTAAAAGTTCACAGATCTTTTGCAGTTTGGTATCTACATCTGTAGTTGTATTATCAAGTATGGATAAAACTTGTGGTCTTAAAGTAGCTGACATCAGGATCATTTTTTGCAAAAATATTTAAATAGATTTTCTAGGTCGCCTTTTTTATTTAAAAATTACGTTGCATTGATATAAAAATTAATTTAATAGGGATATGTATTTAAGGGGGCTGTAGTTTATTTTGTATTTTTGGGCCCATGAAATCAATATTTCAAAAAGTTTTTTCTATAACCATGGCCCTCTTTCTAATGGCCTCCACTGTCTCATGGACAATTGGAATGCATTATTGTGGAAAATCCTTAGTGGATATTGTTTTTTTTGGCCATGCTGAAAAATGTGGTATGGACCAGTCAACGGTTGCAAATTCAGAAAGTGATGAATGGCGCAACCTTTCCTGTTGTGTCGAAGAAATAGCGGTGATTGTAGGTCAGGACAACCTGACATCGTCCCATGATGATAGTTCTAGAGTTCTACAGTTGTTTTTTACCGTATCAAATACCCCTTATGCTTTATTTGAAGGGGCGGATGTTAACATTACATCTTATAACACCTATTTACCTCCTACATTGGTCAGGAACGTGCAGCTTCTTGATCAGGTCTTTTTAATTTGATTTTTTTTAGATGATACCTTATTCTTTCCAATCAATATTGGAGGGGAAAACAGAATTGAGACCGCCCTTGGCTTCAATTCCATGTTTCAAGTATTTAAAAAAAATTAAATGAAATACTATTTATATATCTTATTGTTCTTGCCTATCATGGCAACCTCTCAAGAAAAGGTGGAAGGTATGGTAATGGAGGCCAATGAGGACAACAAGCACATGGGTCTCACCGGGGCCAATGTCTATTGGCTGAATTCACAGATTGGTACCATGACCAATGAACAGGGTTTATTTTCCATTCCCTATTCCAAGGAGTACAATAAATTGGTCATAAGTTATGTCGGTTTCAAGACCGATACGCTAATCGTCAATGGCCCAAAAATGCTTTATCACTCTTTACAACCCTCAAATATGTTGAATGAGGTGGTTGTGGAGAAGAAGAGGGATGCTTTGCAAAAGACATTTTTTGGTGCTCAAAATGTGGTTACGATCAACAGTGCGGAACTTCTTAAGGCGGCATGTTGCAACCTTTCGGAAAGCTTTGAGACCAATCCGTCTATCGACGTAAACTTTACGGATGCGCTAACAGGGACCAAACAGATACAGATGCTGGGACTGACCAGTCCGTACCTGCTCATTACGCAAGAGAACATTCCTATGGTCCGCGGTGCTTCCCAGGCTTTTGGGTTAACCTTTACTCCAGGCACTTGGGTAGAGAGTATACAGATTACCAAAGGGGCGGGAAGCGTGGTCAACGGATATGAAAGTATTTCCGGACAGATCAACACGGAATTGGTGAAACCACTTACCGATAGTGAGCTGTTTGTAAATGGATATGCCGCATTAAATGGGAGGTACGAGCTTAATACCCATGTCAATAGAAAGCTGACCGATAAATGGAGTACGGGGCTTTATGTACATGGAAACCTGCGAAATGCAACTGTGGATGACAATGGGGATGGATTTTTGGATGTGCCCTTGGCGAATCAGATCAATGTGATGAACCGTTGGCAATATCAAAATCCGGAGACCGGTTTTATCAGCTTTTTGAATGTTCGTTTTTTGAACGATGAAAAGCAGGTGGGACAGACCGATTTTGATCCGGATTTGGACAAATTCACGACCAATTCATGGGGCGGGGAAATAGATACCCGTCGCTTTGATACGTCGATTAAGTTGGGATATGTTTTTCCAGAACTGCCCTTTCAAAGTTTGGGGTTTCAGGCATCATATAGCATGCATAAACAAGAATCTTATTATGGTTTCAATCAATATGATATAGACCATCACAGTCTCTATTCCAATGCTATTTTTAATTCTATCTTAGGCAATACCCAGCACAAGTTTAAAACAGGGCTGACCTTTGCCTTGGATACCTATGATGAAATTGTAAATACACAAGACTATGGGCGTATGGACAATTCCTTGGGCGCTTTTTTTGAGTATAGCTATGATAATTTGGAGAAATTGAGTTTGGTGGCCGGGCTTCGTGTGGATACTCACAATAGGTTGGGTACCTTTGTTACGCCCAGATTGCATGTGCGTTATACCCCATGGGAAAATGCCAGTTTAAGGGGGTCTTTTGGAAAGGGGAGAAGGGCAGCGAATATTTTTGCTGAAAACCAACAGTTATTTGGTTCTTCCAGACAGATCAATGTCGATAACAGGGGAGGTGAAATCTACGGACTGGATCCGGAAGTGGCCTGGAACTATGGGGTAAGCTTTTTACAGGGCTTTAACCTCTTTAATAGAAAGGGGAATGTGACTTTGGATTATTACCGCACCGATTTTGAAAACCAAATTGTGGTAGATTGGGAGAATCCCCAGGAAATTTCGTTCTATAATTTGGATGGAAAAAGCTATGCGAACAGTTTCCAGGTAGAGGTGGATTATGAGGTGTTTAAAAATGTAGAGGTCCGTGCGGCTTACAAGAACTATGACGTAACGACCGATTATAATTCTGGCAAATTACAAAAACCGCTCCAGGCCAAAAATAGATTTTTTGCCAACGTTGGGTATGTGACCGTGCCTAAAGAAAATGGGGCCCAATGGCGTTTTGATTATACGTTGCACACTGTCGGGGAGCAACGTTTGCCCAACACTTCCAACAACCCATCGGAATATCAATTGGGGGCGACCTCTGCGCCTTACAGTTTGATGAACGCCCAAGTAACCAAGGTGTTTTCCAAACACTTTGAAATGTATGTTGGTGGGGAGAATTTGACTAATTTTATGCAGGATAGGGCGATACTGGGTGCAGATGACCCTTTTGGCCCCTATTTTGATACAAACATTGTTTATGCCCCTATCATGGGCAGTATGTATTATGCCGGATTTAGATATAAATTATAATTTACTTTTTGGTTCTCCAACTAAGGGGAGCTACATATTAACTTAAAATTAAAAACATGAAAAAAGGAATTTTAGCAATAGTGATGCTTTGTATCTCCTTGGCGACCTACGCCCAGGATAAAAACAAGAAGATGACCATGGAGGTTGATGGGAAATGCGAGATGTGCAAAATGCGCATTGAAAAGGCTGCCTTGGGAGTGCCGGGAGTAAAGTATGCCCTTTGGGATATCCCTTCGCACCAACTATCTTTAATTATCGATGAGAGGAAGACCAACTCCATGGAAATAAAGACGGTCTTAGTGGCGGTGGGCCATGATACCAAAGAACTTAAGGCTACCAAGGAAGCTTATGAACAGGTTCATCCTTGCTGCCGTTACCGGGAAGACAATACTGACGATAGTAAAAAACATTAGACCATAAAAAAACGCTCTGGATTCCAGAGCGTTTTTTTTTAAAATTCTATAAATGCTTAAGGTGTTTGCCTTTTACATCATTCCTGGCATACCGCCACCCATTGATGGTCCTGCAGGAGATTCTTCTTTAATATCTACCAATGCACATTCTGTGGTCAATATCATTCCGGCAACAGAAGCGGCATTTTCCAATGCTACCCTGGTTACTTTCTTAGGATCTATGATACCTGCTTTAAGCATGTCCACATAGGTTTCAGATTTGGCATCGTAACCAAAATTACCTTTGCCTTCCAATACCTTGGCAACAACAACAGAACCTTCTCCACCTGCATTTTCCACGATGGTTCTCAGAGGAGATTCAATGGCCCTTGCAACAATCTGCAATCCTGTTTCTTCATCTGCATTTTCTACCTTTACCGATGCAAGAACTGCTTTGGCACGCACCAAGGCAACTCCACCTCCAGCAACAATACCTTCTTCTACTGCGGCTCTTGTTGCGTGTAGGGCATCATCAACACGGTCTTTTTTCTCCTTCATCTCAACTTCAGAGGCAGCGCCTACATAAAGTACAGCTACACCACCGGCCAATTTGGCCAAACGTTCCTGTAGTTTTTCTTTATCATAATCAGAGGTAGTGCTTTCAATTTGGGATTTGATCTGGTTTACCCTTGTTTTAATGTCACTTGCATTACCAGCTCCATTAACTATGGTAGTGTTGTCCTTATCAATGGTTACTTTTTCACAAGTACCCAACATGTCCAAGGTTGCGTTTTCCAAGGTAAAACCTCTTTCTTCCGAAATTACGGTACCACCGGTCAATATAGCGATGTCTTCCAACATTGCTTTTCTTCTGTCTCCAAATCCTGGCGCTTTAACAGCGGCAATTTTTAAAGAACCCCTTAATTTGTTCACTACCAAAGTTGCCAATGCCTCACCGTCGACATCTTCAGCAATGATCAAAAGTGGTTTTCCAGATTGGGCCACTGGCTCCAATACAGGAAGAAGATCCTTCATGGAAGATATTTTCTTATCGAACAAAAGGATATATGGATTCTCTAAATTGGTCATCATCTTTTCAGAATCAGTCACAAAGTATGGAGATAGGTATCCTCTATCGAATTGCATGCCTTCCACAACATCCACATAAGTGTCTGTTCCTTTTGCTTCCTCAACAGTGATAACACCTTCTTTTCCTACTTTTCCGAAAGCTTGGGCGATAAGCTCCCCAATCGTATCATCATTGTTAGCTGAAATAGATGCTATTTGTTTTATTTTTTCAGAAGAATCACCAACTTTTTGGGTCTGTTTGGCCAAATCGGCAACGATAGCCTCAACGGCCTTGTCTATTCCTCTTTTAAGATCCATTGGATTGGCTCCAGCGGCAACGTTTTTTAGTCCTTCTTTTACAATTGCTTGTGCCAATACGGTTGCAGTGGTTGTGCCATCTCCAGCAAGATCGTTGGTTTTGGAAGCAACTTCTTTTACCATTTGAGCACCCATATTTTCCAGGGGATCTGCCAATTCAATTTCTTTTGCTACGGTAACACCATCTTTGGTCACCATTGGTGCTCCAAAGGATTTGCTGATGATAACGTTTCTTCCTTTTGGTCCCAAGGTTACTTTTACGGCGTTTGCCAAGGCATCTACACCTCTTTTTAGGCCATCACGTGCTTCTATATCAAATTTTATATGTTTTGCCATTTTCTTAGTTGTTTTTGTTATTAAATAATTGCAAAAATGTCACTTTCGCGCATGATAAGGTAATCCTTACCTTCTAATTTTAATTCGGTACCGGTATACTTTCCGTAAAGAACCGTATCACCAATTTTTACTGTTATTTTGTCGTCTTTAGTGCCAGGACCAACGGCCACTACCTTGCCTTGTTGTGGTTTTTCTTTTGCGGTCTCTGGAATGTAAATACCTGAGGCAGTTTTTGTTTCAGCAGCCATAGGCTCTATAAGAACCCTATCCGCTAATGGTTTGATGTTTACTTTAGACATATTTTTAGTTTTAAATTTTAAATTGCTGGTTTAATGTATGGCAGAAATTATGCCAAGGGTTTAAAACTGACATATTGTAAAACAAAAATGCCAGCTTGTCATTCAGGCTGGCATTTTATAGTACTATATAGTATGTGTTTTACTCCTTGTTTTTCAATGGCGCTGCTTCATCCGTTGTAGGTAAAGCTTCCGGCAAACTTTCAGGAACCGTAGTTTCTATATCATTCCCTTGTAATAATTTGGAGTCGTTGTTGCCTAGGGTGCCTTTTATGGCCACATTGGACAACAAGATCAAAACGATCAGTAATGTTGCCAAAGTCCAGGTACTCTTATCCAAGAAGTCTCCTGTTTTTTTAACGCCACCCACCACTTGGGTTCCGCCTCCTCCAAAAGAAGAGGATAATCCGCCGCCTTTAGGGTTTTGCACCATGATAACTAAGACCAATAGCAGGCAAACAACAATGATAAGGATAAGGAAAATTGAAAATGTACTCATTATATTATTAGTTTTCTTTTTGTATTCTCTCTACCGTTTTAATTCGGTCTGCAAAGGAACTACTTTTTTCTGGATATTTCAAACTTAAAATTTTGTAGGCCTGTATCGCTTTTTTATATTTTTTCTGTTCCAAATAAACTTTGGCCAGGGTCTCGGTCATGAGTTCGTTCTTGTCCATTTTTAGGGACTCGGAAATGTCTACTTTTTCTATTTTTTCCCGGGGAACAATTTTTGGATTGTTTTCAATGAACTTATCGATGAGGTCGAACTTTTTCCTTTTGGCCATATCTTCCTCTTCCTTAAACGCTCCTTCACTGTCCAATGGTAAGGTTGGGTCCTTTTTCTTTAGCGGTTCCCGTTCTATAGGTGTTGCTGAGGTAAGTTGAAGCCATTCCGTAAAGGAATATTTTTCTTTTTTGGTAAAGGGGAGCGGCTTTCCAATTTCTAATTCTTTTTTGGCTTCTTTTTTTGCATCGGCAATGGCCTTGTCCATAAGGGGATCCATTGATTTGAAAAGGGCCGGGTCCAAAATTTGCTCTGCCTCTTTCACGTTCTGTGGTAAAGGTTTGTCCTCGGAACTTTCATTGAGCAGTGCTTCAATAGGGGCATCTGTAGCAACCTCCTCTGCAACGATCTCATGTTCATTGATGGATAGGCTCCTCCCGGAAATGGAATCTGCTATGGCGTTCTGTAGAAAATCCCTGGAAGTGATAAAGTCAAAAAGAACATCCCTATCCGTCGTGTGGGCAGCGGTAACTTTAAGGGCGTTGTTGAATTTGAAACTGTTCAAATTTTTAAGCCCTTTTAGGTGGATGGCACGCGCCGCTTGAAAATAGGGGTATTCTTCAATAATATCCTCCAAATGCTTAGTCTGCACTGGGGAAGCTACCTTGTTTGGATGTTGCAATAGAAATGTAAAATCCGATACGTTCATACCTACCTACCAATCTGCTAATGATGCATTAAAAATATCTTGGGTTATCCTTTCAAAAATAACCTCATGTGCCTCGCCTTTTACACTATCCAAAAGGGTGTTGGCATCGTAATCATAAAAGAACGAAAAATTCTTCTCAAAATCTGAATCTTCTTTGGTCTTATTGAAAAAGCGAACCTTAACCCCGATCGTCAATCTGTTTTGGGCGGCCGTCTGGTTGGAGGTCGCCGTCATGGGAACTACCCTATATTCAATGATTTCCCCTTCGTAGGTCAGATCACCTCCGGCAGTGACCAGATCCAGACTGGTCTGATTTAAAATTAGATCTTGAAGGGCCAAGGTGAAATCCCGATCCAGATTGGGCTCAATGGTAGAGCCCGGACTTTGGGCCGCATAATTCTGAAAATAATTTACCTGAAAAGTCGTTGCGGTTCCTACGTTTCCACCGGTAAAGTTATATACCCCACATCCGTGAAAGGTGATCATAACCAAGAGTAGTGCGGCTATATTTTTTATTCTGGACATAATTATAGATTGTATTGTTTGATCTTGCGGTACAATGTGCGTTCCGAAATGCCCAATTCCGCTGCGGCGGCTTTCCTTTTGCCCTTATTGCGTTCTAAAGATTTCTTGATCAATTCAATTTCCTTTTCGTGTAAAGATAGGGTTTCCTCTTCTTCAATTTCCTCTGCAAAATGATACTTGTCCCCTGGCATGGACTTTGGGGAAGCGTTTTCTGTTTTTGGTTCCGGGAGGCTTAATACTGCCAGCTCACTTCGCTGTTCTTCCTCTTCTGAAAAATCGTCCTCATCTCCTTCCTTCCCATATATTTTGCGGATCAGGTTCTCGTTCTCTTCCTGTACCTTTTCGGTGTCGTTGTTTTTCAACAGTTCCAATGTTAGTTTTTTAAGGTCGTTCAAATCGCCCTTCATGTCAAAAAGAACCTTGTAAAGAATTTCACGCTCATTACTGAACTCACTTTCCTTTCGTTCCTGTTTGATGACCGCGGGCAAATTGGAGCCACTGGAATTGGGAAGGTAGCCTTTTAACGTGGTAAAAGAAATAGCTCTTTGTTCTTCTAAAACTGAGATTTGTTCTGCTATGTTCCGTAATTGTCTAATGTTCCCTGGCCATCGATATTTAGATAATATTTCAACCGCATCATCTTCAAGGCGGATGGTGGGCATTTTGTATTTCTGACCAAAGTCGGAAGCAAATTTTCTAAACAGTAAATGGATGTCTTCCTTTCTGTCGCGCAATGGTGGAATATTGATCTCTACCGTACTGAGCCTGTAGTAAAGGTCTTCCCTGAACCTTTCTTTTTTTATGGCCTCGAACATATTCACATTGGTCGCCGCAACGATGCGAACATCTGTTTTTTGGACCTGTGAGGAACCTACTTTTAAAAACTCCCCATTTTCCAAAACCCTTAAAAGACGAACCTGGGTGGTAAGCGGTAATTCTCCGACTTCATCCAAAAAAATTGTCCCACCATCGGCAACTTCAAAATAACCACTCCGGGAAGCTGTTGCTCCTGTAAAGGCTCCTTTTTCATGGCCGAAGAGCTCACTGTCTATGGTGCCTTCGGGAATTGCACCGCAGTTTACGGGAATATATTTGGCATGTTTTCTATGGGATAAGGCATGGATGATTTTGGGAATAGCCTCTTTGCCCACCCCGCTCTCTCCAGTGACCAAAACCGAAATGTCGGTGGGAGCCACTTGAATTGCCTTTTCTATGGCCCTATTGAGTTTTACATCGTTCCCGATGATTTCAAATCGTTGTTTTATGGCTTGTACCGATTCCATATTTATATGTGCGTTAAGGGTTTGTCCCAAGGGCAAAAATTGATCTTGTCCTTGTTCCTAGTCCTTATTGTTAATTGTTGTCACTGTAGCCTACTGCTTCTCCAATTAGAGTGGCAGAGGTACAATCGTTTATTTTAACGTTTACAAAATCTCCTACGTTGTAATTTTCCTTTGGGAAAACTACCACGGTGCTCTGGGTGTTCCTGCCCATCCAATCCGCATCGGATTTTTTTGAAGCCCCTTCAATCAGGACCTCTTCTATTTTTCCTACGTGTTGTTTGGTTCTGTAATGGCCATGTTCCCTTTGTAGGGCGATGATCTCTGCCAACCTTCTTTTTTTGACAGGTTCGGGAACATCATCTTCCATCTTGCGTTCTGCAAGGGTACCCGGTCTTTCTGAATAGGCGTACATGTATCCAAAATCGTATTTCACCTTTTCCATCAATGAAAGGGTGTCCTGGTGGTCCTCCTCGGTTTCCGAAGGGAATCCTGAGATCATATCTTGGGAAATGGAACAGGTAGGGATTATTTGTCTGATGTTGTCTATGAGTTCGAAGTATTCCTCCCTGGTGTGCAAACGGTTCATTGCCTTTAAGATCCTATTGC
The DNA here is from genome assembly GCA_047612485.1 of Psychroserpens sp. Taxonomy (GTDB): domain Bacteria; phylum Bacteroidota; class Bacteroidia; order Flavobacteriales; family Flavobacteriaceae; genus Sediminicola. Next base: position 38,974 of record JBLGAT010000007.1, read on the forward strand.
TTCCGCTCTGTACCGGTAAATGTATATAGTTGCAAATATTCCGATGCTTTGTCATCACACGGATCACATCTAAGGTCATATCCTGAGGGTTGGAGGTGGAAAATCGGATTCTAAGTTTGGGTTGGGCGATGGCTGCCATATCCAATAGATTGGAAAAATTGACCGCGGTTGCTTTTTGCATCTCGCTGGCAATATCAAAATCTTTTTTAAGTCCCCCGCCGTACCATAAGTAGCTATCTACATTTTGTCCCAAGAGGGTGATTTCCTTAAAGCCTTTAGCGCAAAGGTCGTTTACCTCTTCCAAGATAGATTGGGGGTCCCTGCTGCGTTCACGGCCCCTCGTGAAAGGAACGACACAAAAAGTGCACATGTTGTCACAGCCTCGGGTAATGGAAACAAAGGCCGTAACCCCATTTGATTGGAGGCGAACCGGTGCTATATCCCCATAGGTCTCCTCTTTGGAAAGGATCACGTTTACCGCATTTCTGCCTTCGTCGATCTCTTTTATCAGATTGGGTAGATCTTTATAGGCATCAGGCCCTACGACCATATCCACTATTTTTTCCTCTTCCAACAATTTGGTCTTAAGGCGTTCTGCCATACAGCCCAAAACCCCAACCTTCATCTGTGGCCTATATTTTTTTACGGCATTGAATTTTTCCAACCGCTTGCGGACCGTAAGCTCTGCTTTTTCCCTTATGGAACAGGTGTTCACAAGGACAAGATCTGCCTCCTCCAAGTTGTCGGTAGTATTAAACCCTTCATTGGCCAAAATGGAAGCGACAATTTCACTATCTGAAAAGTTCATGGCACAGCCATAACTCTCTATGTAAAGTTTTCGTTTGTTTTCTTGGTTTTTCCCTACGGCCAGGGAAGTCCCCTGAACCGATTCATCTATAATCTTCTCCATGGTATCTTAATTGCCATTAACCTAAATAGGCGTGCAAAGATAGGATTAATTGAAGATTCGTGACAATATGACAGTTAAATATTTATCAAAAATTAGCGCAACTTTTTATGCGAATGCCCATCCAAAGTTTATGAACCTATTAAATTCTTCAAGATGATGTCAAAAATAAGAATACCCTTCCTATTGATTCTCTTAATAGGAATAGGTGCATGTAACGAAAAACAGGATGATAGTATTTACGCTGATTATCTCGTGGCAAAGCCCATGACCATGCTTGTGACCGATTTTAAGAACAATGTTGAAATTTTGCCTCCCGTGCCCATAAAGGAATCCGGAAAGCTTTACGCTTACCAGAACTTCATCTTTATCAACGATCTATACAAGGGCGTGCATGTCATCGACAATAGTAATCCAAAAGCTCCCCAAAAAATAGCATTTATTAAAATTGCCGGTAATGTGGATATTGCCGTTAAGGATAATTTCCTCTATGCTGATAGCATAACAGATCTCCTTGTTTTTGATATTTCCGATATTTCCAATATCCAGCAGGTGAACAGATTGGAAAATGTGCTGGGGGACAATGTGGTCTTTCCTGCCGAGGCTGATTTTTTTGAATTCGGTGCCATTGATACTGCCAATGAAATTATTATTGGTTGGGAAGTCGTAACAGAAAGAAGATTGGTAGAGGAATACCAAAATAGGTGGGGGACCGTAGATTTTGCAATGGCTGAATCATTGAGTGACGGTTCGGTAGGGGAAGGTGGCTCCATGGCACGTTTTAAAATAGTATCCGATTATCTGTATGCCGTGGATAGCCATAATATCAATGTTTTTGAAATCCAAAATTTGGAGAACCCCCTAGCTTTGGAATCCGTATTTGCCGGTTTTGATATTGAGACTATTTTTAATAAAGGAAATAATTTGTTTTTGGGAAGTAAGAGTGGGATGTATATATATGATATATCTTCCCCGGCTGCCCCAAGTTTTATTTCAGAATTCCAACATGGAACTGCCTGTGACCCGGTTGTTGTGGATGATAGGTATGCCTATGTAACATTGAGAGGGGGTAATGCCTGTGGGGCAACAGAAAGTGGTCTGTTCATTGTGGATATTTCAAATATTAGCAATCCCGTTTTGGCGAAGAACTACGCCATGGACGGACCCTATGGTCTGGGTTTCAGGGGAGATATGTTATTTGTTTGCGATGGGGAATCGGGTTTGAAGGTGTATGACAAAAGTCAAATCGATGATTTAAAATTATTGGATCATTTTAAGGACATTGTCACGTTCGATGTTATTCCATTGGAAGATCAACTTTTGATGGTGGGAGAAGACGTATTACATCAATACAGATATCAAGAAGGAGGGATAGAATTTCTAAGTTCCTTGAATTTGGACTGATAAAAAGACACGTAAATAGCCTAGGCATCCTTATAGAAAGGGTGTTTTATTATATGTGACCATGGGATAAAGCATTAAATAAAAAAATTGATATACTTTTGTGACACCAAAAAAGATTGAATGGCAAAGAATTTAGTAATTGTAGAGTCGCCTGCTAAAGCAAAAACAATAGAGAAATTTTTAGGGAAGGATTATAAGGTAGAATCCAGTTTTGGACATATTGCCGATCTGCCCTCTAAGGAGTTGGGAGTTGACGTGGAGAATGGTTTTAAACCAAAATATATTGTTGACAGCGATAAAAAGGCGCTCGTAAAAAAACTAAAGGACCTTGCCCAAAAAGCAGAGACCATTTGGTTGGCGAGTGATGAGGATAGAGAAGGGGAGGCCATATCCTGGCATTTGGCGGAAGAGCTAAATCTGGATAAGGCAAAGACCAAAAGAATTGTTTTTAACTCTATTACCAAATCCGCTATTCAGCGAGCGATAGAAAACCCTCGTGAAATAAATTACAATCTGGTCAATGCCCAGCAGGCACGAAGGGTGTTGGATAGGTTGGTAGGTTATGAACTTTCCCCTGTACTTTGGAAAAAAATTAAACCGGGACTGTCAGCTGGAAGGGTACAATCCGTTGCCGTACGATTAATCGTGGAACGTGAAAGGGATATTGAAGGATTTTCTCCGGAAGCTTCATTTAAGGTCTCCGGGGTTTTCAAAACGAAGGAAGGAACCGCCTTTTCAGCTAAGATGAATAAGACATTTTCATCGCAAGCCGAGGCCGAAACATTTTTAAAACAAAATATTGGCGCCAACTTTTCTGTTGGCAGCCTAGATAAGAAACCAGCCAAAAAATCACCCGCGGCCCCTTTTACCACCTCTACTTTACAACAGGAGGCTTCCAGGAAGATCTATTTTTCCGTGGGCAAGACCATGCAGGTAGCACAACGTTTGTATGAGGCGGGATTGATCACCTATATGAGAACGGATAGTGTCAACCTCTCTAAAGAGGCCTTGGTAGAAGCCAAGGATGCCATTATCAGCAATTACGGTAAGGAATACAGTACGGTAAGGAATTTTACCGGCAAGTCCAAAGGGGCCCAAGAAGCCCATGAGGCCATTCGTCCCACGGATATGAAAATACAGTCGCCTTCCTTGGATCGCGACCAATCCAAACTTTACGATCTAATCTGGAAACGAACCCTAGCCTCGCAAATGAGCGATGCACAACTGGAACGTACCAATGTAAAGATCAGTGCCAGTACCCATAAGGACGAGTTCAGTGCCAACGGCGAGGTGATCAAGTTCGATGGTTTCCTTAAAGTCTATATGGAGGGGATCGATGATGAGGATATGGGGGAAGAACAGGACGGGATGTTGCCGGCCATGAAAGAAGGGGAGAACCTTGCCAATACCAATATATCCGCTACAGAACGATTTTCAAGAGCACCATACAGGTATAGTGAAGCCTCTTTGGTGAAAAAGTTGGAGGAACTGGGAATTGGAAGACCATCTACCTACGCCCCAACCATATCCACTATTCAAAATAGGGGTTATGTTGAAAAAGGCAGCATCGAAGGCACGGAAAGGAACTATATGCAATTAGTGCTTATAGGGGATAAGTTAACGACAAAAGAACTTACGGAAAAAGTAGGTTCGGACAAGGGGAAATTAGTACCAACGGATATTGGAATGATCGTCACCGATTTCTTGGTGGACCATTTCGCAAATATTTTAGATTACAACTTTACAGCCAAGGTAGAAGAGAATTTTGATGAGATTGCGGCAGGAGAAGAGGATTGGCAAAAGGTAATGAGTAATTTCTATAAGGACTTTCACCCCAATGTCATAGATGTTGAGGAAAATGCCGATCGCGCCAGTGGCGAACGTATTTTGGGGAAAGATCCAAAATCGGGCAGACAGGTTTCTGTTCGCTTGGGAAGATTCGGGCCAATGGTTCAGATTGGAACGGTAGAAGATGAAGATAAGCCCTTATTTGCAAGTTTGTTGCCAGAACATTCCTTGAGTTCAATAACCTTTGAGGAGGCCATGGACCTCTTTAAACTGCCAAGGAAACTGGGAGTTTACAAAGGAGAGGAAGTAGAGGCCAATGTAGGAAGGTTTGGCCCCTATGTAAGATTTGGGAAAACATTTGTTTCCATGGCTCCCGGTGAAAGTGCTTTGGATATCACCATGGAACGGGCCGCAGAACTTATTCAGGAAAAGGAACTGGCTGATGCTCCAATTGCCATGTATGAGGAAAAAGGGGTGACAAAAGGAACCGGACGCTTCGGACCATTTATAAAATGGGACGGCATGTTCATCAATGTGAACAAGAAGTACGATTTTGATAACCTTACCAAAGAAGATATTGTTGAGCTGATAGAAGCTAAAAAACAGAAAGAGATTGATAAATTGGTCCAAGATTGGCCAGAGGAAGGGATACGCATAGAAAAGGCCAGATGGGGCAGGCACAATATTTTGAAAGGGAAGATCAAGGTTGAACTCTCCAAAGAGGTGGATGCTACCAAATTTAGCCTGGAAGATGCCAAGGCATTGATAGAAAAGAAGACGCCCAAGAAAAAAGCAAAGGCAAAAGCAAAACCTAAAGCAAAGGCAAAACCTAAAGCGAAGAAATAACTATGGCATTTGATTTTTTGGTTCCTGTAGAGGATAAGGTACTGGCCCATTGCGAATTACTTCCCCCTCAGGCACTGGGAAAGAATATCTTTAAGCATACAGAACGTAAAGGTCTGCCGGTGTTGGCCAACGCCACGATCGCTATCTTCGGGGTTCACGAATCCAGAAACGCTTTCGAGAAAAAAATGGAGCGTCTGGATATTTCAGGTCTTCGCCTCCAACTGTACAAACTTATGTTGGGCAATTGGAACTCTACAATTGTTGATTTGGGCGATGTGGAGGAAGGGGAAACGGTAGACGATTCCTATTTTGTGGTCAAGGAAATAGTAGCGGGTCTGCTCGAGGAGAATATCATACCCATAGTGATAGGTGCCACCCAGGATATTACCTATCCAACCTATAGGGCCTTTGATGGTATTAAGAATATGATCAACCTAGTGGCGGTTGATAGTCGGTTCGATTTTGGAGATGCTGAAGAACTGATATCCTCCAATTCTTATATGAGCAAGATCATAACGGACAAGCCAAACAATCTTTTTAATTTTTCAAATATTGGTTATCAAAGCTATTTTAACGCCCAGGAGGAAATCGACCTAATGGAACGACTGCTCTTTGATGCCTATCGCTTGGGGGAGATTGCCTTTGACGTTTCCCTGTCAGAACCTGTTTTGAGAAATGCGGACATCGTGAGCTTGGATGCGCGAGCCATTAGAGCGGCCGATATAGGCTTGTCGGATAATTTTTCCCCCAATGGCTTTACCGGAAGGGAGATATGTGCAATTGCACGATATGCAGGAATTAGTGATAAGGTGTCCCTTTTTGGACTCTACGAAATCGAAAATAGTGTACAGTCATTCCAGTTGATGTCACAAATAATATGGTACTTTATTGAAGGGGTCAATTTTAGAATAAAAGAATCCCCATACATTAATAAAGACTCCTTTACCAAGTTTATTGTTCCTACGGATGATGAAGATTTGATATTCTACAAAAGTACTCTTACCGAAAGGTGGTGGGTAGAGGTCCCATCAATTTTAACTTCACATACTAAATCAAACACACCTGCGTTATTACCATGCACAGAAAAGGACTATTTGGAGGCATGTAATCAAAATATTCCGGAAAGGTGGTTTAAAGCCTATAAGAAAGGCCTTAATTAATCAATTTTTTTTTCAAGTATAAACTGTTTTAATACAATAATTTATTTAAAAAGCAGTTTTAGAGAGTAATAAAAGTGATTGCAGTTTGCATTCTTAAATCGAAATTTAACCTAAAGTATGAAGAAGCTATTGTTGTTATCTATAGCATTTGTTTTTTTACTCGCGAGTTGTGGGTCTAAAACAAAAGGGGAATTAGTTGGAGCCCAAGGTAAAAAATGGTACCCAGAAAAACCGTATGGAATGGAATTGATTCCAAGGGGCGCCTTTATCATGGGTAAGTCAGAAGAAGACATGGCCCAAACCCTAAATGCACCTACTAAGACCGTAACAGTAACATCCTTTTATATGGATGATACTGAAATCACAAACAGTGAGTACCGCCAGTTTGTGGATTGGGTAAAGGATTCCATTACCAGAACCAAGTTGGCCATTCTTGCCGATGAACTGGGATTGAGCGCGGAAGATGGAGGAATCGGGGATTATGCCTTTAAGGACGCGGATACTACCAGAATGTCTGCCTATGAGAAATACATGATGAACAATTATCAGGGTATGGGCGAAACAGGATATGAAGGTAGGGCCTTGAACAAAGACCAAGATTTGACATGGGATATCAATGATTATCCGGACGAATATTATGCCGAAATCATGGTAGATTCCATGTATTTACCTGAAGAAGAGTCCTATAACGGACAACGCATCATAGATGTTAAGAAGTTGAAATACAGCTACAAGTGGATTGATATCGAAGCTGCCGCCCGTTCTAAGACCGGAAACAGAAAAGATTTCATCAGACAGGAACAGTTGGAGATCTATCCAGATACAACTGTTTGGATCAAAGATTTTGAATACTCATATAATGAGCCGATGCACAATGACTATTTCTGGCATGACGCTTACAGTGATTATCCTGTAGTTGGGGTGTCATGGCAACAGGCAAAGGCCTTTTGTAATTGGAGGACCAAGTTTAAGAATGACGACCAGAAGAGCAGGAGCAAACAGTTTGTCAACCAATTTAGGTTGCCTACAGAGGCTGAATGGGAATATGCTGCAAGAGGAGGAATTGAAGGAGGTACCTATCCTTGGGGTGGACCCTATGTGATCAGTGATACTGGTTGTTTTATGGCCAACTTTAAACCTCAAAGAGGGGATTATGCCGCAGATACAGCCTTATATACTGTAGAGGCCAAGGCCTTTGAACCGAATGATTTTAACCTTTACAATATGGCAGGTAACGTTGCGGAATGGACCAATTCCAGTTATGATCCAAATTCATATGAGTTTGTTTCTACAATGAACCCTAATGCCGTGTCCGCATCCAACAGAAGAAAAGTGATCCGAGGAGGATCGTGGAAAGATGTTGCTTATTTCCTACAGGTAAGTACCAGGGATTACGAATATCAGGATTCTGCCCGTAGTTATATTGGTTTTAGGACCGTACAAGACTATATGGGAGAACAGGATTCAACCAACTAAAGAAATTCACCTAGTGATTAACAATAAACCAAATCCTTATTATTTAACATTAAACTAAAATTAAATTTACTATTATGGCACAGTCAAAATCAACAAAAAAATTATTTAACATGGCCTATGGCCTGGGAGCATCTATCGTAATTATTGGTGCATTGTTTAAAATTCTACACTGGGAGTTCGGTCCCCTTACTGGAGGTCTCTTATTGGCGGTTGGACTTATTACAGAAGCATTAATTTTTGCGATCAGTGCATTTGAACCTATCGAGGAAGAATACGATTGGTCTTTAGTTTATCCAGAATTGTCGGGTGGAGAATTGGCCGCTAGGAAAGCAAATGGATCTACTGAAATTAAGGATGCTGAAACTTCTTTGTCTAAAAAATTAGATGACCTTTTGAAAGAAGCTGGAGTGGATGCGGAATTAATGAACAGTTTGGGTAGTAGCATCAAGAATTTTGAAGGTGCAGCCAAAGGTATCGCCCCTACAGTGGATGCTATGGAATCTACCAAGAAATATTCTAACGAAATGTCACAGGCAGCAGCCCAAATGGAATCATTGAACAGTCTTTACAAGGTTCAATTGGATAGCGCAAGCAGACAAGCTTCTATGAACGAAGAGGTAATACAAAATTCTAGTGCCCTTAAGGAGCAAATGGCTTCATTGGCCACAAACCTTTCTTCATTGAACGGAGTTTATGGTGGAATGCTTTCTGCAATGAGTAAAAACTAATTAGCGTACTTATTTAACCCAAATCAAATTATTAATTAAAACCTAATTAGAAAAAACATGGCAGGAGGAAAACAATCACCACGTCAGAAAATGGTAAACTTAATGTACTTGGTCTTCATTTGTATGTTGGCCTTGAACATGAGTAAGGAAGTACTTTCAGCTTTCGGTCTTATGAACGAAAAGTTGGAGGCATCCAATACCAAAACCACACAGAATAACCTTGCCTTCTTGAGCGGCTTGGAAACAAAAGCAGGGGAAAACGAAGAAAAATTCGGTCCTCTTTTGGAAAATGCCAAGAAAATAAAGGTATTATCCCAAGATTATTTTGATTATTTGGAAAATCTTAAAAAGGAAATGATGAAGGGTGTAGAAGACCCTAAGGATTATGTAGTCATGGACAAAACTGATTATCTAGATCAAAAATTCTTTCAAGGAGATAACCTAGGTAAGGAAGGACAAGAATTCATGAAAAGGATCACGGAGTACCGTACCCAAGTATCTGCTGTTCTACCAGCAAGCATGCAAGAAGTCAAAGATGCTGTAAAGACAAGATTTGAAACTGGTGATGCCAAAGGTAAAGTAGTAAACAGGGACGGTGCCAAAATGGACTGGTTGGCTTACCATTACGAAGGGTTTCCTTTGGTAGCCTCTTTGACCAAACTAACAGCCCTTCAGGCCGATATTAAATCTACTGAACAAGATGCTTTGAAAACTATGTTGCAAGGACAGTTGACCAGTGAGGTATCCATGACCAACTATACTACCTTGTTGGAGCAAGAGAAATCTGCTTACTACCAAGGAGAGAAATTTACAGGAAATATTGTTTTGGGTCGTAAGGATGCCACAACAAGACCTAACGAGGTGAATTTAACCTTGGATGGTAGAAAACTAAAAGAAGGTCCAGATTTTGTTATCGAGGACGGGCGAGTAAAACTATTGGTTAGCGCAGGAAGTGCTGGCGATCATACGATCAAAGGGACTCTGGTGTTCCTTCAGGATGGTGAGCCTACACCTGTTGCAGTAAATGCAACTTTTGCAACTATTACCAAGCCGAATGCGGCCGTAATATCTGCAGATAAAATGAATGTGGTTTACCGTGGGGTTTCCAATCCTATTACCATATCCATTCCTGGTATTCCGGACAATAACGTTAATGCCAATGCACCAGGCCTTTCAAGATCTGGCGGAAGCAAGTACGTTATGAACCCTGGAACAGGTAGAACAGTGACCATCAACGCTTCGGGTAAACTGCCTGATGGACAGGTTGTTGGTTCCAAAACGGAATTCAGGATCAAGGATATTCCTAGACCAGAAGGTTCTATTAGAGGAGAAAGTGGTAGTGTTAAAATGCCAAGGACCAACTTGGAGATCTCTACTGTAGGTGCAATGTTGGATGATTTTGATTTCGATTTGAACCTTGCAGTTAGTGGATTTAAATTTAAAGTGCCAGGTCAGCCAACCGTTAGTGTAGATGGAAATAAGCTTGATGATAGAGCAAAATCTGCCCTTAAGAGAGCAGGTCGTGGAGATGCGGTTCAAATATTTGACATTGAAGCTTATATTACCAACAATAGGAGTTATAAACTTAAGAAAGTTTCCCCTGTAGTTGTAGAGCTTACAAACTAGTAAATTTTAAAAGCGTCCGGTAGTGGTGTGTTGTTGGAATATGTATAACAGCATACCACTAATGGACAAATTACATCTATGGTGTAATAAATATATAAATCAGAAGAAATGAATTGGAAGAATGTTTTATTAATCGGAGCTGTTGCACTGTTACCAATCTCAATGATGGCCCAGGCAAATATTCTGAATGCCAAAATGCCAGATGAGGTGGGTAAGAAAACAGCCGCGCAAAAAGCGAATGACAATGATGCCCCATTAAAATATGGTTATGTGGACGACAGGGATATCCTTTGGTCCAAAACCGTTTGGGAAATTATCGATTTGGATGAGCGTGTTAATTTTCCGTTGTACTATCCTTTGGATACTATTGGAATTGGTTCCGATAGAAGGTCATTGTATGACGTCCTGATGAAGAACATCAAGAGTGGTAAATTGACGGATATCTATGCCGATGCATATTTCACTGAAAAACGGACCCTTGATGATCTTGAGGCTACCCTTCAAAAAGTGGATACTACCGATTACGGGTACGAGCAGTTTAATGCCGGGGAACAAATTTCCCAGGAATACATCAATAGGAGAAATCTTACTGCTGCCGATCTTGAAGAATATCTTATTAAAGGTATTTGGTATTTTGACAAACGCCAAGGAGAATTGAAATATCGTTTGTTGGGTATTGCCCCTGTGGCACCCGATGTCAACTTTATTGACGATGAATCCATGGATATGGCCGAAGCTAAAGTGCCTTTGTTTTGGGTATGGTATCCTAGTGCCAGAGAAATCTTGCACGAGGCCAAAGTATTCAACCAAAGAAATACGGCCCAGCCCATATCTTTTGATATGTTGCTCAATGCCCGTAGGTTCCATGCCACAATCTATAAAGAGGATAACGTTCATGGAGACCGTGAGATCAAGGATTACATAGCGGATAACGCTCTATTCCAAGTTCTGGAGGCCCAACGTATAAAAGAGGTCATAAGGGACAGGGAACAGGATATGTGGGCCTATTAGGTACATAAATAAAACTCCAATTCAATACATATTAGAAAAACGCTGCATTTTACATGCGGCGTTTTTTTATTTTTGCAATATGGTAGATTACTTGGTAGTAGGTTTGGGATTGGCGGGAATTTCGTTTTGTGAGGTTCTGGAACAACATAATAAATCCTTTAAAGTGATTACAGATGATTCACAGACCTCCTCCAATGTGGCAGGGGGCTTGTACAATCCTGTAATACTAAAACGTTTTACCCTGGCTTGGGATGCCAGGGCCCAATTGGATCAGGCCATACCATTCTACAATAAACTGGAACAAAAACTGCAGACCCAATTGGATTATAAGCTTCCAGTGCTAAGACGGTTCGCATCCATAGAGGAACAAAATATGTGGTTTGAAGCAGCGGATAAGCCACAACTGTCCCATTTTTTGTCCACTAAGATCATCACGAACAAGAACAGCGCCATTGATGCTCCCTTTGGATATGGGGAAGTGTTGCATACAGGGCGCATCGCTACTAAAAAATTACTTTTGGCCTATAAAAACTACTTGGTCGAAAAGGATTTACTCCTGCAGGAAACGTTACTATTTGATCAATTGAATGTTGGAAAAGATCAGGTCAGTTATAAGGGAATTACCGCAAGAAATGTAGTCTTTTCAACAGGATATGGGCAAAGTTCCAATCCCTTTTTTAATTATTTGCCACTAAATGGCACCAAAGGAGAATTGTTAACTATAAAAGCTCCTGATTTAAAGGAAGAAAAGGTGATTAAATCCTCCGTGTTCATCATTCCTTTGGGTAACGATCTTTATCGGGTTGGAGCCACGTACAAATGGAAGGATAAGACCAATATTCCCACAGCCGAGGCTAAGTCCGAACTTCTGGAAAAGTTAAACACCTTTTTAAAATGCGGCTATGAGGTGGTGGAGCATGTTGCAGGAATTAGGCCTACGGTGGTAGACAGAAGGCCATTGCTGGGGAAACATCCTGAAAAGGACAACCTCTATGTCTTGAACGGATTTGGATCCAGAGGGGTTATGACAGCGCCAAAAACGGCATTGGATCTTTATAATTATATAGAAAATGCCGTGCCCCTCGCCAAGGAGATCGATATAGATCGGTTTACTAAAAAATATTATCCCATTAACTCTTAATGGCGTTCGGATCGTACTTCATAAATATGTTGATCCAAATATTTCTGGACAACCTCATGATGATCGGCATAAATCCGATCATAGTGGCCACAATAACTATAAACGTATTGACCAAGGTAGTGCCAATGATCAAAAATGCAATAACAAAAGCCGCTACGGCAAAGGCAATACCCACCCCATAACTCACGTACATGGCCCCATAAAAAAAAGAAGGTTCAATTTTGTATTTGGTATTACAATGTGAACAACGCTCGTTCATTTTCAGGAGATTGCTCAAATGATAAGGGTTTTGCTCCAAATACATACTTTCCTGATGGCACTTAGGACAACTTCCTGTTAAAATGCTGTAGAGTTTGTTTCCTTTTTTTAACATTTGCATAAAATTTGTGCAAATGTACAAATTATTGATTTTCATAGAAGTAATAAGAGTCACAAAACATGCTGAATATACACAATCTTTCTGTTTCATTTGCTGGGGAATATCTGTTTGAGGAAATAGCTTTTAGATTAAATGCCGGAGATAGAGTAGGACTTATTGGAAAAAATGGGGCGGGTAAATCCACCCTGTTGAAATTGTTGTCCAAAGAATTGGAACCCGATACCGGGGTCATCGCTTCGGATAAGGACATTAGAATTGGGTTTCTTAAACAGGATATAGATTTTGAATTGGGACGATCTGTTCTGGAAGAGGCCCAACAGGCCTTCAAGGAGATCAAGGAATTGGAACTTCAATTGGATACCATTAACCATCAATTGGTGGAGCGGACCGATTATGAAAGTGAAGGGTATAGCCAATTGATCATCGATCTGAATGATATTACCCATCATTATGAGATATTGGGAGGGTACAATTACCAGGGGGAGACAGAAAAAATACTGCAAGGCCTTGGGTTTAGAAGAGAGGATTTTAATAAGAAGACGGAAACCTTTTCAGGAGGGTGGCGTATGCGAATAGAGTTGGCGAAACTTTTATTGCAGAACAATGATGTCTTACTACTGGATGAGCCTACCAACCACCTGGATATAGAGTCTATCATCTGGTTGGAACAATTTTTAAGAGGTTATTCAGGGGCGGTAGTGATCGTTTCCCATGATAAAATGTTCTTGGACAATGTCACCAATAGGACCATTGAGATTTCTTTGGGCAGGATCTACGATTATAGCAAACCCTATTCGGAATATCTGGTCCTGAGAAAGGAAATCAGTGACCAACAGATGAGCGCCCAGAAGAACCAGGAAAAACAGATTCAGCAGACAGAAAAGTTGATCGAAAAATTTAGGGCCAAGGCTTCCAAGGCTTCTATGGCTCAATCCCTTATCAAGAAATTGGACAAGATTGAGCGCATTGAGGTGGATGAGGACGATAATAGCGTGATGAATTTGCGTTTCCCCGTTTCTGTAATACCCGGAAAAGTAGTTGTTGAAATAGAAAATCTTTCCAAAAATTACGGCAAGAACGAGGTCCTGAAAGAAATTGACCTGTTAGTGGAGAGAGGCAGTAAAACCGCTTTTGTAGGTCAGAACGGACAGGGAAAATCCACCTTGGCAAAAATAATGGTGGGGGAATTGGAGCATGAAGGACATATAAAACTGGGACATAACGTACAGATCGGATATTTTGCCCAAAATCAGGCCGAGTATCTGGATGGGAGCAAGACTGTTTTAGATACCATGATCGATGCCGCCAATGAGACCAATAGAAGTAAGGTCAGGGATATTTTAGGCTCGTTTTTGTTTAGGGGCGAAGATGTTGACAAATACGTTAGGGTATTGTCCGGAGGGGAACGCAATAGATTGGCTCTGGCCAAAATGTTATTACAGCCATTCAATGTGCTGGTGATGGATGAGCCTACCAACCACTTGGACATAAAATCAAAGAATGTCCTTAAACAAGCGCTAAAGAGTTTTGAAGGCACCCTTGTTCTGGTTTCCCATGACAGGGACTTTCTACAGGGACTAACAGGGAACGTATATGAATTTAAAGATGGCAACATCAGGGAATATCTAGGGGACATCGATTTTTATCTTGAAGAACGAAAAGCGCAGGATTTTAGGGCCATTGAGAAAAAACAAAAGGCAGTAAAGGTCAAAGTAAAAAACAAGGATAGGGAAGTGACCTTTGAGGACCAAAAAAAAATTAAGTCCCTTAAAAATAAATTGAGCAATTCGGAAAGTACCATTGGAGTACTTGAAAAAGAAATTGCCACTATTGATCATGAACTTCTCATGAATTATGATGCCACCATAGCCCAGAAGAACTTTTTTGATACGTACGAAAAAAAGAAAAAGGAGCTTAAGAAGCTTATGGATCTATGGGAAAATATAACTATGGAATTAGAGGAAATGACAGAAAAGTCCTAATCCCCTACAAATTCTAAAAAGCTACACCACAACTTTTGGCACTTTCACAACAAAAATGGAGAAGTCCCTTGTCCTACATCGATTATTTTTGTTGTTAGTCTCCTTTTGAGCTTTATTTGTAAGATAATTCTTATGAATGTCTGACTACAAAGGTTTGACAGTACAATAAAGTAAAAACTACATGAAACAGGCATTTTTTGTTTTAGTTGTAATTGTGTTATCTGGTCCTTTGGCAATGGCCAGCGTTAGTTCCCAAGAAAAAAAAGTTCTTACAGATTTATATTCCAGTACAAAAGGAGCTCAATGGAAGGTGACATGGGATTTGAATACCCCTGTTTATAAATGGTATGGGGTTCGAGTGGAGAATGGTAAAGTTGTAGCCTTGAATTTGTTCAACAACAACCTTCAAGGGGTCTTGCCAAATTCTCTAGGGAACCTGCCTTATCTTGAGGAGTTGAACTTAGCCTTTAATACCCTTCATGGTCATATACCTGAAACCATCACCAAATTAATAAAATTAAAGGTGCTCAGGTTGGGAAAAAACCATTTGGTAGGTGAAATTCCAGCGGATATTGGAAATTTGGAAAGGTTGTCCATAATGGACATGTTCGATAATGGGCTATCGGGTAGGTTACCTGCCAGTATCGGAAAGATGAAGAAGTTAAAGATGCTATATCTTTCTTACAATTCCCTTAGTGGTAAAATACCAACGGAATTGGGAAATTTAGAATCCCTTGAAAGATTGGAATTGGCAGATAATGAAATGGAGGGGGAGGTTCCCAATGGGATGGCCGAACTTTTAAATTTGAAAGCAATGACTTTAGCAGAGAATAAATTGTCCGGTAATTTTCCGGATCGTATTTTTTCAATGCCCAAGTTGCAGCTGTTACAGATGCAGAATAATAATTTTGAAGCCGTAATTTTTACCAGTAGTATTGGGGAACACTCTCAATTAGCCCTATTGGATATAGATGGAAGGGCGGATAGATATGAAAAGAACGATTTCAAAGATTTGTTCATCCCTAGTGCCACCGGTACGGCGGATACCAAGTTCGAAGATAATGTCAATTAAAACATTTAGATTATGATGTTAAAAAATGAATTTTGTAACTTAAAAAGTATCCTACTATTGGGGATCTTTGCCATGGCCTCCCATTCGGTTGTCCTTGCTGAAGTCGCCCAAGATGATAGGGAAGTATTGGTAGCGCTATACAATAGCACCAATGGTGACGAATGGACCAAGACTTGGGACCTAAACCAACCAGTATCCAGTTGGTATGGCGTAAAGGTGGTCAATGACCAGGTTGTAGAGATCAATTTGTTCCGCAATAACCTGCAAGGGGTGCTTCCGGAAAACATTGGTAAACTAAGTCACTTAGTGCAATTAAATTTAGCTTTTAATGGGATCAGTGGTGAATTGCCCAAAACCATGGTGCTGCTAAATGAACTGAAAGTGTTGCGTTTGGAAATGAACCGTATCAAAGGAGAACTTCCTTTGGATATGGGTAAAATGAAGAACTTGGAAGAAATCACCGTGTTCAATAATTTCCTGTCTGGCATTATCCCGGCAAGTATTGGTGATATCAGCAACCTTAAAGTGTTGAACATATCCAGTAATAACCTAAAGGGTTCCATTCCAATTTCCTTGGGAAATTTGTCCAAATTGGAAGTATTGGGACTTTTTGAAAATACATTGGATGGTTCTATACCCTCAGAATTAGGGAACTTGGTAAAGTTAAAAGAGTTGGTCTTGGCCAACAACGAACTTGGAGGGGAAATACCAATGGAATTTGGCCAATTGGCAAGCCTGGAGGTTTTTCAGATACAGAACAATAGATTTAATTCTTTCAAGAACCTGGAGATGATGGATTCCAAACAATTCTTGGTTTTTGATTACGATAAAAATAGTATTAACCCCAATTTTAAAACGGTCGATTTTAATAATACAAGAATGGCCGATACTAAATTTGAGGACGACGAGAATGAATAGTTGATTATAATTTTAGTTAGTTTGGTTAAAAAGGATGCGTCAAGCATCCTTTTTTTATGCCCTGAATTGCGGCTTTTAGGATACTTTTAACTAAATGCGTTTAAACTAAAGGGTACTTTTGTTGTCTATACAACAAATATACCATAGCCTAAACTTAATGGATACAAGAAAAATAGTGCTTTCCGTCCTTGGATTACTTTTAATTGCAGGATCATTTTATGCGGCCTCTGTCATCATAGCAAATAAGAATATACAAAAACCCATACCCCAAAAAGTAGTAAAAACGGTTTTTGTGCAAACCGTAGAAAATGGGACCGTACCCATTGTTGTTTCTGCCAATGGAAACTTGATGGCAAAAAGGAGGGTAGAACTATATTCAGAAGTGCAAGGAGTCTTTAAATCTGGAAGTGTTTTGTTTAAACCCGGACAAAAGTACAGTGCTGGTCAGACCATAATCAGTATAGATGCCCAAGAGTATTATGCCAGTGTGCAATCATCTAAAAGTAACCTGTATAATTTGATTACATCCATTATGCCAGATCTACGATTGGATTATCCAGAAGTTTTTCCAAAATGGGAGACCTATCTAAGGAATTTTGATATACAAAATACCACGCCTCCTTTACCACAAATGGTTTCTGAAAAGGAACGCTATTTTATCTCGGGCAGGGGGATATTGACCAATTATTACAATGTAAAAAATCAGGAACAGCGACTTTCCAAATATAGGATTACCGCGCCCTTTAATGGGGTGGTTACCGAAGCGCTGGTCACTGAAGGAACGTTGGTGCGCTCAGGACAAAAATTGGGTGAGTTTATTGATACCAGTGTCTACGAATTGGAGGTAGCCGTAAGTAAAAGCTATAGTGATCTTTTAAAATTGGGCGAGCAGGTAGAACTGGTGAATCTGGACAACAGTAAAAGGTATATTGGAAAAGTTGCTAGGATCAATGGCAATATAGATCAGCTATCCCAAACCATAAGGGCATTTATTGAAGTTAGAAATGCCGATTTAAAGGAAGGAATGTATTTACAGGCCAATCTGAATACCAAGGAAGAGGCCGAGGCCATTGAAATAGACAGAGGGCTGTTATTGGAAGGGGATAAAATTTTTGTGGTACGCGACACCATATTGGATTTGATCGCTGTAAAACCGGTATTTTTCAGTGATAAAAAAGTAGTTCTAAAAGAAGTGCCCGATGGTACGACCATATTGTCCAAACCAGTAATTGGAGCGTATGCCGGAATGTTGGTTAAAGTATTAAAGGACATGGCAAATTCAGAAGAATAATGAGGGGTATTATAGCATATTTCATAAAGTACCATGTAGCCGTTAGCGTATTTATTCTTGCGTTTGTTGTTTTTGGAATCGCCGGGGCTCTATCTTTAAAGTCGTCCTTTTTTCCGTTAACGGATTCTAAGAACATAGCCATCAATATTACCTATCCGGGAGCCTCTCCACAGGAAGTGGAGGAAGGTATCGTTCTTAAAGTTGAGGACAATCTTAAAGGTTTGGAAGGCGTGGAAAGGGTAACCTCCACCTCTAGGGAAAATAGTGGTACCATCAATGTGGAGATAGAGAAGGGCAGGGATATAGATTTTATGCTGCTCGAGGTTAAAAACGCGGTGGATAGGGTGCCTTCATTCCCTACAGGTATGGAGCCTCTGGTTGTTTCAAAATTGGAAGCCGTACGGCAGACCATCAGTTTTTCGGTCAGTGGAGATAATGTGCCATTGGCCACCTTGAAACAAATAGGTAGGCAGATAGAGAATGATATTCGCACTATGGAGGGCATATCCCAGATCAATATTTCTGGATATCCGCAGGAAGAGATTGAAATTGCGGTTAATGAGAACAATCTTCTTGCCTACAACTTATCATTCGACGATGTTTCCCAAGCGGTAGCCAATGCCAATATTTTGGTGACAGGGGGAAATATTAAGACAGATTCCGAAGAATATCTCATTAGGGCCAATAATAGATCTTATTATGGAGATGAAATCTCCAATCTCATTGTAAGGGCCGATGCATCTGGACAGACCGTTAGGTTGAAGGATGTTGCCATCATAAGGGACCGATTCTCTGAAACACCCAATACATCCTATTTCAATGGAAATTTGGCGGTAAATGTGGGTATTACCAGTACCAATACAGAGGATTTAATCTCTGCGGCAGAATTGGTAAAGGAATATGTTGAAGAATTTAACCATAAATATAATAACGTACAGGCCAATGTGGTAAGCGACCAGTCTGTTACTTTAACGCAAAGGACAGAATTATTGACCGAAAATGCCATTATGGGGATGATCTTGGTCCTCATTTTCCTTTCCTTGTTCTTGAATACGAGACTTGCCTTTTGGGTGGCTTTTGGCCTTCCTATTTCCTTTTTGGGAATGTTCATCTTTGCGGGCTTCTTTGATGTAACGATAAATGTACTTTCCTTATTCGGAATGATTATCGTGATTGGTATTTTGGTGGATGATGGAATTGTGATTGCGGAAAACATCTACCAACATTACGAGCGAGGTAAAACTCCAATACAGGCTGCCATAGATGGAACAATGGAGGTTATTCCACCCATAGTTTCTGCCATTATCACTACCATCCTTGCCTTTTCCATCTTTTTGTTTTTGGAAGGGCGTATTGGTGAGTTTTTTAGCGAAGTATCTGTAATTGTCATTCTTACCCTAGTGGTATCTTTGGTGGAGGCCTTGATTATTTTACCTGCCCATTTAGCTCATTCAAAAGCTTTACAACCCTTGGATAAGAAACCCAAAAAGGGAATTGCCAAAGTATTTTCAAAATTGCGGGTGATCAATGATTATGGAGATAAAATGATGGTTTGGATGCGGGACGTTGTATATGGACCTGCACTTCGATTTACTTTGAAGCACAAAATTCTAACGTTCTCATTTTTTATAATGGCCTTGGTGCTTACCCTAGGATCTGTTGGGGGAGGGATTATAAGGACTGCATTTTTCCCGTCAATTGCGAGTGACAGGGTACAGGTTTCTTTGTCTATGCCAAACGGTACCAATGAAAATATCACGGATTCCATTATTAGCCTAATCGAAGAAAAGGCTGAAATAGTGAACAAAGAGCTTACGGAAACCTATTTAAAAGGGACCGATAAGGTGCTTTTTGAAAATATGATCAGGACCGTAGGTCCAGGCTCTTCCACGGCCTCCTTGGTCATCAATTTATTGCCGGGAGAGGAAAGACCGGACGAAATACCATCCAATATGGTCACTACTATGTTGCAGGAACTGGTGGGCCCTGTATTGGGCGTTGAAAGTCTGATCTATGGATCTGGAGGAAACTTTGGAGGAGACCCCGTTTCTGTATCCCTAATGGGTAATAATATACAGGAACTAAAGGCCGCCAAGAAAGAATTGAAAACTGCATTGGAGAACAATGCACTCTTAAAGGACGTAGCCGACAATGATCCAGCTGGGATTAAGGAAATAAGGTTGGAACTCAAGGAAAATGCCTATTTGTTGGGATTGGACCTAAGGACCATTATGAATCAGGTCAGGGCCGGATTTTTTGGTGTTCAGGCACAACGTTTCCAAAGAGGCCAGGACGAGATTCGGGTATGGGTCCGTTATGACCGTCGAAATAGATCGTCTATTACGGACCTTGATGAAATGCGAATAAGTACTCCTTCTGGTAATAAAGTGCCTTTGAAGGAAATAGCTACCTACACCATAGAAAGGGGAGATGTGGCCATCAACCATTTGGATGGAAGAAGGGAAATTCAAATATCCGCCGATCTAAAGAATGATAAGACTACCAGTGCCACCGATATTATGACGGAAATCCAGACGCAGATCATGCCAGAGATACAATCAAAATATCCCACTGTAACAGCCTCATATGAAGGTCAGAATAGGGAGGCCGGTAAATTATTGGGTTCATTAAAATCCGTAGGATTTACCGTACTGTTGTTGATTTACCTCGTTATTGCCTTTACTTTTAGGAGCTTTAGCCAGCCGCTATTACTGATCTTGCTGGTGCCTTTTAGTTTAACGGCAGTGGCATGGGGACACTATATCCATGATTTTCCCATCAATATCCTATCCATGTTGGGCATTATTGCCTTGGTAGGGATTATGGTGAATGATGGGTTGGTGCTCATCGGTAAGTTCAATTCTAATCTAAGGGAGGGAATGAAATTTGATGATGCCATTTTTGAAGCCGGTAAATCTAGGTTTAGGGCCATATTCTTAACATCTATTACTACTATTGCAGGTTTGGCACCTTTGCTTTTGGAAAAGAGCAGGCAGGCACAGTTTTTAAAGCCGATGGCTATTTCCATTGCATACGGAATTGGTTTTGCCACGATACTTACCTTATTGATGCTACCACTTTTTCTAGCTTTCAGCAATCGGTTTAAGGTGGGCTCCAAGTGGTTGGCCACTGGGGGACAGGTGACCAAGGAAGAAGTGGAAAGAGCGATCAAGGAACAAGATCAGGAAAGACACATGCTAGAAAATCACCACCAATTAGAAAACGAAATTCATTCCAACGGTAGTATTGAAAAAAATACCGAAAAGAGCATATAGGTCCATGAAGAAATTTTATCTACTTTTTATTTTATCGATTTTTTATGGGCAAAACATTGTTGCCCAAGAGAATTTATTATCTAAGGAGGAGGCTGTGGTCACCACTTTGGAAAATAATTTCAATATTATTGTGGCCAAGAATATTGTGGAGATTGCGGAAAACAATACAGGAATTCTTAACTCAGGCTATCTGCCCACGGTTACGGGAACTGCTGGGGCCACCTATAATAGGAACAATACCAATACCGAATTTCCAGGGCAATTTACGGAGGACGGAAGTTCACGACAGGACATTGCAGTGGATAATGCGGAAAGCCAACGTTACAATTCGGCCATCAATGTTAATTACACATTGTTCGATGGTTTGGGCAGGTTTTACAATTACAAACGGTTAAAGGAGCAGTATCAGTTGAGCGAATTACAGGCTCGGGAGACCATAGAAAATACAATTCTGCAGTTGTTCAGTGTCTATTTTGAAATTGCCCGGTTAACAGAGAACCAAAAGGTTTTACAGCAAGCCTTGGAGATTTCTCAGGATAGGATAAAAAGGGCCGAATATTCCTTTGAATATGGACAGAATACCCAGTTGGATATTTTAAATGCCCAGGTTGATGTCACCAATGACAGTATTAATATATTGAACATAAATCAAAATTTGGTGAATGCGAAAAGGGACTTAAATGTGATTCTAAATCAAGATTTAAACAAGAGGTTCCAAGTGGACACCATAATCCGATTTATTCCAAGGTTACAATTGGATGAATTTATAGATCTAGCCAAAAATAACAACGTAGCCGTATTGCAATCCGAGCGAAGTCTGGCAATAAACGATTACGATATCAAGGTGAGCAGATCGGGGTACCTGCCGACCATAGGTCTGACAGGCTCCTATGGATGGAACCGCAACCAAAGTGCCCCTTCAGCCTTTTTATCAGGGACCATATTTCCAGGGATCAATTCGACCGCAGATAATATAGCATTGGGAGCAAGCCTTACTTGGAACCTTTTTGATGGCGGAGGAACTACCGTACGGGTCAAAAACGCCAAAATAACCTATGCCAATCAGGAATTGATAAAGAAGCAAATTGAGTTGGAGGTCAATAGGGATATTTTAAATGCCCTGGCCATCTATGAGAACAGACTGGACATTTATCAGATACAGGAACAAAACGTAGAGACAAACCAAAATAATTTTGAACGTTCTGAGGAGCAATTTAAATTGGGGAGGATTACATCCATTGAATTCCGTCAGGCACAGATCAACCTTTTAAATGCCCAGACCAATAAAAATCTGGCCAAATACGACGCGAAACTGGCTGAATTACAATTGTTACAATTGACAGGTCAATTATTGAACGTAGAATTATAGTGAAAGACTACAAATATGTTTGAATACTTTTTTCAATGTCCTTATTGTTGGGAAGAAATCAGCATGTTGTTGGACACTTCCATTTCTAAACAGACCTATGTAGAGGATTGTGAAGTCTGTTGTAATCCTATAGAAGTCACCCCCATCTTCCAAGCGCAAGAGCTCATAGGATTTGAGGCCGAGAGTTTGGAACAATAGCCACATCATAAAATACAAAGCACCATGGATATTCATGGCGCTTTGTATTGCTAGTAGTTCAGTTTAATTGATGGTATTTATATTTCCGCCTACAAACTTGGTTTCTTTAACCTCTTTGGGGTTTCCATAAATATTAATGGTTCCTCCGGCCCTTACCGTTGCGTCCACAATATCGGTTGCATTAACATTGGCCGTTCCTCCTGCATTGACCGATACATCGGTCTGTTCCGTTTTCAAGCTTTCGTTTTTTACGACCCCTCCCGTATTGACGGAAATATCTTGAACCTTTGAAGTCCCTGACAAGGAAACAATACCCCCGGTAGTGGCCTTTACCTTCACCTTTTCGGCTTCTATCTGAAGTTTCAATTCGCCGCCTTCTTGTGCCCGCATTTCCAAACTGACGGATCTTAGCACATCATCGGAAACTATCTTTGCCTTTTCATTTACATCCAAAAGAACCAACGTTTGAGTGTGGTACAGCATAACCGTGGTATTGTGGCCATCCAAAAAGTTGTCCAATTCCATGCGTATTTTTAAACGACCTGATTTATTGACAAGGGCTACCTCATTTTTGTTATCTCCAGTAATAACAGCTTTG
>JBLGAT010000008.1:0-61670 GCA_047612485.1 Psychroserpens sp.
CACGGATTTTAAAATGCTATTAATACGATAATTATCGCTGAAAGAGGACAAGAATACGATTTTAGAATTCGGCACCACATTACGGGCCAAGACACCCAAATCCTCTCCAGTATGGGGCTGGGTCTCATTCGTTGGGCCCAATTGAATATCTAGCATGATGATGTCGTACGCAAAGGATTTTGCAGAATCCGTTATCTTTTGTTTTCCAAGATCATAGGTTTTAGCAGTATCCACCTGAATTTTGAAATCTTCAAACTGAATTTCCTCCAGGATAAATTTATATCCAATCATGGTCATTTCGTGATCATCCACCGCTAAGATCCGTAGTGTTTTCATAGTCCCTTGATTGTTCTAAATTTCTTTATGGGTTGCTTCCTGTATTTGATCAATGTTCTCTAAATTATTTTCATAGGGTATATTCACCAAAAGAGTCGTTCCCTTGCCAATTTTACTTTTAATATCCACGGATCCGTTCATTTTTTTTACTCGGGATCTGATGTTTTTCAATCCAATCCCTTTTTTTTCCTTTTTGACCTGATATCCAACCCCATCGTCTGAGACCTTGACCAAGATATCCATTTCGTTGGCTCCCAAACTAACCTCTATATTCTTTGCCAAGGCATGTTTTACACAGTTTTGTAAACTTTCCTGAAGTATTCTATAGATATTGATCTTTACCTCACTGTTCAGTCGGTCCCATTCCAAGTCTGTTGTATATTCTAAGTTACAGTGTACTTGAGAACTGCTTTCAATTGTTTTTAAAAGATCTTGTACAGAATAAATAAAGTTATGAATTTTTTGATAAGCAGCGCTGTTGAGTTCATGGGAAATGGTCCTAACCTCTTCCTCTACTTCCTGTAATTTTTTAAGGTATTCCGCTCTTTGCTGGGTACTTGTCTCCCCGCTTTTGTTGTTCAACCCACTTAAAATCAATCGTATGCCAAGCATTTGGCCCAATATGCCATCATGGAGCTCTTCGGAAACTCTTTTTTGTTCCTCGTGTTTGCCTTCCAAAAACTTTTCTTTTTGGGATAACATTAAATTGAAGATTTCCAAGTTACTTTCTTGCTGTTGCTGTTCAAATTTCAATTTTTGGTTTTTGATGCGTAGGGAGATGATGCTCACAATGGCGATCGCAAAGAGAAAAAGCCCGATAGCCACTCCTGTCCATAGCTGTTTCTGTTTAGCAAGTAATTGGTTCTGTTCTATGAACTGGTCTGTTTCAAACTCTATTCTCGCAAATTTATTTCTGATTTGCCGTTCTTCTTTTTGTAGGCTATCATTTAACCGTATATATTCCTGAACATATTGTGATGCATTTTTGGTGTCCAGTTTGCCAATTAGCTCCAAACTCTCTAAGACCCGCTTGTTATTGGTGCTTTTCTGGGCAAGCGACTTTGATTTTTTCGCATAGGCTACTGCTGTGATCGTGTCTTTTTTGAATAGGGCATATTCGGCCATATAGTAATTGGTTAGGGACAAGCCTACAATATCATTGATACTATCCTGTATTTCCAGTGACTTTAAAAAGGTATCAGAAACACCAAAGGTATCTTTCAGGTATAATCTGGTCCTTGCATTATTGCTTAAAGCTTTGCTATAGGTTTTTGGGTCTTTTTTGATAAAATTGTCAGTCTCCAATACTCTTTGGAAATAGGTGCTAGCTATTTCATAGTCCTTCTTATTTAGGTAGGTATCCCCAATATTATTTAAAGTGATTAATTTGGAATTTACATCATCAAACTTGGTCAAATAATCCAAGGCTATTTGATGGTATTCCAAAGCCTTATCATATTCCTCTAAAGAGCTATATACAACCCCTAGATTATTGTAACACTTGTACAACTGTTCAAATTTATCAAGTGGTTTAAGAAGTTCAATGGCTTTAAAGGTATTTATTTCACTACCCGTATAATCTCGCACATCCCCTTGTACAGCTGCCATATTATAAAGCATTTTGGCAGACGAAAAATTATTGCCCAAGGAATTAAATTGTTTCTGTGCTGTAGCAAAATTATAATAAGCACTGTCTTCTACTGCATATTTTCTAAAAAAATTACCCAAATCCCAATGGGATTCTGCTAAAGTAGAAGTGTCTTTTCCATTAATGGAAGCTAATATAGCTAGCTTATTGGTTTTTCTGAATAACAGTGAATCATTGAGCCAGTAAAATCCCAAGGATATTTTGGAGTAGTATTTGGATTTTAATGAGTCATTTTTAATTAGTGAGGTATAGTTAGAAGCTTTACTCAACAAATTCTGCCTGTAATCTTTGGAAAATTCAGTGCTTCTACTAGATTCAGCCCATATCAAGACACTGTCTCTTTGAGGATTATTTTTTTTTTCTAAACTCGTATTATTAACTTGTTTACAAGCGGTTAAAATGAGTAGGACCGCAGAAAATAGGACTTGATTAAATGTAGTTTTGATTGGGGTGTCATTAGAAATTACAAGTGTACAAGATAAAAAAAAAGCTTTAAACGTATTTGTTTAAAGCTTTTTCATTTATAAAATAAATTATTAATCTCTTTCTTCAGTTTTAACTACACTACCATCGGTAGCATTCGTATCCATAGTTTCATACAAAGCTTGTGTATCGTCCAATGAAGTCTCCGCTTCACAAGAATATAAACCAGTTGATAATACTGCTATTGCCAAAATTCCGAATACTTTTTTCATCTTATTGTAGTTTTAGGGTTGATTAATTAATTGTATACCGCTAATTTATAAAGAGGGTTCAGTATTGAAAAGGAGAAGCATGGCGCTTTAGTGAAACACCCAGTTTTGAGGGTAGTTGTACCTATTCTGAGAGAATTAGGTTAATTTAAGGTACGGATGGAGCTTTTTGAAAGGAATTTTTTTAATTCGTCTATATTTTCCTTGTAGGATTTGGAAAAAGGAAGTTGGTGGTTGTCCTGTTTTAAGGAGCAGATAGATTTGCCGTAATTGATCCTAGAAACATATTTGGTGTTTAGAATGTAACTTTGATGAATCCTAATGAAATTTTTGGGAAGGGTCTCTTCAAAACTCTTCAATGTTTTAAAGGCACTGATGGTACTGCCGTCCTTTAAAATAAAATCGGTGGCATTATTGTCCGCTTTTAGATATAGGATCTCGTCGGTATCCACATATCTGTAATCCTTATATGATTTTAAACAGAGCGTTTGGGAAACAGGTTCCTTCGGCATTAATTTTTTTAATTTCAACAGTGATTTCCTAATATCAAATTCACTGTATGGCATCAGCCAATAATCAAAAAAATTATTCTTTATAGCTTCGTAGGCATATTGTTTGCCTTTAGAAATACCAATTAAAATGGGCAATTCCTTTACATATTGATGTAGTTCCAAGACCATGTGAAAATATTCTGAGGCCGCATCATTTAAGTTGATAAAAACAATATTGGGATTGAATTTCAAGATGGAGTTCAACCCATCTGCACTGTTCTGTGCAAGGGCCGTACAGCTAAACTCCCCATACTCCTCTAAATGATGCTGTAATTGGAGATTGGAGGTAGCATCGGAATCGATAATAATATATGTGTACTCCATAGACAATATATTCGGATACAAAGTACTAATAAGTACTGAGGAGTGATTGAGTTTAACCATAGAATATGTATGGTTTTCCCGTCTAATATATTGTATGTGAAGTGTTTCTGAAAGAAAAACCTTTCTTTTTAGATGTACGGCTTGTAGGGGGTGGATTAATTTTCTTCAATAAATTGATATGCCCCTAAATCTGGGCGGTCTGTCCTGTCAAAACCTAGAATATCCAACGGGACCATAATGGCCTTGTTAATGTCTGCTTTTCCTATCCCAGCGGATACAGATCCTATTTTAAAAACATTATTGGATGTACCCTTAAAATCTGGATTTTGATTTAAAAAGATTGTGTTGTAAATCGTATGGTTGTTAAAATCGTAATTAGGATTTTCTTGATCTTGGGAATTCGGATTGGACGTTATTAGGGTGTGATGAAAATAAAAGTTGAAAAGAGCATCACTATCGGATCTTAAGGACAGCTCATTTGAACCACTTCCCGTAATAATGCAATTTTCAAAAGATGCTTTCTTCAGGTCATTCCCAATAATTTCTCCAGAATCCAAGATCAGATAATTGGATAATTGAAGCGCAGGGCCCAATCGAAATCCTTTACTGAAGTAATTGGCTATGGTACAATGGGTAAAAATATAGGATCCACCAAGATCACATCTCAAGGAAGAGTTCCCGGAATTTCCCAAAACCAAGTTTTCTCCTTTAATTGATCCAGTTCTGGACCAAAGATTGGAATTGGAACTATTATAGATCTGGGAGTTTTTTATGGTCAGGGTAGGGGTGCTGCCCGTATTGTTCCCATCCACTATTAGTCCATTGGTTGCATTTTTGATCGTAAGATAATTTATTGCAACATCCTTACTTTCCTGGGTAAGCCATATACTGCTCCATTGTCCTGGAATATCAGCATAAGTTGGCTCCAGTCTGTCCCCTTCAAAAATCACCTCATTTTCCAGTAATTCTTGATCCTCACTTAGTGCTCCGTTAATGTTTAAATTGGAGTCTTTTCCTATGATTATTCCTGAATTCTTATGGAAATATACTCTGGTGCCCGCTTCTATAAGTAAGGTTTTTTCCGGGGCCACTACGGCATATCCATAGATTACATAAGGCTTTTCATTGGAGAAACGCAGTTGTTCCTCAGGGATAAAAAATCCTTCAACATGTGAATCGGATCCATTTTCTATAGGGAGCAAAAAGGATTCCTTTGTTCCATTATCAAATTTTTCTGGATATAGGAAGATCGCGTCTTTGATCAGGGTTACCAATTCAACCTGTTGCAAATTATCTCCAGAATCAAACACTATTGCATCAGTACTCAAAAATTCGTTTTGTGCCCTACCTGTAATGTTCAAGGTGTTTTCAATGAATATATAAAGACTATCCTTGGCCAAAATGGGAATATCCATAAATATAGTACCTGCTACCCCGTCTACATTTAACCTATAGCTACTACTGGCTCCTTCCTTAAGTATAATGCTGGGAATATTCAGGTCTTTTTTACTTCTGTTGTAGACCTTTAAGCTATAAGTACTGCTTGAAATAGCGGAGAATATGGTGTCCAGATAAACTGTGTCTTTTGAAAACTCCAGGTTTCCTGTACTAGGTGCATAATCAAAATCCTTTCTGCACGAACTCCAAAGAATTGGAAAAAGAACCAGTAGGACCACAACACGAATTCCTTGAATTTTGAACATTGCTTCTTCCAGGTTGATTTATATAAATATATTCTGGATTTCTTCGGACACCCTCATAGGTTTGAAGGTGGTAGCATTCAACATGCACCATTCTGTTTTTGCATGCACAATTGGCACATTGGTCACAGCATCGAACATTTCTACAATTCGCGTCGAAATTGCTCCTTTTGTTTTTGCAATATAGGTCCTAATTTTAATGTGATCATTTAATTTGGCAGCACTCTTATAGCTAATATTATGGTTCAGTACCACCCATATAATCCCTTCTTTCAGGCTTTCTGGGGCTTTTTCCTGCCAATGCTCCTTGGAGATGTCCTGAATCCACTGCACATAACGCACGTTGTTGACATGGTTTAAATCATCCAAATCTTCTTGTTGTACATATATGTCTTTTTCAAAGGGGACCATTACTGTTTTTTTATAATATTAACCTCAAATAGTTTGTCCCAATTTTTCCCCGTGACAAAAAATGTTTTTCTCCCGGAATGATACGCTACGCCATTCAATACATCAAGATCGCTGTGCTGTTTTACTTTTTCCTTTAATCCACCAAAATTCACAACCCCTTCAATGGCACCACTTTGGGCATCAATGATCATCATGCTTTCCTTTAAATAAACGTTGGCATATATTTTTCCGTTAACATATTCCAATTCATTGGTTTTATTGAATATGGATTTATTGGTCACAGTTTCTATATACCCTTCTTCCTTCAAGGTTCCTGGATTTAAGTTCCAAATTTTTTCCGTACCGTCGCTTTTTAGCAATTTCTTCCCATTATTACAAAGGCCCCAGCCTTCCCTGCTTTGGTCGTATGTGAAGGTATCTATTTTTTCAAAATCATCAAGGCTATAAATAAACCCCATTCTACTTTGCCAGGTCAACTGGTAGATTTTGTTATTTAGGATGGTGATTCCTTCTCCAAAAAATGTTTTGTCCAGATCTATTTGTTTTAAAATCCTTCCAGACTTGTAGTCAACCTTGCGCAAGGAAGATTGTCCTCGTCGACCGGTACTTTCATAGAGGGTATCATTGTGGAACTCCAAGCCTTGTGTATATGCCTGTATATCATGGGGATAAACATTAAGAATTTCGTAGGTATATATTTCTGGAGGATTGGATGCAAGGACCTTAATGCTTTTTGAAATGTCCACCATGCCTTCGTCATATGATACCTTGGCCATAAGTGTCTTGTTACCCAAGGTTGGTAAATTCAATGTGATTTTTCCATCACTTGGTAACAATTCCACTCCATCTATACTATATGACACAGAATTGATTGTTTTTTGTTTGGGATTTCCCAAGTCAATTTTGATTGTCTGGTTCTGCTGGAATTCTGCCTTATTACCTTCCAATTGTATGTTGAAAAGTTTTGAAGTTGCAGAATTGCCTCCTCCACAAGAAAGAAATAGAACGGAGAATAATCCTAAAGCTATATACTTGAATCTCTTCATTTTGCCAATTTTAAGTAGTAACCCATGATTTATGATTAAGGTTTGACTCGACTTTATTAATACTAAAATTTCTAACACAGGTAATTTTGTTAGGTAGTGCCCACCTACTTTTTTTTCAACATTCTGTATGTCAATTATCTATAAAACCAAGAACAACGGCAGGATGCCGAGGCAAGGTATTTAATTAAATTAAGATTGTAAAATGATTGCGAAAAAATTAAAAGTTTGTATCTTTGCACTTGGCAAGTCCTACACGACTAGCTCCTGCAGAATCCCCCAGGGTGGGAACACAGCAAGGGTATGCGGTTGTAGCAGTGCGATGTAGGTAGCTTGCCTTTTTTTGTACCCAATACTTTCGTTTATAGGAACAAATTACTACGGTTCCAATAGCCTCAAACCTTCTTATCTCTTTTTTTATTCGTTATTTTGTATCCAATTTTAAGGGGATATGGAAAGTAAGGTTGTATTGATCACAGGAGGTTCTTCCGGTATAGGAAAATCCATAGGAATATATTTGTCATCTAAGGGGTATACGGTATACGGTACCACGAGAAGGTTGGACAAATATCCTGATTTTGATTTTTTTAGTTTGTTGGAGTTGGATGTCAGTGAGCCAGAATCTATTAAGAAAGCTATAGACAAACTTCTTAAGAAAGAGGGAAGATTGGATATTTTAGTAAACAATGCAGGTATTGGTATTACCGGACCCATTGAAGAAACGCCACATGAAGAGATACAAAAAGCCTTCACAACCAATTTTCATGGCCCTATCCATATGATGAAGGCAGTATTGCCACAGATGAGACAACAGCATGCTGGACTAATTATTAATATAACCTCCATAGCTGGTTATATGGGTCTCCCGTATAGAGGCATATATTCGGCAACCAAAGGGGCGCTGGAATTGGTTACGGAAGCTATGCGAATGGAAACTAAAGATTTTGGGGTGCAAATTACAAATTTGGCTCCTGGAGATTTCGCCACCAATATCGCCTCTGGCCGTTACCACGCACCAGTAGGTGCCAAATC
This sequence comes from Psychroserpens sp., assembly GCA_047612485.1. Lineage (GTDB taxonomy): Bacteria > Bacteroidota > Bacteroidia > Flavobacteriales > Flavobacteriaceae > Sediminicola. The sequence goes on from JBLGAT010000008.1 coordinate 7,738, forward strand.
TCCTTATAGAGATCCTTATGGCAATACCCTAAAAATGATAAACGATCATGTAAATGAGGGGAAAGACCCAATTTGTGTTGCAGAAGCGGTATATGCCATAATGCAGACTAAACATCCAAAAGTGCACTATAAAGTAGGGGCTTTTATGCAAAAATTTTCACTTTTCTTAAAGAAAATTTTACCAGACAAACAGTACGAGAAACTACTACTGAACCATTATAAGTTGTAATTTTGTAATAATTTGAAAAGGAGCTTATGATCAGATATCTTGCTCCCTAATTACTAACCTTTAAAATCAATTCAGAAAAATGAAATTTTTCATAGACACAGCAAATTTGCAACAAATAAAAGAGGCTCAGGAATTAGGAGTTTTGGATGGAGTAACAACAAACCCGTCACTTATGGCAAAAGAAGGCATCACTGGGAGAAATAATATTTTAAAGCATTACGTAGATATTTGTAATATCGTGGAGGGTGATGTATCTGCAGAAGTTATTGCCACGACCTATGATCAAATGATCATTGAAGGAGAGGAATTGGCAGAATTGCACGAACAAATTGTTGTAAAGATACCCATGATCAAAGATGGTGTAAAAGCTATCAAATATTTTTCGGATAAAGGGATCCGTACAAACTGTACATTGGTGTTTTCTGCAGGACAAGCCTTATTGGCTGCCAAAGCAGGAGCTGCCTATGTGTCGCCATTTATAGGGAGATTGGACGATATTTCAACAGATGGATTAAACCTTATCTCTGAGATCAGACTTATTTATGATAATTATGGTTTTGATACAGAAATATTGGCCGCTTCCATAAGGCATACAATGCACATTATAGATTGTGCCAAATTGGGCGCTGATGTCATGACCGGTCCATTGTCTGTTATAGAAGGACTTTTAAAGCACCCTTTAACGGATATAGGTCTTGCTAAATTCTTGGAAGATTATAAGAAAGGAAACTAGGAAACTAGTTTTAACAACTAAAAAAGCCCTGTAGTTCATCTACAGGGCTTTTTAATTTTAAATTATCGTTTAGTTTAGGGAATATAGATTATCAAAGGCATTAACAATAGCGCCATCTTTTATGGTGATGCACTTATTCAAAGGATATATAATCAAAGAATTTGTAAGTAGCTCAAAATTATCAGATCGATACTGCAAATTATTGTCCAATCCGTAATTTTCTAAGATACCCTCCCATTGTGGCTGTTCGGTCTTGTAATTAATCCCAATATAGCTTACATCCTTGTTCTTGGCTTGGAGCTCTTGTACTTTTTTATTGATGTATTCAAACTGCCTTTTTTGGGTGCCGGTCCAGAAATACAATACAACATTTTTATTGTCGGTCAATTCTCTAAGGGATACTTTATCTCCATTGGCATTCCATAATTCCAAATCGGGAATTTTATTGCCAGGTTGTATGTTCTGAATTCCACTATAGAGCCCATTAATCTCCTCTATATGTTTATTGTTGCCCGATCTTTTGTGGAAATCCTCAATGAAGGAATTATTATTTTCTTTGTTATCATGGACTTTCAATAAATAATCCATCGCCACATTCCGGAATAAATTGTCCCGTAAACTGTTCTCTTTTACAATGCTATCAATAAGCTTTAGCTTATGAAGGTTGTAATGTAACTGGTTCTTAATTTTCGGAACCCCTGTTTTACATTCGTCAGCACAATACATATAGGACATATTGCCTATATTATAGATCATATAATTGTAATAAGGCCTAAAATAAGTAAGATTGGTGTTGTTGTAATCTATGTTCTTTCGATAACCATAAAAATTACTGGAGAGTTCGTGTATAGATTTTTCACCAAGTTTTCTTCTGTGTTTAAAGGGATATTTTTCGTAGTAGGCATAATAGGTATAGTCAATGTTGGCCTTTGCTATTTCCAATGCCTTTTCTGTTAAAGGGATATCGTTCTGAAGTTCTTTTAACAATTGAAATTTTGATTGCCTAAAAGAATCTATTTTTTTATTGAAGGCTTCCGGCTCCAACTCATAATAATTGTTGATGATTGGCTCTTCTTCCTCATAGGTCAGAAACATTTCCAAAAGAAAATTGTTTATCCCTTCTCCGGTACCCGAAAAAACCAAGGATTCATCAAAATCAGAGGTGTTAAGGCGTATCATTAAACTATCGCCTTTTTCTAAATAGACATATTGTAATTCGGGATGGTGATCAAAATGATATAATCCTTCATCCACCAAATCCAACTTCAAGGTAAACCTATTGTTTTCATCCAACAGTGCCGAATCAATGACGACTTCATCCTTGTAAAGCACAACATAGTTATTGGTTGGATTTACAATCTCACCCGAAAAAAAAGCGGACTGGGCACTTTTTTTGTCTACCTGACAACCTACTAATATAAATGCAAAAAGATAAAGTGTAATTTTTCCCATATAGGCATATAATACTTAGTGTCACCAAATCTACTAAAGACCTAGTGCAATAGATGTTAATTGCAAGTTAAAAAATTAGGCCCTTACTTTTAAAGGTAATAAGGGTGGGCCAGTTATTGGATTACCTCTTTTATTTTCACTATTTTTGCACAAATTTAAAATTAAGGTATATGTTATCTGTTTCCAATTTATCGGTGCAATTCGGGAAAAGAGTGCTTTTTGATGATGTTAATATTAGCTTTACTCAAGGAAACTGTTATGGGGTTATTGGTGCCAACGGGGCCGGTAAATCAACTTTTCTGAGGATTCTTTCTGGGCAAATTGATCCAACTTCTGGTCGAGTTCACCTGGAACCCGGTAAAAGGATGTCCATCTTGGAACAAGATCACAATGCCTTCGATGCGCTTCCGGTTCTGGAAACCGTAGTTATGGGAAACAAACCTTTGGCTATCATTAAAAAGGAAATGGATGCGCTGTACGCGGATTACGATGATAAAAATGCAGATAGAATAGGGGAGCTACAGGTGCAGTTTGAAGAAATGAACGGATGGAATGCCGAAAGCGACGCTGCCGCCCTTTTGTCCAATTTGGAAATCACAGAAGATTTGCACTATACGCTTATGGCAGATTTGGATTCCAAATTGAAGGTGAGGGTTTTATTGGCCCAAGCACTATTTGGTAATCCAGATGTTCTGATTATGGATGAGCCTACCAACGATTTGGATTATGAAACCATCAGTTGGTTAGAAAATTTCTTGGCCTATTATGATAATACAGTAATAGTAGTTTCCCATGACCGTCACTTTTTGGACGCAGTGTGCACAAGCATAGCGGATATTGATTTTGGAAAATTAAATCTTTATTCCGGTAATTATACGTTCTGGTACGAAAGTAGTCAACTTGCGGCAAGACAGAGGTCCCAACAGAATAAAAAGACTGAGGAAAAAGCTAAGGAACTTCAGGAATTCATCATGCGCTTTAGTGCCAACGTGGCTAAAAGTAAGCAAGCGACTTCTAGAAAAAAAATGCTTGCTAAATTGAAGATTGATGATATTAAACCTTCAAGTAGAAGATATCCTGCCATTATATTTGATCGCGAGCGTGAGGCTGGGGATCAGATTTTGAATATTGAAAAATTAGGGGCTACCTCGGAAGATGGGGATGTTTTATTTAAGGACGTAAACCTTAATTTGGCTAAAGGGGACAAGGTTGCCGTGATCTCTAGGGATTCTAGAGCAACAACTGCATTTTATGAAATTTTAAACAATAATAGAAAGGCCGATAGTGGTGACTTCCAATGGGGTGTTACTACCAATCAATCCTATCTGCCAGCAGATAATTCCGATTTCTTTACGGATAATATCAATCTTGTGGATTGGTTACGTCAATGGGTTAAAACAGAGGAAGAGAGAGAAGAGGTCTACATCAGGGGTTTTCTTGGTAAAATGCTCTTTAGCGGCGAAGAAGCCTTAAAAAAATGTACGGTTTTGTCCGGAGGTGAAAAAGTAAGGTGTATGTTGAGTAGGATGATGATGATTAGGGCCAATGTCCTTATGTTGGATGAGCCTACCAATCACTTGGACCTAGAGAGTATTACAGCCTTTAATAACTCCTTGAAGAATTTTAAGGGCACGGTGATGTTAACAACACATGATCACGAGTTCGCAGAAACGGTGGCCAATAGAATTGTGGAATTGACCCCTAATGGTAATATTGATAGGTATTTGAGTTTTGATGAATATATGTCAGATAAGTCAATTAAAGAACAGCGTGACAAAATGTACGCCGTTACTGTTTAATTCCATATTTGGATATAAAATACAATAAGTACTTTTATCAAAAACAAAGCCCCCATAATTATGGGGGCTTTGTTTTTACTAGGTCTTAATGCTATTACTAAGTATTGAAATATTTGCTGTTCCAAATGCCTGTATTAAAGTTTTTGCCCAAGGCAACCCCATAAAAAATAATCACAGATGCGGAGGATTTGAACATAAAGAAAAATATGATCCAAAACTCTGCACTGGTATTGCTTTTAGAAAATAGCCCAGACGGCACAAGTAGTGTTAAAAGGTAACTGCCTAAAAGCACTACGAGCGTTAGGTTTACAATACTTTTAAATGGCCATGCAAATATTCTTCGCAAAGGGTGTAGGTCATTTCCCCATTTGTGGATCAAATAAAAATAATCATTTCCAATTGGGGCAAATAATAAAGGGTCATCCTTGTCCTTTAATTTAAATAATTTAGAAGGCGCTACTATTTTAAAACCTTTAAGTTCAAGATTATGATCCTTTTCCAAATCTTTAATTTTAGAGATAGCCTCATTTGGAATATCCCCTTTGAAATATTTGGAATCCAAGAACCGTAATCTATAATCTATACATATTTGTTTTATTTGATCTATATGATAGATTTTTTTGGTTTCCAATTTATCAAAATCAAATGCATTTTCAATTTGTGATTTCCCATTGCCGAGATTTTTTTCAATCCGCAGGTTGGTATTCGTTGAATCATTTAAAATTTGATAAACATCTTGAATTATTTTTTGAGGATCAGCGCTCCTTTCCTTTACTTGAAGAAGCTTTTCTTCGATGTTAGTTTTCTTAATCATTTTCTTTTTTTTTTAGCAACTTTATCAAAGTTAGGGAATTGTGGATTTTAATTACAATACTGGTATCTATAATTAAATGTTAAAATAATGTTAATAAAATTATTCTCTTTTCCTTGCTGACCATTAAATGGGTAATAATTGTATATTGTCGGTCTTTTGATGTATTTCATCGATGAATGAATTATTTTCCAGAGGACGAACTATGAAAATGTCAGCTTATATTTATGTTTTTGTGTTGAGCATATGTTGCTTTGCTTCCTATGCGCAAAACAGCAATAAAAATTTAAAATTTGACCGTATTTCCATGGATCCCAATAAGTCCATAGTGGAAAATACGGAAGATTCAGGGAATCATAAGGTGTTATTGGCAGCAATCAATGCTACAGATTTGGCAGATATTTTGGACAAGGATGGCCCATTTACCGTTTTTGCCCCTTCTGATCTTGCCTTTGACAAGTTTACCTCTACTGAAATGGCCGTATTACTGAAGCCAGAAAATAAGAATAAATTACGGTCCCTTTTGACCTATCATATTGTAGCGGGCAACTTTACCGCTTCAAAATTACTCCAAGCCATGTCCAGAGGAAAGGGAACTACGACGCTCACTACGGTTCAAGGAAATAAGATTACAGCTACCATGAGTGGTATTGATATAGTACTGACCGATAGTTATGGAAATACTGCCCGTATAACCACAGCTGATGCCAATCAATGCAATGGCGTTATACATGTTATAGACAGTGTTATTTTACCTCAAAAATATAATCTACTATAACGGGGTAGGGCCAATATTTTATGTACCTCTATTGTATCTTTTTCAATTATATATTTATTTTTTAAAACCTCATTGATCTTATTTCCGTAAGTGATGTTGGACTTAAAAATAACTATTGTGAAAATTTCAAATATTATAAATTCTGTATTAGGTATTTTATTGGTAATGGTTGTGGTACCAGCAATGGCACAACAAACCAAAATGGTAGGAGGTACAGAAATGTTTCCAACTAAAACATTATCGAGAACGCCGTAAATTCTAAAGACCACACCATGTTGGTAGCGGCAGTATAGGTGGCAGTTCTTTTAGCTACCCTTCAATCAGAAGGACCATTTGCCATATTTACACCTTTAAATTCTGCATTCGACAAATTGCCAGTGGGCACAGTGGATAATTTATTGATGATGGAAAATAAAGCTGCTCTCTAGGGCATATTGACCTATCATGTAGTTGCAGGAAAATTAAGCTCCAAAGATATTTTGAATGCCATTAAAATGGGGAAAGGGAACGCTGCCTTTAAAACAGTTAACCGTCAGTATATCTATGCCATGAAAAAAGGGAAGGACATATTACTTTTGATTCCAATGGATCAATGGCCAAAGTTACCACTGCAGAGGGCAACCAATCCAATGGAGTTATCCATTTGATAGACACAGTATTGCTACCGTCTTCTAAAATGAAATATGTAAAACACTTTTTTTATCTTAATTCAGCTCCTAACTGCTTTTCGTAATTGGTTTGGAGTTTGGACATTATTTTGTCGATCTGCTTATCCGTCAAAGTGTTGTTCGAATCCTGTATGGTAAAGGAAACGGCGTATGATTTTTTGCCCTCCGGTAGATTCTTCCCGGTGTACACATCAAAGAGGTTAATGTTTTTAAGCAGTTTCTTCTCGGTTTCAAAAGCCACATCATACACCTCCTTAAAGGTCACCTTATTGTCCAATAATAGGGCAAAGTCTCTTTTTACTTCTGGATATTTGGGAATGTCCTTAAATACAATACTCTTTTTAGGTATCAGTTTTAAAATGGCAGACCATTCAAAATCGGCATAAAGTACCTCTTGCTTGATATCGAAATGTTTGGTTATGGATTTTTTGACCACACCAAAATCAACGAGCTTAGTTTCTTGCCCATTTAAAGTGAGGCCTTCCGAAAAGACATCGCTTTGTATAGGTAAGGAACTGGTTTCCGAAATTCCCAAACGAAGTAGAATATTTTCCACTGTGGCCTTTAAGAAATAAAAGTCAGACGGTTGTGTTGGCAAATTCCAGCTATCTTCTGTTTTGTTACCTGTCATCAGTAAACTCAGATGCTTGTTCTCTATTCTTTCTATCTGTTGTTGATGATAGGTCTTACCAAATTCGAAGAATTTGATGTGTTGCTTTTTTCTATTACTATTGTAGGATATGGCCTCCAATCCTGGAAAGAGCATAGACTGCCTCATTACAGATAGATCTGTGCTAAGTGGGTTCATGATCTTCACTGCCTCTTCTTCCTTGGTATCGGAGGACAAAGAAATATAATCCGGAGTGGTCAGGCTATTGGCCAATATTTCATAAAATCCTTGGGAAGCTAATTGGTCTCCAATTATGTTCTGTAGTTTGTAATCCTCAAATTTAGACGTAGAGGCAATGGATGCAGTCAACTTTTCTTTTGGGTTGATATTGTTATAGCCAAATACACGTAATATTTCTTCGATAACATCTACTTCCCTTTGCACATCCACCCTGTAGAATGGTATTGCCAGACCCATTCCTGATTCGGATACATTTTTTACTTTAATATCCAAAGATGCCATAATGGATTTTATGGTGTCTTCTGGTATTTCCTGTCCTATGAGCTTATTAATTTTGTCGTAGGTTAAAAAGACCTGGTAGTCATCCTTTTTTTTAGGATAAAAGTCGGCTACATCAGAAGTAATGTCCCCGCCCGCAATTTCCTTGATCAATAATGCGGCACGCATTAAGCTGTATTCCACATTGTTGATATCTATGCCCCTTTCAAACCTAAATGAGGCATCTGTACTTAAAGCATGTCTTTTTGCCGTTTTCCTTACTGAAACGGGATTGAAATAGGCACTTTCCAAGAAAATGGATGTTGTATATTCGGTTACTCCTGAGTTTTCACCACCAAAAACACCTGCAATACATAATGGTTTTTCAGCGTCACAGATCATTAGGTCTTCTTCGTGAAGCTCCCTTTCTATTCCATCCAAAGTGGTGAACTTAGATCCTTTTGGCAATGTCTTTACTATTATTTTTTGACCTTTTATTTTTGCGGCATCAAAAGCGTGTAAGGGCTGTCCCAATTCGTGCAACACGTAGTTGGTGGCATCCACCACGTTATTCTTTGGGGCAATCCCAATAGCTTTTAACCTGTTTTTTAGCCAATCTGGTGATGGTTGGACAATGAGGTTACTGATGGTCAATCCACAATACCTCGGAGCAAGTTCACTTTTTTCAACGGCCACATCAATTTTAAGGGACCTATTCTCTACAATGAAATTACTTATGGAAGGGGTTATCAATTCTTTTTGAATGTCCTTTTGTTTGAATCCGGCTTTAAGGTCTCTTGCCACACCAAAATGGCTCATGGCATCGGCGCGGTTTGGGGTAAGCCCAATCTCAAATACCTCATCGTGCTCTATTTCAAATACCTTGGCACAGGGGGTTCCGGGAATAAGACTTTTATCCAAGACCATTATACCATCATGGCCCTTGCCCAACCCGATCTCATCTTCGGCACAGATCATACCTTGGCTTTCTTCTCCGCGTATTTTTCCTTTTTTAATGGTCCACGCCTCGCCTTCTTTAGTGTATAGCGAGGTGCCAATGGTGGCTACAGGTACTTTTTGCCCTGCAGCTATATTGGGTGCCCCACAAACAATCTGTAATGGAGTTTCGGCACCAATATCCACGGTGGTCAATTTTAGTTTATCTGCATTGGGATGTTTTATACAAGTGAGAACTTCACCAACAACTATTCCCTTAAGGCTGCCTTTAACCGATTCAAATGCGGTTATTCCCTCTACTTCCAATCCTAAATCGGTTAAAAGTTCTCCGGTCTTTTGGGAATCCCAATCAATTTTTATGAACTGTTTTAACCAGTTATAAGATATTTTCATTGATACTTAATTTATTTTGTCAGTGATCAATTTCAACCTCCATCGCTATATCCGCTTGCTAAAACAGGGGATTCTAATTTTGGTATTGAAACAATCTGATATATGTTCTTTTGAATATTGCCTTAATGGAATTATTATTATCCATTAAAACCCCATTGAATACTGAATATTTAAGTGCCCAAAGATAAAACAATGGCGGAAGACATTCAATAGGTATTCAATTGAAATCCGTTTATTTTTTATTGTAAGTATATTTGCCATATTTAAACATTGAAACAATAGTATTTACCTATGAAAAAAATTGCTTTCCTTTTTACGATATATTTAATTATTTCATCCTGTAATGATTCAAAAGCACCTGCTCTAAAAGAGGGGATTTGGTTGGGTGAAATGAAATTAATGGATCAACAGACATTGCCTTTCAATTTTAAAATCCTCAAGTCTTCCGAGGGTGGGTATATTATGGAATCCTATAATGCCGATGAAGTATTGGTTATAGATGAAATTACTTTTAACAATGATTCCATTTTGATAAAGATGCCCGCTTTTGAAGGCTATATCACTGGGGTGTTTTCAGGCTCAAGGATTGTTGGAGACTTTGTACAAGAAAGTATGGAACGCAGTGTTCCCTTTATGGCAACCTATGGCATTGAGAAGAGATTTGATGTTAAGGTATCATCTAATCACAATGTGAGTGGTATTTGGGAAACAGAGTTTAGTCAAAATACTTCAGACAGTTATATGGGGAAAGGCATATTCACCCAAACAGGGGATAGGGTAGTAGGTACGTTTAGGACCAGTACTGGTGATTATCGCTTTTTGGAGGGGGTTATGGATGGGGACTCTTTAAAATTATCAACTTTTGATGGCGCCCATGTATTTATGTTCAAGGCGAAGGTTACGGATAGTACTTTAAATGGCACCTTTTATTCGGGCAATCATTTTAAAGAGCCATTTGTGGCACATAGAAACCCAGATTATGAATTGCCAGATGAGGATTCATTGACATTTATTAAGGAAGGATATGATAAGCTTTCTTTTTCTTTCCCCGATTCCGAAGGAAAAATAGTTTCCCTTGAAGATGAATTATTTAAGGATAAGGTGGTCATTGTACAGATTATGGGGACCTGGTGTCCCAATTGTTTGGACGAGACAAAATATCTGGTAAATTTTCTAAAAGAACAGAAAAATGAAAATTTAGAAGTTGTGGCATTATCCTTTGAATACGCAAAAACAGAGGAAGCGGCTTTTAAGGCAATTAATAGATTAAAGGAGCGCATTGGAATTGATTATACCGTATTGCTAGCTCAATATGGTTCAATGGATAAAGATTTGGCCCAGGAAAAACTGCCCATGCTAAACCATATCCTTTCGTATCCCACCACTATCTTTTTGGATAAAACTGGGAAGGTGAGAAAGATCAGTACTGGATTCAATGGTCCCGCCACAGGTGAAAAGTACGATCAATTTGATGAGGGGTTCCGGGAATTTGTTGGTAACCTACTAGAAGAATAATAAAAAAGCCTTTTCATTTCTGAAAAGGCTTTTTTTATCGAATCTTGCTAATTGATTTATATGATGGTCGATTTTCCAAGACCAATATTTTCATAATTGAAATTTAGGTCTTCATCGGAGTCAATAATGTTTTGGGATATAAAATCACCCACCTGACTTGTCCCATAAGTACTGGTTGGATTTATATCCTTTGTGGATACCTTTTTTCTCAAGGACTTGTCAACTGCGACAATAATGGACTGTGCCTCCTCATTTAATCCGAAATGGTTCAACAGTAAAGCTGCTGATAAAATAGAGGCAATAGGATTTGCTATATTTTTTCCTTGGGCCTGTGTATATGAGCCGTGAAATGGTTCGAACATGGCATAATCGTTCCCTATGGACGCTGAAGGCAATAAACCTTTAGATCCACAAATGGCGCTGCCCTGATCTGATAGGATATCACCAAAAAGGTTATCCGTCAATATGACATCGAACTGTTTTGGATTTAGCATAATTTGCATAGCTGCATTATCGGCCAATAGAAATTCCAAAGCAACCTCAGGATAACTTTCCCCTATTTTCTTTACTACTTTTCGCCAAAGCCTAGAGGTCTCCAAAACATTGGCCTTATCAACCACTGTCATTTTTTGTTTTCTATTTTTAGCGGCCTTGAACGCTAAATGGGCTATTCTGCTTATTTCTTTTTCTGAATATTGACAAAGATCTGAGGCAATTGTACCATCTGCACTTAATTTTTTTTCACCGAAATAGATCCCTCCCGTAAGTTCGCGGTAGATAACAAAATCTGTCCCTAGAATAATTTCTTTTTTTAGGGGAGATTTTTCCAGAAGGGTTGGGAATATTTTTACCGGTCTAATACTGGAAAAAAGATTCAATTCCATGCGCAATTGCAATAGTCCCTGCTCAGGACGCACCTTTGCACCTGGATTATCGTCATATTTCAACGTACCGATGGTGCCAAAAAGAATTGCATCGGAAGCTTTGCAAATTTCCAAGGTCTCATCAGGAAGTGGATTCCCTGTTTGGTCCATGGCCACAGCTCCGATGGCAGCTTCGGTATACGTGAAATTATGGTTAAAAGTTTCCTCTACGGCCTGAAGACATTTTACTGCCTGAGCCAAAACTTCTGGACCAATACCATCTCCTGGTAATAATGTTATATTTAGGTTCATTAAGCTACCTTTTCTATATGAATAGAACTAGATTCGATAATTTCATGGATATCCTCATCCATGATCTCTTTTTTAAGATCCGCATAATTTAGGAAATCCTCATAGACGACATCCAACTGAACCTTAGTAAGTTCATAGCCTATCTTTTTTGAACGATATGCCAATGCTGCCCTACCACTTCTGGCAGTCAGTACAATAGAGGATTCTGTCACCCCAACATCTTCAGGATTCATGATTTCATAGGTCTCCCTATTTTTTATTACCCCGTCCTGATGAATACCGGAGCTGTGCGCAAACGCATTTGAACCAACAATTGCTTTGTTAGGTTGTACTGGCATTCCCATTTTTTGCGAAACCATTATACTGGTATCGTATAACAATTTACTATTTATGTTTGTATCCAAATTTAGATAGGGATGTTGTCTTAAAATCATGACCACTTCCTCCAAAGAAGTATTGCCGGCCCTTTCACCTACACCATTTATGGTACATTCAATTTGTCTTGCACCGTTGATAACACCTGCAATGGAGTTGGCAGTAGCCAATCCTAGGTCATTATGACAGTGACAGGATAATATTGCTTTGTGTATGCCCTTTACATTTTCCCTAAGATACTTAATTTTTGCACCATATTCTTCTGGAAGGCAATATCCTGTTGTATCCGGAATGTTTAGAACTGTTGCTCCGGCCTTGATAACTTCTTCGCAAATCCGTGCTAAAAAATCATTGTCGGTCCTACCAGCATCCTCTGCATAGAATTCAATATCTTCAACAAAAGTTTTGGCATATTTCACGGCATCTACGGCCCGTTCAATAATCGCCTCCCTATTGGAATTAAACTTGTATTTGATATGGGAGTCGGAGGTACCTATCCCTGTATGGATTCTTGGTTTTTTAGCATATTTTAATGCCTCAGCGGCAACCTCAATATCCTTTTTAACTGCTCTTGTCAAGCCACAAACGGTAGCATTTTGCACCAATTTTGCAATTTCATTCACAGAATTGAAATCTCCAGGACTAGAAATGGGAAACCCTGCTTCAATGATGTCTACACCCAATTCATCCAAACGTTCAGCGATAACAAGTTTTTGTTTCGTATCCAATTTACATCCTGGGACTTGTTCTCCATCTCTCAGTGTTGTGTCAAAAATTTGTACTTTATCTTTGCTCATTATATTTGTGTAATTTAGGTAGGCTATACGAATATATGGCTACCTTAACCAATTGGTTAGAGCCTATATAAACATTTACAACGTTAAGTTACTTTTCGTTATATTTAAAACCCTGATTTACAGTCAATTAAATAATAATTATTACGATGACAACTGCACATAAAGATGCTTTGTTCGTGTTGGTAAAATCACTTTCCAAGTCAGAAAAACGTCAATTTAAGCTTTACGTTGGGAGATTGGGTGTGAATACCGATGCCAAGTTTTTAGCATTATTCAATCTATTGGATAAGATGAAAGATTATGATGAAAAGGCAATATTGGATAGCGGAATTGTTAAAAAAACCCAGTTGTCCAATCTTAAGGCGCACCTCTATAAGCAAATATTGGTTAGCTTACGTTTAAATCCAGTCAATCAAAATATTCGAGTACAGATTCGTGAACAACTCGATTTTGCCACTATTTTGTATCAAAAAGGTTTGTACAAACAAAGCTTAAAAATTCTAGATAAAGCAAAAAGTACGGCTATAGACAATGAAGAGAAGAATATAGCCTATGAGATTGTGGAGTTGGAGAAAGTTATAGAAACCCAGTATATCACTAGAAGTATCCCTGATAGGGCCAATGAGTTGGCCATGCAGGCAAAAAAACTTTCGGAACTTAATGTAATTACCAGTAAACTGTCCAACTTATCCCTTCAATTGTATGGGATGATGCTTAAAGTAGGTTATGTTAAAAGTGATGAGGAAATTAAGAATGTAAAAAAATACTTTGACGAGCATTTGCCCGAATACAAAATTGACTTCCTAGGTTTTAGGGAAAAACTTTGGTTGTATAAGGCAAATTTATGGTATAGTTTTTTAATACAGGATTTTCTTTCTTGCTATAAATACTCGAGCAAATGGGTAGATCTATTTTATGAAAATAAGGAAATGATCTATCTGAACCCAGTTTTCTTTTTAAAAGGCAACCACTACCTTTTGGAATCCTTGTTCTATGTTAAATACAGCTCACAGTTCAAGGAAACTTTGGAAAAATTGGAGGTTATGGTCAATAGCGAAGAGTTTCCGAAAAATGACAATATTACATCTTTGGCCTTTCTTTATATCAATTCCAACAAATTGAACCTTCATTTTATGGAGGGTACTTTTGAAAAGGGATTGTATCTGGTGAAAATTATTGAATATGGGATCAACAAACACAAAGAGCGTATAGATGAGCACCATGTAATGGTTTTTTATTATAAGATTGCCTGTCTTTATTTTAGTATAGGTGATAATAAAACCTGTATTCATTACCTCAAAAAGATCATTAACAACAAAAACTTAAAAATGCGTGAAGACCTTATGTGTTTTGCACGTGTTCTCAGTCTTGTTGCGCATTATGAGGCTGGTATGGATTATCATTTGGAGGTACAGCTAAAGAGTACCTATAAGTTTTTGTTGAAGATGAACGACCTTCATGCCGTACAAAAGGAAATGATCAAGTTCTTGAGAAACTTAGGAAATATCTACCCACATGAGCTAAAGGATGAATTTCAAAAACTTTATAATGAGCTAAAGAAATATGAGGACCATCCATATGAGAAGAGAGCTTTTCTATATTTGGACATCCTTTCTTGGCTGGAGAGCCATTTGGAAAATAGACCTGTGGCCCAGATAATTAGGGAAAAGGCTTTGGCACAAACACGATAGATAGCGTTGAGTTCAAAGAATCCGCACATCGCCCATTTACTGGAATTAAATTTGGCCATGCTCTTTGTAAGCACATCTGGGGCTTTGGGCAGATTCATAGATTTGCCAGTACCGATCACTATAGCCTCCAGGGCTATTTTGGCGTTTATGCTATTATGGCTTTTCTGTAAATGGAAGGGCATTTCCTTGCGCCTGGATAAAAAGGATTATCTGCCCATTTTTATGAGCGGAATCTTAATGGGGCTGCATTGGATCACTTATTTCTATGCCCTAAAATTGTCCAATGTTGCTATTGGGATGTTGTCCCTTTTTACCTACCCGGTGATCACTTCCCTTTTAGAGCCCCTTTTACTAAAAACCAAATTTTTAAAAATCCACCTTTTACTTGGTATCATGGTATTGGGAGGTATTTATTTTTTGGTGCCTAAATTTGAACTTGGGAACACTCATGCTCTGGCAGTTGGGGTAGGGATTCTGTCCGCACTCTTTTATGCGCTGAGAAATCTAGTGCTCAAGGCTAGGGTAAATAATTATAACGGGTCTGCATTAATGTTTTACCAAATGGTGATCGTTGGAGCCTTGTTATTTCCAGTCTTTTTCTTTTTGGAAACCGATGGAATGTTTGGCCAATGGCAGGGACTCTTGACCCTTGCCTTGGTGACCACAGCTATTGGTCATACGTTATTTTTGAACAGTTTTAAGTATTTCTCCATTACAACAGCCAGTATTATTAGCAGTGTACAACCCGTATATGGTATAATAATTGGAGCAATTTTCTTGGCCGAAATCCCATCATCGATGACCATTTTTGGAGGGATATTGATCTTAGGATCCGTAGTCATTGAAAGTGTTAGGACCTATAGATGATACAATTATAGGCAGGCATTCCAAATGGGCTCGTCAGGGGGAGAGGCAACCAGCATGAGCATTTCCTTTTTCACAGGATGAATGAATGACAGGCTTCTAGCGTGTAAATGTATACTGCCATCTTTATTACTGCGATCGAAACCATATTTTAGATCTCCCTTGATTGGGCATCCTAGGGCATTTAATTGTGAGCGAATCTGGTGGTGCCTTCCCGTTTTTAAATCGATTTCCAGCAAGAAGTAGTTGTCCAACTTTTTCAGCATTCTATAGTCCAAAATGGCTTTTTTGCTATCCGGGACCTCATTTTTATGGGCGTAGGACTTGTTCTGTTTTGTATTTCTTTTTAACCAATGGGTAAGGGTGGCAGAGGGATTCTCCGGGGCGTTTTTTACGACGGCCCAATAGGTTTTCTTGGCTTCCTTTTCGGCAAATAATTTATTAAGTCTTGGTAAGGCCTTTGAGGTTTTTGCAAAGACCACTATCCCAGAGGTTGGTCTATCCAATCTATGGGCAACCCCTAAATAAACATTTCCGGGCTTGTTGTATTTTTCCTTCAGGTATTCCTTGACCACATCACTTAATGGGGCATCACCCGTTTTATCCCCTTGTACGATATCTCCAGGCCTTTTATTGATGGCGATTAAATGGTTATCCTCGAAAAGAACTTGGAGGTTTTTTGCGGTAGAAATTGTTTTAGCTTCCAAATTCAGTTAATACTGTTCTTCTTCGTTAGGAAAATCTCTGCTTTTTACGTCTGTGACGTATTGGGAAATGGCACTTCCCATTTCTTCATATAAATTCATATAACGCCTTAAGAATCGCGGATTGAATTCTTGGGTGATTCCCAAAAGGTCATGGATAACCAATACTTGTCCGTCTACTCCGTTACCCGCACCAATCCCAATGACCGGAATATTAACACTATCGGCAACTTTTTTGGCCAATTGCGCAGGTATTTTTTCGAGAACAATAGCAAAACAACCCAATTTCTCCAACAATTTGGCGTCTTCCAGAAGTTTTTGTGCCTCTTCTTCTTCCTTGGCCCTAACCGTGTAGGTTCCAAACTTATAAATAGACTGTGGGGTAAGGCCCAAATGTCCCATTACCGGTATTCCCGCATTCAGAATTCTTTTTACAGATTCTTTTATTTCTATTCCTCCTTCGACCTTAACCGCATGGGCCCCGCTCTCCTTCATAATACGGATGGCAGAACGCAAGGCTTCCTTTGGGTCGCTTTGATAGCTCCCAAATGGTATGTCAATAACGACCAGTGCCCTTTTTACAGCACGAATAACCGATGAGGCATGATAGATCATCTGATCTAGCGTAATGGGAAGCGTGGTTTCATGTCCGGCCATTACATTACTTGCCGAGTCTCCAACCAAAATAACATCAACATTGGCATCATCAACAATTTTTGCCATAGAAAAGTCATAGGCGGTCAACATAGAGATTCGTTCCCCGTTCCTTTTCATTTCTATCAAGGATTTTACGGTTATCCTCTTGTATTCTTTTTTTGCTACTGACATGAAGTTTGGTTTAAGTCGATAAAAGTAAGGAGTTTTGTTCAAAAACTTTAAATGATTCTTAGATTCAGCTTTAAAAAAATTAAGTTATTTTCGAATTTGGACTCTAAAAATCATAAAATGAGAATCTTAATCTGTTTATGCCTGTGTTTATCTTTTTTAAGTGGTGGCGCTCAATCCTCGGAAGAAGCCGCTGTACGGCAAACTATTGAAACCTTCTTTAAGGGGTTTCACCAACAGGATTCTATTATCTTTAAAGGGGTGGTTTCAGATCAGGTAATCATTCAGACGATAGCCAATAAAGGGGATAGTACCTATGTGCGTTCCGAAAAGTACACTGATTTTGTGAAGCACATAATTAATATCCCTAATACCACGAGGTTTGAAGAAAAACTTTTATCCTTCAATATCCAAATTGATGGCCCCATGGCCCATGCTTGGACACCTTATGAGTTTTGGTTAGATGATGCTTTTAGTCATTGTGGGGTAAACTCCTTCCAGTTGTTGAAGGATTTAGGTTCCTGGAAGATCATATACATCATTGATACAAGACGGAAGGAAGGCTGTCAATAAAAAACTAGCAATCACTCAGATAAACACCCACTGCTAAGCCACCTTCGGAGGTCTCCTTGTATTTGGAGCTCATGTCCTTGGCGGTTTCCCACATGGTGTTCACTACTTTGTCCAAGGGAACCTTTGCATTTTCCGGATTGGAGTCCATTGCCAATTCAGCGGCATTGATTGCTTTTATGGCTCCCATGGAGTTTCTTTCTATACAAGGAATTTGTACCAAGCCCCCAATTGGGTCACATGTAAGGCCTAAATGATGTTCCATGGCAATTTCTGCAGCCATTAATGCTTGTTCAGGAGTGCCCCCCATTAATTCTGTAAGAGCTCCAGCTGCCATGGCGGAGGAAACACCAATTTCGGCTTGACAACCACCCATAGCGGCGGAGATTGTAGCTCCTTTTTTAAAGATACTGCCTATTTCCCCTGCTATCATCAAAAACTTTTTCACATGTTCGAAAGTGGCATCGTGGTTTTCAATGACCAAATAATACATTAATACGGAGGGTATAACCCCAGCACTCCCATTGGTAGGGGCGGTTACAACGCGACCCAAAGAGGCATTGACTTCGTTGACACTTAGGGCAAAACAACTTACCCATTTGAGGATCTGTCTAAATTTTACTTCGGTCTTCCGTATGGCTTCCAACCATTCTTGAGGATTGGAATAGGGGATGTCCCCTTTTAAACTTTTGCATATGTCAAACGCACGGCGTCTTACATTTAAGCCACCAGGTAAGTGCCCCTCGGTATGGCAACCTATGTACATACATTCCAGCATAGTGTCCCAAATGCGCTGTAGTTCGTGATCTATTTCGGCATCTGTTCGCAATGATCTTTCATTTTCCAATACCAATTCCGAAATGGTTTTGTTTTCCTGTTTGCAAAAGGCCAAGAGTTCAGTTCCTTTGACAACGGGAAAGGGAAAGGTCTTAAATACCTTTAAATTTTGTTTGGCATTTTCACGTTCCTCCTTCACTACAAATCCGCCCCCTATGGAATAATAGGTTTCTTCAATTTTTTCTCCTGAACTCAAGGTGGCCACAAACAACATCCCGTTGGCATGAAAGGGCAAGAATTTTTTCTCAAAGACAATATCCTGTTTGGCATCAAAAGGAAATTCCCTTTCGCTATTGAAGCTCAGGATACCTGTCAATTTTATATTGTCCACGATACCACTGATGTCTTCAATTGGAATATATTCTGGGTCTGCCCCCGTTAATCCCAGCATAATTGCGAAATCTGTTGCGTGCCCTTTTCCCGTTAAGGACAAAGAACCATAGATATGCACCTTTACAGAAGTAACTTGGTCAAAAAAACTATCTTCCTTCAATTCCTTGATCCATCTTTCTGCGGCCCGCCACGGACCAAGAGTGTGGGAGCTAGACGGACCAATACCTATTTTAAGCATGTCGAAGGTGCTAATACATTCCATTTACGCAATCGATTAAGTTGAAGACAAATATATGTTTCTCTTGGCTAAAAATGAATGAGAAATTGGTTATTTCCATCAAAGACCTAAAGGATTTTTACAAGTTACGGGGAATCAGCTGAATGGGCTTGATTTTGAGAAAAATAGCTATGCCGTTTTGTTGGTATGGAATAGGATGTCACATTCAAGAAAGTATGGGCAGCTTTTATAGTGTAAGGCCCGTAATGTCATTAACCCCTATGGTTGTCTGCCACCTTGTCATATTTTTTTTCATGGCATAATCCTTGACCTATATGAATCGAATTATAAAAGGAATTTTCAACATATTAAAAACATAAACATGAGTAAGATTATTGGAATCGATTTGGGAACCACCAACTCTTGCGTTTCCGTAATGGAAGGTAACGAGCCAGTAGTTATCCCAAATTCAGAAGGAAAAAGAACAACACCATCCGTTATAGCTTTTGTAGAAGGCGGCGAGATCAAAGTAGGTGACCCTGCAAAACGTCAGGCGGTTACAAACCCAACTAAAACCATATACTCTATCAAGAGGTTTATGGGGAATAAATATTCTGAATCCAGTACGGAGGCAGGAAGAGTACCTTATAAAGTAGTTAAGGGAGATAATGATACCCCAAGAGTTGATATAGATGGACGTTTGTATTCTCCACAGGAATTATCAGCTATGATTCTTCAGAAAATGAAGAAAACTGCTGAGGACTATTTGGGTCAGACAGTAACAAGAGCGGTTATTACTGTTCCGGCTTACTTTAATGATGCACAAAGACAAGCTACCAAAGAAGCGGGTGAAATAGCAGGTCTAACGGTAGAACGTATTATCAATGAGCCAACAGCTGCATCTTTGGCCTATGGTCTGGATAAAAAGGATAAAGAGCAAAAGATCGTTGTTTTTGACTTTGGAGGTGGTACGCATGATGTTTCCATCCTAGAATTGGGAGATGGTGTATTTGAAGTATTGTCCACAGATGGTGACACTCACTTAGGAGGTGATGATGTTGACCAAAAAATCATTGATTGGTTGGCGGACGAATTCAATAAAGAAGAAGGGATTGATTTACGTAAGGATGCCATGGCATTACAACGTCTGCGTGAGGCTGCTGAAAAAGCGAAGATAGAATTATCTTCTTCGGCCCAGACAGAAATCAACTTACCATATGTTACTGCCACTGCTTCTGGACCAAAACACTTGGTTCGTACATTGTCAAGAGCAAAATTCGAACAATTGATCGAAGATTTGGTAAAAAGAACTATCGCTCCTTGTCAGACCGCCCTTAAAGCCGCAGGTTTATCCAAAAGCGATATTGATGAAATCATCTTGGTAGGTGGTTCAACAAGAATACCTGCCGTACAGGAAGCTGTAGAGAAATTCTTCGGAAAAAAACCATCGAAAGGTGTGAATCCCGATGAAGTTGTTGCTGTAGGAGCTGCAATCCAAGGTGGTGTATTGACAGGAGATGTCAAAGATGTACTTTTATTGGATGTAACACCATTGTCCTTAGGTATTGAGACTATGGGAGGTGTATTGACCAAGTTAATCGAGGCCAACACAACTATCCCTACCAAAAAATCACAGGTTTTCTCAACTGCGGCAGATAATCAGCCCTCTGTGGAAATCCATGTAATACAGGGAGAAAGACCAATGGCAGCGGACAACAAAACCATCGGAAGATTCCATTTGGACGGTATTCCACCAGCACAAAGGGGAACGCCTCAAATTGAGGTTACTTTTGATATTGATGCCAATGGTATCATCAAAGTATCAGCGACAGATAAGGCGACAAACAAATCACAGGATATTCGTATTGAGGCTTCTTCAGGCTTGACCGAAGAAGAAATCAAGAAAATGAAAGCTGAAGCGGAAGCAAATGCCGAATCGGATAAAAAAGCGAAAGAAACTGCTGATAAGTTGAACGAAGCGGATGGAATGATTTTCCAAACAGAAAAGCAGCTGAAAGAATTTGGCGAAAAATTATCTGATGATAAAAAGAAACCAATTGAAGATGCATTGGAAGAGTTGAAAAAGGCTTATGAATCAAAAGATTTGGCCATGATCTCTCCAGCTTTGGATAAAATCAATGAGGCTTGGAAAGTAGCTTCTGAAGAAATGTATAAAGCACAGGCAGAAGGACAACAAGCAGATGCCTCACCAAACGGTGAAGCAAGTGCGGAAGGAGAAGCCAAAGAAGGTGACAATGTGGAAGATGTTGACTTCGAAGAAGTGAAATAAATGATCCAAGATAACTTGGTTATCAAATCAAGTATTCTTTAAAACAAAAGGGGCGAAGCGATTCGCCCCTTTTTTATTTGATCTTCTTTTCTTTTTGTTTTGGTGGAATATCGACTAATTTTGAATTATGGTAAAAAACTACAAATCAATTTTTTTGGTAGTATTCGTTGGCATTATTACTTTTATTAATGTCCAGGCATTATGTTCACAAGAGATCAATATTTTCAAGTATTCTGATTTCGATCTAAAAGGCCCTGTGAAATCTTGTATGGTGATTACGGATTACGGTAAGGAAGAGTTCGATTTTAATGAAGCTGGACTGCTTACGCAATCCATTACCCGTTATAATGATGACGATTTTGATATCACCATTTACAAATACGCCAATGGGGAATTAAAAGAAAAACGATTCGAAAACTATAGGGATGGAGTGTTTGATAGAAATACGTCCATTGCAAATATTTACACCATAGATACAATCGGTACTAAAAAAATTACAGAAAAGATTATTTCCTATAACAAGGAATTTCTGGACCAGTACGAGTATTTCTATGATAAAGACGATCATTTGGTGAAGGTTATTAGAACAAATAATGACGGCATAGATGAAACGTTGGTCAAATACTCTACACTAAAAGGAGAACGAACAACTTCTTACTTTTTAAACTCAGTTTTGCTTAAAACGGTCAGGATAACGGAAACAAAGTCTAAAACCAACACCTATAGGAAAGTTAAACTGGTTACAGATTATTTGAACGGAGAGCCCAATTCAGCCAAAGAAGAAATCTTCAACGACAAAAACAAACTTATATCCGAGACCAATCTTGTCTTTAATAATAAACTGAAAACATTAGTGCCCAAGGAAACCAAAACCTATAGCTACAACGAGGCTGGGATGTTGTTGGAATTGCGGACAAAAATAGGGCAGGGGACATCATCTAAGAAGTATATCTATCAATTCGACAATACCGTAAACAGTAATTGGGTGAAACAGATAGTGACTCCGGACAATACATATGTTACCAGACGAATCAAGTACTTTATCGGTAAGTGATGTTACCTATAAACATATATAGCAAATAAAAAAAGGGCAGTGTACGTACACTGCCCTTTTTTTATGGTTTATTTCAATACTTATTCCTTACTACAAGTATTAAAGACTTCCAACGCTTGTTTTTGCAACGATAAAGCTTGATCCAAATAGAATTTTCTGGTGGTTTCCAGTTTTTCGTTCCTCAACGTATTTTCGCTTCGTTCGGCGTTCAAATTAAATGGAGTTGCAGTATTGGAACAATTAAAAACAGTCAGAAGTTCTTTGAGTTTTGCCTCATATTCCATAAGCGAAAGTTCTGCAATTCTTTTTAGTTTCAGTTGCTCTTCATACTCCAGTTCCCTAGCCCGCTGCAATTCTGCAGTTACATGTTTTTGCTGTTCTATTTTTTCTTTCAATAATCGTTGTTGCTCCAATAGTTCTTGTTGTTGCAGTTCTAATTGTCGCTGTTGTTCTTTTAAGCCATTTTCTTCAATTTGGATGGCTTTGGTTGACGTATCGTTTAGAGTTGCGTTTTCAATGTCGTAATTTACGCTTGGGGTGGAACTGGTACAAACATCAAAAGCATTTATTAAGGACTGTAGTTCCTCGTATGCTTTTTGTGCATAGTACCTTCCTTTGTCCCAATCTTCAGGATCTGCAGATTTTTTTAAATCTACAAGCCCATTTAATATATAGTCCATGGAATTGTCACAACCACAATTTTCTGCTAATCCTTTTGTTTTCTCCAAGGCATCTATGGCCCTATCCGCGTAATACATCTGATGGTCAAAGTTATTGGAGTCCAATGATTTTTTAGTGTGGCTTAGGGCATAGGTTGCAGTGGAGTATGCTTCGCCACAATTTGCAAATAACGCTGAGTTCAATAAAAGTAATGAAATCAATAAAAAGTTAATTCTGTTCATAATGTTGGGGGTTACTCTTTAATGTATAAGCATGCAAGAAGGAAATAATAATTCATTATGGAAAAAATATGTGGTCAACATGGGACAAAATGTGGTGAACCGATGTAATTTGTCGAAGAAAGAGGCTTTTCCACTGAAATCATATTAGATTAGTAGGGTTTGATCATCAAGGATATTGATCATAATTAAAATAATCCCAACTATTTTTGATTTACTATTAAAGTAGTCTCCTTTTAATCCATATACGATCAATTCTTTAGAGATGTTTTCTCGAAATAGATATTTTTAATTGTCTGGTATTACACAAAAAAAAAGGACATATTGCCCTTTTTTTTAAATGATATGAAAATCGTAGGTATATAAAATTTTAAAGGATTACACCATCAACGGTACATCTTAGGTTTTTCCTTTCATTATCTTTTCTAATTTGTATTTTATATACTTTTTTAACATGCTCTGAATCTACGTAATAGGAAACCAAATAGGCGTCCTTATACACGATCCAATTGGGATATTCTTTAGCAATATTGTCACGAACGGTTGGAGGAAGATTTAAATCGGTAAATCTTTCAAAAGAGGATACGATCTTACCATTTTTATCATAGGTTGCAATGATACGGCCGTTGGTCTGTTCAAAGATGACTTCGTACCCTTCATGGTTTCCATCGTAGATAGTAGCCTCCGTAACATCAAATCTAGCGGCTGTGTTTTCCAGTTTCTTAATGATCTCTGGCGTCTCTTTGTCCTGAACTTTTCTTAAATAGGTAGTATTTAGTGGAGTTACGGTAACCCCTATCAATTTCACTTCTTTAAAATCAATACTTGTAGGTATCTCCTGAGAATAAGCTAGGCTGGTAAGGCCTAAATATAATATACCGAATAATACGTTTTTCATGATGATTTTTTAAATGATTAAAAATGAAAACTAATTTGTCAATAGAGTTTGACTAATTCTTGTATTATCCTAAAATTCGGGGGGCTTTGGATTTATTTAAAACAATCACTAGCCTTTTATTTGTTTTAAAATTACTTATTTGTATGTGTTTCGAAAAGCTACTTTAGTAGCCTTTAATTAGATTTTAACACTATTTTAGAGATTTTTTCTATGATTTAGTCCAGTTTATATAGGCATCTGAACCTGCTTTAATTCACGGCGTCAAGTAACTTAATGGGTATTGAATTAAGGACAATTTTGAGTGTTGTCAGATAGTTTAGAACATAAATGGGCGGACAATTCGCCCGCCCATTCTGTTATAAAATCCACAAAAAAGATGATGAAATATATTCATTTCGTCATCTATAATATATTGCCATCAACATCACATTTCAGGTTCAGCTTTTGGTTTTCTTTTCTAAGTTGAATCCTGTAAACTTTTTTGATGTTATCGGAACCTTCATAATAAGATACCAAGTATGCATCTTTGTGAACTGTCCACCCTGGATATGCTTTGTAAAGACCATTCCTCACAGGTACAGGAAGTGTTAAATCCGTAAATTTTTCAAAAGAGGTTAGAATATTACCATCTTTGTCGTAGGTGGCAATAATTCTCCCATTGGTCTGTTCGAAGATCACTTCATAGGCCTCATGGTTACCGTCGTAGATATCAGACATTGTTAGATCGTATCTAGCTGCGGTATTCTCTAATTGTACCACTCTTTCTGGAGTTGTAGGGTCTTGGACCTTGTTCAAATAGTCGGAATTCATGTTTTCAACTGTAACTCCAGTTAATTTAACTTCCTCTACGTCTGCATTCTTATCTGCATTTACAGGCTTGTCCTGAGAGTAGGCCAGGCTGGTAAGACCCAGAAATAATAAACCGATTAAAACTTTTTTCATGATGATATTTATTTAAAGGTTAATAAACAAAACTAATTGGCCAATGTAGCTTAGCTAATTATTGTTATAACCTGAAGAGGGGGGAATGGGCTTCGAGTAAAAGAATAGTTAGCCATTCACTGTCACTAAAGTACGCCCAACCTTCAATTTGCAATGCTACTTAAGTAGCAAAACTGGATTTAGTTGAAATTCAAATATA
Source organism: Psychroserpens sp. (assembly GCA_047612485.1). Lineage (GTDB taxonomy): Bacteria > Bacteroidota > Bacteroidia > Flavobacteriales > Flavobacteriaceae > Sediminicola. Next base: position 32,851 of record JBLGAT010000008.1, read on the forward strand.
AATATCCGTTAAAAGGGTAGATTTAAGGGAATCAGATTTGTTTTCCCAATATTTTTTCTTCCAGCAGTTTTGCGTTGGTAATGGTAATCTGTTTTCTACTTACCTCCAATATCCCTTCCTCCTTAAAATTTTGAATATGTCGGTTCACAACAGCCCTAGTAGTACCTATCAATGCGCCTAGTTCCGCATGGGAGAGCCCACAAATGGATTGGTAATGCGCAGAAGATTCATCCATATTATTGTATAACAATCGGGCCAAGCGTGTAGGGATGTCCTCTAGGGCAACGTTGATAATGTACCGTTCCAGAATATTCATTTTCTGAACAGTATAGGCCAAAAAGGATTTGTGCACCAAGGGATTGTCCTTCATCCATTCTTTCATTTTAGCTACAGGAATATTTAAAACCTCTGAATTTTCCAAAGCTTCATAATATACTTTATGCGTACCACATTCCATTAAGGAGAATATGTCAAAGACATCGTTATCTTGTAATAGGAGCAGGGTAAGCAAACGATCGTTGTTCGAATCAAAGTGGTACACCTTTATTTTTCCGGTGATAAGAATGTGAAATGTATATTGGGTGTGACTGGTGTCTAGGATACAGGTTTTTTTTGGCCATTTTTGAGCGGTTGAGATTTCTAAAAGCTGGTTGAGAGAATTGTGCGTAACGTGACTAAAGAGTTCACTCTCTATTAGGGTTTCATAATAATGGCGATATTTCTCTAATCCTATATTCAAGATAACAGCGTTAAAAATTGAAGTTGTTAAGGGAACTCCAATAAAATGCTCCAAGCAAAAATTACTTAGTACTGAGTGAAAAAATGATGTGGGAGGAAAAAATTCTAAATGTTCTTAAAAGAATCGTCGGACACAATTTACAAAAATATATATGTATATAGATTAAAACTCAAGAATTTAACCCATAATTTTCTGATCAATAGGCGCTTAACCCATCAAATATAGAAAATATACAATATCGATATTCCTTTTAAATCTTATGTGTATTAGGAATAAAAAAACGCAGTAGCTGTAACAAAATGACTTAATTGCTCAGAAAAGCAAATACATTATAATCTGTTTTATAAAGGAATATTTGAATTAGAATATAATCTGAGAATAAAAATGGAATGGCTTTTTAAAGGCTGTTTATAATTTCTTTTTTTAGTTCATGGCCACCTTGAAAATTAATTTCATTTACCTTGTCATGGAATAAACGTTTAATCTTGGTGGCTTCAGACTGTTTTCTTTCGGGGCTCACATATGGGTCCTTATCTCCAACGATAAAGGTAACTTTTACCTCATTCATTATTAAATGCGAGAAATCAAGTTCGTTTAATTCATTGGGTAAACTGCCTGCATAGAGCACCAGGTGGTTACATTGTATTTTTCTTTTAGCTATCCATCTTGTTGCAATGGATACCCCTTGGGAAAATCCCAAAACAATTAATTCACAGTGCTCGGGAATTTTTTCCATACCGTAAACTGCATCAATATAGTGCAGGACATTGTCAATACCTTCCTCCGTATTGTTTTTTGTTAACCAACTGGCCCCAACATGGTTATATGAATCATTTAGGTAATATTTCGACTGGGCCTGTGGGGCTATGATATAATTTTCCTTGGCATTCAATTCATTAAAATAACGAATAAAATAAGTACTCAGATGTCCCATTCCGTGAAAGACCATCCAGACCCTTTTTGTTTTCCCAGAAAGCTCGTTTAATGTGCTGTAAGAATTGGATATGGTATAGGTGACAAGTTTTTCTACTGATTCCATAGCACAAAATTACAATTTTAACCACTTTCAATGGATTCACATGCTATTTATTATTAGGTAGAATTACTGTATGGATAATAGAATCCTTAATTTTACAAAAAACTCCATTATGAACGACTACAAGGAAAAAATACTGCGCATCTGCAATGAGAATTCAAAAAACACTTTGATGGAAACATTGGAAATTGAATATGTGGATGTGGGTGAAAATTTCTTGGTCGGTAAAATGCCAGTAACTTCTAAAGTTTACCAACCTGATGGGATATTGCACGGAGGGGCCATGGTCGCTTTGGCAGAGAGTGTAGGAAGTGCAGCCTCTTATATCTTTTTAAATGCACAAGAGTTTTTTGTTAGAGGAATTGAAATATCCGCAAATCATGTGAAAAGTATAAAAGAGGGGGATGTATTTGCCAAGGCAACTATTATGCACAAAGGACGTACCACCCAAGTATGGGATATTAAGATTACCGATAAGGACGATAACTTATTATCGCTCTGTAAATTAACCACTTTAGCTTTGCCCAAAAAGTAATATGTTCCAACAGCTTTTACAGCGGATTGAAAAACAGCTTCTTGACGAAAGGCCTATGGTTGTTTACCGAAAACCCGGCCAGAAATTTGTAAAGGGGATATTTCAATCCGATACCAAATTACATCACTGCGCTGATTTTAAGGAATCTGGTTTTGTTTTTGCCCCTTTTGATGCCAATGATGCCGTTATTCTCATTCCAAAGGATGAGGTTTTGGAGACTCAATTTGAACCTAGTGAGCAGCCTATTGATCAGGAAAAAAGAGCTGGAATAGATTTCCCTCCCGCTGATATAAATGAAATGAATTTCCATCTAGAGTTGGTGGCAAAGGCCATTGATGAAATTAAACAGGGTACATTTAAAAAGGTTGTTCTTTCAAGACAAATAACAGCACCATACGAGGGAACCACCCTCCAATTATTTTTAAAATTATTGAACACTTACAGTGAAGCTTTTTGTTATATGTGGTACCATCCCAAAGTAGGGATGTGGCTGGGTGCTACTCCAGAGGTTTTGGTGAGCACACAAAATAAAGAGATACAGACCATGTCCTTGGCAGGTACCCAACCTTATACGGGAGATCTCGATCCTACTTGGCAAATGAAGGAAAGGGAAGAACAAGCCATGGTCACCAATTACATTACAGAGGCCTTAGAGCGTTTGGTAGCCAAATTAAAGATTTCAGAGACCGTATCCACTAGGGCAGGTAGTTTGATGCATTTGAGAACCATAATTACGGGAAGGTTGACTGTTTTGGATATAAAAAATCTTGTTGAGGTATTGCATCCTACCCCTGCGGTGGGTGGAGTGCCAAAAAAGAAAGCCAATGAGTTTATAAGGGCCAATGAAAATTACAACAGGGAATTTTATACAGGATACCTCGGTGAGCTCAATTTTAAGGAAGAAATCCAAAGAGCGTCCAACAATAGAAATGTAGAGAACAAGGCCTATCGATCTATCCGCACTAAAACAGACCTTTATGTCAATTTACGTTCTATGCAAATAGTGGGTCAGAAAGCCATACTCTACGTTGGGGGAGGCATTACCATTGATTCCATTCCAGAGCAAGAATGGGAGGAAACAGTAAACAAAAGCGCCACGATGTTAAAAGTAATTCAAAATAGATCTTAATACCTTTTAAGTATTGGGTTAAGAACTACTTCCGTTGTATTTTTGTTCTTCATGAAATACTCAAGCATACCCTCTGCACAGACTGTAGTTTACCATTGCAAAGCAAAAGGTATACATACTATAGTTATTTCCCCAGGATCACGCAATGCCCCGTTGACCATCGGATTTACCGAAGAACCAACTTTCAAATGTTATAGTATTGTAGATGAACGTTGCGCAGCCTTTTTTGCCTTGGGCATTGCCCAACAGTCACAAAAACCTGTGGCATTGATATGTTCTTCCGGGAGTGCACTATTAAATTATTATCCTGCCATAGCGGAAGCCTATTACAGCGATGTTCCCTTAGTGGTCATCACAGCGGATAGACCTCCCAATAAGATTGATATTGGGGACGGACAGACCATAAGGCAGGAAAATGTATTTCAAAACCATATAGGCTATTCTGCCAATTTAAAGTTGGATATCAGGAATACAAAATCACTAGGGTCTACAGATGACGAGAGAACCAAACAGGAGTCCAACCAACAGTATAATGAAGATCAAGTGCTAACGGCTTTGGAAATTGCCTTTAGAGATAACATGCCGGTCCATATCAATGTTCCCTTTGAGGAACCTCTATATGAAGTTGTGGAAATGCCTACGATAAAAACAATGGTTACAGCTAGGAATGAACAAGTACGTCCGGTGGTTGATGATCTTGAACAATATATTGTATTGTGGAATACCTCTAAAAGAAAAATGATCCTTGTAGGGGTTCATTATCCAGATCAAAAGGTACAACGCTTGTTGGATGCAGTTGCCAATGATCCTTCGGTTATTGTATTCACCGAGACTACCTCCAACCTGCATCATCCTAATTTCTTTGGGAGTATTGACAGTATTATTGCACCTATAGAGAAGGCCCAGAATAAAGAAGCGCTCTTCCAGGAATTGAGACCGGAAATACTGCTCACTTTTGGTGGTTTGATAGTATCCAAAAAGATAAAGGCGTTTTTAAGGAAATTTCACCCCAGTCACCATTGGCATATAGATCCCAAAAAAGCAAATGACACTTTCTTTTGTCTTTCCCACCATTTTAAGGTTGAACCGAGTCGGTTTTTTGAAGCGTTCAATAGAAGGTTGCTCTCCCAGGAAAGCAACTACTTTAATTATTGGGATCAAGTGAAAAGAGGCTATCAATTGAAAAGGCAAGAATATTTTGCCCAAATAGCATTTAGCGATATGTTGGCTTTTCATCATATATTTAAAAATATCCCCAGCGGCAATCAATTGCAATTGGCCAATAGTTCAACCATTAGATATGCCCAACTTTTTGATTTGGATCCAAGTCTGAACGTTTTTTGCAATCGCGGCACCAGTGGTATAGACGGTAGTACCTCTACAGCAATAGGGGCTTCAATTGTAAAAGAAGAACCTACTCTTTTTATAACCGGAGACCTAAGTTTTTTTTATGACAGCAATGCCCTCTGGAACAACTACATACGTTCAGATTTTAGAATTATAGTCCTGAACAATGAAGGGGGAGGGATTTTCAGGATACTTCCAGGACAAGAGGATACAGAGAATTTTGAGACCTTCTTTGAAACTGTCCATCAATTGGATGCCTCACACTTGTGCGGCATGTATCAGATGGAATACCAAAAAGCGGAAAATGAAAAGGAATTGGGGCTGGCTTTGGATACTTTTTTTGATAAGTCTGACCAACCCAAGTTATTGGAAATTAAAACACCACGAGTATTGAACAATAAAATTTTGCTTAGTTATTTTGATTTTATATCTTAGGAAGAAATTATTAATTAACTAAACCAACATGGACCATTATGAGTAAAAGAGACGAGCTGATAGAAAAATTTGCTTCTGATTTGAAAACCAAAATAGGAGTAACCCCGGATATGGATTTCTTGACCAAAGTTACCATTGGCTGTGGCCCTTCAATTTACAATAGGGATGCATCGACAGTTTCTGGTTCCGATGAAAAAGAATTGGAAACGGTAAAAAATAACTTCTTGATCAAGAAATTGGGAATGAGCGATAGCCCAAAATTGATGGAAGGCATTAAAAGTGTAATGGAACAATACGGTTCTTCGGAAAGAAATAAATATAGGGCGGTAGTTTATTACCTGTTGGCCAAACATTTCAAAAAAGAATCAGTCTATAAATAGACTTTCTTTTTATAAAATCTTAAAGCCGTTCCTTAAATAGAACGGCTTTTTTTTACAGCAGTTTTTTTAAACGTATTTTTGCAGAAAAGTAGATACTATTTTATGATAGAGTTAGGCAATTACAATACACTGGAAATTCTAAGGGATACCAGTGTTGGGCTTTTTTTAGGGGACGGTGAGGGAACAGAGGTTTTGCTGCCCAACAAGTATGTTCCTGAAATATATGAGATAGGGGATGAGCTCACTGTATTTTGCTATCTAGATCATGAAGAACGACCTGTTACCACTAATATTAAACCCTATATTATTAGAAACACCTTTAACCTGTTACGGGTTGCTGAGGTGAATAATATTGGTGCCTTTATGGACTGGGGTTTAGAAAAGCATCTATTGGTTCCTTTTAGTGAACAACGCACCAAAATGCAGCCAGGACAATCCTATGTCGTTTTTTGTTATTTGGATGACAAAACACAACGTTTGGTGGCCACTAACAAGCTCGATAGATTCATAGATAATGAGGAACTCACAGTAAGTAACTGGGAGGAAGTGGACTTGATCGTTACCCGACTAACAGATTTGGGTTGGGAAGTCATCATAAACAACAAGCATAAAGGGCTGGTCTATCTCAATGAAATATTCAAGAAATTGTCAGTCGGAGACCAAATGAAAGGGTATATAAAGGCCATTAGAGAGGACAATAAAATAGATGTTTCCTTGAAACCAATTGGGTACAAAAGTGTGGAACCTGCCGCCAATCTTATCTATGAGCATCTAACCAAGGCCGGAGGGTTTTTGCCTTTCCATGATAAATCACATCCAGAGGACATTAAATATGCCTTTGAATTAAGTAAAAAGAACTTTAAAAAGGGTATAGGTACCTTGTATAGGGAACGCAAAATTGATATCAAGGAAGACGGAATATATCTGATTTGAAAACCACATTTTTACTTTGACCCAATTAAATGAATGAAAATCAATCATATACTTGATAATAATAGGAGCTTTAAATTTTTAAATTCATCAAAAACTTCTATTTTTGTTGCAAGAGACCAATTTATAGGATGGTTTTGATTAAATTTAAGCATACGCACCCCTGAAAACATAAAAAATATATGCCATTTATTGAGGAAAGCGATTTACTGGAATTGCACAAAGATATTGATAAGGCTCAAATCATAAATGAGCGATTGCTAGATCAAATAAAATTCAAGAACAAAGAAATAAAAAGAAATAAAATACAGCGCAACGTACTTGTGGGCGTTACTGGACTTTTTCTTATAGGAGCCCTAGCTATTACTTCTTTCTCGGCAGGCGTCAGTAGTTCCAGTACTTTTGAAAACAGAAATAATCTCTTAGTGTCCATTGATAGTTTGGAAGCAATTAAGTATAGGATGGATAACCTAAAGAGAAAAAATGAAGAACTCAGTGAAGTTAAAGAGTTTTACTTAGCCAAAAGTTTCTTGGAAAAGGAAACAATCTACTCTGTGCAGATAAAATCCTTTGTCGATAATAATTTAACACTGACTTCAGAGGCCTTAGCCAATACAATGTTGGTAAAGACCAATCCCTTTTATTCCTATTCCTTGGGGAATTTTGAATCTTTGGCGGAAGCGAGATCATTTAGGTACCAGTTGGTAAAAATGGGATTTTCAGATGCTTTTGTAGCCTCTTATCAAGATGGTAAAAGAATTAAAATAGAAGAACCCTATTAATTTTGTCCAAAACCAAGGCGTGGCTTAGTGCCGCGAGATTAAGAACACTTCCACTATCACTATCAGGTATTATTGTAGGAACAGGGTTAGCTGGTTTTTACGAGTATAGCAACTACCCCGTTTTTGTATTGGCATTAATGACCACTATTGGGTTCCAAGTAACCTCAAATTTTGCCAATGACTATGGTGATGGGGTTAAGGGTACAGATAACGATGACAGGATAGGCCCTAAAAGAGCACTACAGAGCGGTATTCTGACTAAGGAAGAACTTAAGTTGGGAATAATATTGAGTAGTATCATAAACGTACTTCTGGTTCTTTTACTGGTTTTTCTGGCTTTTGGAATACAAAATTATGGGTATATCCTTTTATTCCTTGCTTTGGGTGCTGCAAGTATTTGGGCAGCGATTAAATATACTGTAGGGACTTCGGCATATGGTTATAAAGGCTTGGGAGATTTATTTGTTTTTTTCTTTTTTGGACTTTTGGGAGTCCTTGGATGTATGTTCCTCTATACCAAATTTATCACTGCAGAAGCCCTGTTGCCAGCAATTACCATTGGGTTGTTGAGTGTAGGGGTGCTGAATTTAAATAATTTGCGGGACTCCTTATCGGACAAAAAGGTTGGTAAAAATACGTTGGTGGTAAAAATGGGTTACCAAAACGGTAAGAGATACCACTTTGTTTTATTGATTTTGGCCTTCATTACGATGGTCGGTTTTATCGGCTTAAACTTTGTCAATTGGACAAGTACCATACCACTTTTAGGATTTTTGCCCATATTTTCGCATATGAGAAAGGTATATGTTACCCAGGACCAAGTTTTATTGGATCCGGAGCTGAAAAAATTGGCCCTCAGTACTTTTTTATTGGCCTTATTGTTTTATTTTTCTTTTAATATTTTTTCGTAAATTTGATAAGTTAACAATCAAACCGCACTCAATTTGGAACAACCAATTAAGATTCTTATAGTAGAAGATAACGTCATCATTGCAGATGACATGCAGTCGATGTTAGAGGAGATTGGCTATGAGATTGTAGATAATGTGATTGTCTATGAGCAAGCAGTGGAAGTACTTAAAAACAATCAGGTAGATCTTGTCTTAATCGATATTATTCTGGCTTCCGATAAAACAGGAATTGATCTTGGAAAACACATTAGGGAAAATTATAATATTCCCTTCATTTTTGTCACCTCCAACTCGGACAGAGCCACTGTTGAAAACGCAAAGACCGTAAAGCCCAATGGATATTTGGTAAAACCATTTGAACAGCAGGATCTTTACACTTCCATTGAGATCGCACTTTCCAGTTTCAATTATTCTGAAAAAAGTGATAACGGAAATACGGACGATGGAGAAGAAAAATTAATGTCAAACTCCGTACTTAAGGATTCTATTTTCGTTAAGAAACAACATTTGTATTATAGAATTCAATTTGGGGACATCCAGTTTATTAAAGCTGACAATGTGTATTTGGAAGTGAACACCGCTGATAAGAAATTTTTGGTTCGTTCACCTTTAAAGGATTACTTGGAAAAGTTACCGCAGAATAAATTTTATAGGGCCCACAAATCATATATTGTGAACGTAGACCATATAGATGCCATCAATTCCAAGGATATTATGATCAACAATACCTTAATCCCGATTTCCAAAGAATTTAAGGAGTTCATTATTTCCGCAATGAATTCTTAATTAGAGATGCTTTATATTAGATAAACCATTCAGAGTTTCGACTTTGAATGGTTTTTTGCTTCTTTTAAAACCAGGAAACTCCTATTATTTAGCACTTAAAAAGTGCTTTTTTTAGCGATAAAATGCAACCTCAAAACAAAAATGTCCCTTTCACAACAATTCTAGGTGGTTATACAACAATAGTATGGTGAACACGGAAGATGCGTATATATTTGAAATGTAATTGAAAGAGACCCAAATCTTATCATTTTCATATATTAGTGTTCCTAAAAGGCTGTGCATCTTATGTACAGCCTTTTTAGTTACTTTTATTTTGATAGGTGATATGGGCTCAAGGAGAAACTTTTTTACGTTGACCCTTGGAAATGGCAACATTATTGAAAGGTTTAGTTTTGATAGAATATAGATTGGATACTTACAACCACATAATAAAATCTATTGACAACAAAATTTCACCGTTGACATTTTATAATGCTATTTTTGAAGTAGAAGTCGTTTAATAATGACAAACGACTTAGGTTTCAATTTTGAAGGGATGTTACCTTTAAAACAATTAGTATAATTATATTCCTCGGTATATTATGATTAGGTTGCTCAACAACATATTACTATTCTTTTTTGCAATACACCTTTGTACAGGAGTGTTACAAGCCCAATCCATTATAAAGGAGGACAGTACCCTAAGGAAGTTTAAAATAAAAGAAGGGGCCACCGATAAATTCACTTTCTTTTATGACTCTCCCAACAGATATAACGAAAATTCCGCATATGATTGGTTGGATGCGGTTCAATTGGATCTGATTGAAGCACAAGAGGATAACGATTCTATCAGCATCAGGAAATTTAAGATTATGCAGTCCCAAATTTATCACGATTTGGGAGATTATGACAAAAGTGTGGCCATTGCCAACGAGCTTTACAAGCAGAAGAGTTCTTTGGATCTAAATACAAAAAAGATTCTTTTAGATCTCATGGATTACAATTATGCCAGACTACAGATGTTTGACAAGCAATTGGAAATCAGGAAGGAAAAGAAAGCAATTGGATTGAGCAATAATGTAGCTACCTATGACATTTATGCCAATCTTGGACTGCCAAGGAAGGCCATGCAGGATTATATTATGGAAGTGATGAAAACCATTAGTGAGGATGATCACTATTCACTGGCAAAGTATCACAATAATATCGGAAATTATTTACGTTTGGATAATTCTTCTTCCGTAGCTTTATCAAAATTCAAGGAAGCTAAAGGGCATATAGATATATTCTTGAATGATATTACCAATGTTAGAACCGAAAAAGAAATTGTAGAGGCCAATTATCTCAAGGGAATCATTGAGGGAAATATTGGCAGGTGCTATGCGCAATTAAAACAATATAAAGAGGCCATCCCGTGGTTGGAAGGCAGTATAATTACCATAAAGGAATTCAATAAAGGGAAATTTTCCTCAGATGTAGTCGAGAACACCCTGGAACTTGCCGAATGCCACTTACAGCTGGGTAATTATGAAATGGCCAGGCAATATCTTAAGGCAGATTTAATGCCAAGAAAAATTGAAAACATACTAAAAAAAAACAGGGCCTTGGCCACCTATTATGACAAAATTCAGGACTACAGAAATGCTTCTTTCTATTTAAAGAAAAATGCGAGGATCAGGGATTCCATAAATGTCTATGAATCTGCATTGCGCACCCAACAATTGGCTGCATTGACTAGTCAAGATTTGGAAAACAGTAGGAACCAAATGCAGGAACAAAAATTGGCATTGGAGAAATCCCGTTTAGACCTGCAAGCCAAGGACGAGCGCATCAGTCTAGTTTTTATCTCTTTAATTTTTACCTTGTTGGGATTTGCCGGACTGGTTTATGCCTACTTAAAAAGTATAAAGACGCAGCGTTTGATTGCCGAACAAAAACATATTATAGAAGCATCCCTGGTAGAAAAAGATTCCCTTCTAAAGGAAATACACCACAGGGTAAAGAACAATCTTCAAATGGTCTCCAGTTTATTGAGTCTTCAAACTAAAAACACGAGGAGCAAGGCAGCTATTGAGGCATTGGAAGAAGGCAAGAGCAGGGTCAAGGCCATGGCTTTGATCCATCAAAAACTTTATCAGAATGATGATTTGTCCGTTATTGAAATGCAGGGCTATATTGAAAGCTTAATCAATAGCATCCAATCGGTCTATAAAAAAGGAGGTCATAACATTAGCATAACCATCGATGCCGAAGGTATAGAGTTGGACATAGATAGGGCCATTCCTTTTGGTTTGATATTAAATGAATTGGTGTCCAATTCATTTAAATATGCATTCCCCACAGATGACGAAAATGGAAAGATCTATATACATCTTCGTAAAAATGGAGAGCAAGGATATTTTGAGTACACAGATAATGGCATTGGATTACCTGAGGATACCGATGAGCGCACCAGTTCGTCTATGGGTATCCGTTTAATGAACCGTTTGGTGAACCAATTACAATCTACCTTAAATATTGATAAAACTGCAAATGGGGTCCGGTTTTGGTTCAATTTTAAATAAGTTTGGATTAAAATATCGAAATCATGAAAATTACTTTTTTAGGGCACGCAACGCTTCTTATAGAAACAGGTGGTAAAATCTTGTTGGTAGACCCATTTATTTCGGGCAACGATAAGGCGAAGGATAAAATTAAACTCCAGGACCTGAAACCGGATTATATTTTAGTCACCCACGCACATCAGGATCATATTCTGGATGTGGAGGCGATTGCAAAAACTTCTGGAGCCACAATAGTGAGTAACTATGAGATTGCAGTTCACTATCAAGAAAAGGGTTTTAAAGCACACCCTATGAATCATGGGGGGAAATGGAATTTTGATTTTGGCACCTTAAAGTATGTCAATGCCATTCATACATCTTCCTTTCCTGATGGAGCTTATGGGGGACAACCGGGTGGATTTCTTATCTCGGCCGCTGGTAAAAACATATATGTGGCAGGGGATACAGCGCTTACCATGGACATGAAATTAATTCCGCTCAACACAAAATTGGATTTGGCAGTATTGCCCATAGGGGACAATTTTACTATGGGGGTGGATGATGCTATATTGGCTGCCGATTTTGTATCCTGTGATACGGTATTGGGGTATCATTACGACACTTTTGGCTATATTGAAATAGATCATGCATTGGCGATACAAAAGTTTAAAGATTCTGGGAAAAAGTTGCACCTACTAGAAATAGGGGAAAGCATATCCGTTTAATTACCTCACTTTACTTTTTAAAACAACCGTATGTAATAATTTAGGGATAAAACGCTTTAGGTAAATACCCATAACTTCCTTTTTCCCTATATAGGCCTCAAATTTTTGTTGCCCTATTGTTTGGATCATTTTTTTTGCAAAAACTGTGGGATCCAATCCTTTTTCAGTTGCTAAATCATTGCTTAATTGGCTTTTTCCATTACCGGTCAATGCATTTATGGCAACTTTGGTATTCACAAAGCCTGGGCATATTAGGGTAACCTGTACACCGTCTTTTTCATGCTCCATCCTCAATACATCAAAAAAACCGTGAAGTGCGTGTTTGGCACCACAATAACCAGAGCGATAGGGAGAACCAAATTTCCCCATTAAACTGGTCACGGTTACAAAATGCCCGTTCTTATGTGTTAAAAAATGTGGTAAAATAGCTTTTGTTAAAGCTACGGTTCCTAAATAATTGATATCCATAAGTTTTTTGTAAACTTCTATATCAGTATCCATGATCAAGGAACGTTGGCTTATTCCGGCATTGTTGATAAGCACATCTATTCGCCCTACATAGGAAATAGCTTGTTGAACCTTTTCATCCATATTTTTATAATCTGCCAGATCAAGTGGTAGAACATGAATCCGTTCGGGATAATTACATTTATTTTTTACTGTGATTAGTTGTTCCTTATTTCTAGCTGAAATAACCAGATCACATCCCAACTTTGAGAGCTCATAGGTAAGTGCTTCCCCAATACCCGAGGAAGCTCCGGTAATCCAAATTATTTTATCCTGAATCCTTTTCATTTCTTTGTTTTAATGATTCAAAATATAGTTAAATTTGGGTTCATATGATTAAAGCAAGCTACAAAAAATATATCCTTGATTTCAAAAGACCCAGCGGTACTTCGCGGGGTGTCCTACATCAAAAGGAGACTTGGTTTCTTATCATAAAAGGAGAAGAAGGTTTTGGGATAGGGGAGTGCGCGATTCTCAAGGGATTAAGTATTGACGACGTTCCGGAATACGAGCATAAGTTGAAATGGACCTGCAACAATATTCATCTGGGCAAGACAAAACTTTGGAATGAATTGATGGATTTTCCAAGTATTCAGTTTGGGGTGGAACAGGCCTTTATTTCATTAGAATCCAAGAAACCTTTCGAGTTGTTCCCTTCGCCTTTTATTTACGAATCTATGCCCATATGCATAAATGGATTGGTTTGGATGGGTGATGAGAGCTATATGCACGAACAGATACAACAAAAATTAGAAGATGGTTTTACCTGTCTTAAAATGAAAATTGGGGCTATTGACTTTATGAAGGAGATATCCCTTTTATCTTCTATTCGTAAAAAATACAGTAAAGATGAAATAGAACTGCGTGTAGATGCTAATGGAGCCTTCAAAATAGAAGAGGCCATGGAGAAATTAAATATACTGTCCCAATACGATCTGCATTCTATTGAACAGCCCATAAAACAGGGAAATGTTTTTGAAATGAAATCATTATGTGCTAAGACCCCTTTGCCAATTGCATTGGATGAAGAGTTGATAGGGGTTACAGATGTTATTGAAAAAGATTATTTGCTAAAAACTATCCGTCCACAATACATTATCCTTAAACCTAGCTTGGTAGGAGGATTTAAAGGGAGCATGGAATGGATTAAAGCTGCGGAAAAACATAAGATCGGTTGGTGGGTGACAAGTGCTTTGGAGAGCAACATTGGTTTAAATGCAATTGCCCAATGGACGGCAACCTTGCAAAACGATCTGCCTCAGGGATTGGGAACGGGAAGCTTGTACACCAACAACATTGACTCCCCATTAATGGTCGAAAAAGGTAAGATATATTACCAAAAAAGCAACGCATGGGACAAAAATATAATTGAACAGATATGTATATAGAACAGGCCTACAAAGGCTTACACGAAGGATGGCGCTATGTAGTGGGCATTTTCATAATATTTATCGGTTGGCAATTTGTGGGGATGCTACCGTTGATTGGAGTCCTTATGGCCAAGTCGATCGGGCAGGGCAGTATGCCAGGTGATATTGCAGGTATGTCTGCATTATTGGGCAATAATCTATTTCTATTTCTGATGCTGTTGTCATTTGCATTTGGTCTCTTGGCTACTTTTTTAACTGTTAAACTAGTCCACCAACAAAAAATTGTGGATTTAACGACTTCTAGAAAAAAAGCGGATTGGAACAGGATTGGTTTTGCCTTTTCCCTATGGGCTATAATATCAATTATTATGGTAGGTACAGATGTGGTACTATCCCCTGAAGATTATGTTTTTAATTTTAAACTGGAACCTTTTTTATATCTTTTGGCCATTGGAGTATTATTAATTCCCATACAGACCAGCTGTGAGGAGTATTTGATGAGGGGGTATTTAATGCAAGGAATCGGCATTCTAGCCAAAAATAGATGGGTGCCCTTGGTAATCACCTCTTTGATCTTTGGACTTTTGCATTTGGGAAACCCAGAGGTTGAAAAACTGGGTTATGGGATTATGGTATATTATATAGGAACGGGACTTTTTTTAGGGATAATGACATTGATGGACGAAGGGTTGGAATTGGCATTGGGTTTCCATGCCGCCAATAATTTGACAACAGCACTATTGGTAACAGCCGATTGGACAGCTTTTCAGACCGATTCGTTATATAGGGATATCTCCCAGCCCGAATTGGGCTGGGATGTTTTTATCCCTGTTTTGATTATATATCCATCCCTTCTCTATATTTTTTCAAAAAAATATGGCTGGAAGAATTGGAAAGAAAGATTAATGGGAAATATACAAGTAGAAAAATCAATCAGTTAAAAAATTGAAACAATGACAACCAATTATAAAGAAGTACATCTAAAGTTCAAAATTAATGGTATCTCTTGTAATGCAGAGGAATTGAGAGAAATTGGATATTCTTTGATAAAGGAGGGAGAAGCTTTCGAAATTCCATTTGGAGATTTTTTGTTAGACTGGTTGAATGACAAACCAACCATTAGTGTTAGAACATCAGGTACTACTGGCAAACCCAAAACGGTACACCTCCAAAAGGAGCATATGATAAATTCTGCCTTGGCAACTGCTGATTTTTTTGGATTGGAATCCGGAGATACTGTGCTGCATTGTCTGCCAGCATCCTATATTGCCGGGAAAATGATGCTTGTTAGAGCCATTGTTCTAGGCCTACGATTGGACTATGTTGAGCCGAGTTCCGTTCCACTTACTGAAGTTCAAAAAACCTATAAATTTGGAGCGATGGTCCCTATGCAATTGGAAAATTCATTGGATAAAATTGAGCAAATAAGTAAGGTTATTGTTGGTGGGGCACCAATTTCGGAGCAACTAAGAAGTAAAATTCAACTTTTAGAAAATGAAATTTATGAGACTTATGGTATGACAGAAACCGTAAGCCATATTGCGGTGAAAAAGGTAAGCCAAAATCAAAGTACCACGAAACAAAATTTCGTGGTACTTCCAGATATAAAAATACATTCTGATGAAAGAGGTTGTTTGGTGATAGATGCACCTTTGCTGGCAGAGGAAACTATTACTACCAATGACTTGGTTGAAATTAGTAGTGAACGGGAATTTAAATGGCTGGGAAGAATTGATAACATCATCAATTCAGGTGGAGTCAAATTAATTCCAGAGGAAATAGAAAGTAAATTAGCATCATTAATTACCGCTAGATTTTTTGTAAGTGGGATACCGGATGAAGCCCTGGGAGAAAAACTAGTACTTTTTGTTGAAGGGAACGGAATAGACCAGACTATTTTACAGGAGTTGAAGAACAAAGGGATACTGGAAAATTTTGAGATCCCCAAGGACTTGGTAAACGTTGCTAAATTTGCCGAAACAGGAAACGGTAAATTAGATAGAAATAAGACGATGAATCTATTGACCGTTTAACTGGGCATTATTAAATTTATAAAAATTAAAAAACCAACCAATTTTATGAGAACTACCATTTTATTCTTCTTTTTAATGATTTCTATTTGTACAAAGGCCCAACAAATATTACCCGAGGTAGAGAGGGCCAAAGTTGTGGATGAAATTATGGAGGATCGTTTCAATATATTGTTACCCGTCTTAATGGACAAGACCGGAATAGATATGTGGATCGTTATCTCTAGGGAATACAATGAAGATCCGGTCCTTAAAACAATGTTACCGGCAACGTGGTTAAATGCTAGAAGGAGAACCATACTTCTGTTTTATAGAAACAAGTCCAAGAAAAGTATTGAAAAATTGGCTGTTGCCCGTTATAATGTGGGAGAGAGCATTTCATCGGCCTGGGATAAAGAAAAGGAACCTGATCAGTGGAAAAGACTGATGCAATTAATTGAAGAAAGAAATCCATCTAAGATTGGGCTTAATTATTCCAAGGACCACAATATAGCTGATGGTTTGGATAAGACCGATTATGACGAATTTATGAAAAACCTACCTGAAAAATTTCAAGGAAGGGTGTCCTCAGCCGAAAAATTGGCAGTAGGGTGGATAGAAACAAGGACGGAACGAGAAATGGTGATCTACAATCAATTGGTAGACATCACCCATGATATTATTGCCGAAGCATTTTCAGAAAAGATAATTACACCAGGGGTGACCACCACAACCGAGGTTGAATGGTGGATGAGACAAAAAGTAACAGATTTGGGGCTGGAGACTTGGTTCCATCCTACGGTGGATATTCAAAGATCCAGTGATGAATTGGTATCCCACCTATATTCCTTCTCTGGAAGACCGGATGATATGGTGATTCTTCCAGGGGATCTTTTGCATTGCGATTTTGGGATTACCTATTTGCGTTTGAATACAGATTGTCAGGAACTGGCCTATGTTTTAAAACCGGAAGAAATGGCAGCTCCGACTTTTTTGGTCAATGGATTGAAGGATGGGAATAAGGTGCAGGACTTCTTAACAAATAACATGGTAGCTGGGAGAACCGGGAATGAAATCTTGGCAAAATCCCTTTCAGAAGCAAAGGCCGCAGGCTTAAGACCTTCTATATATACGCATCCCTTAGGTTTGTACGGACATTCTGCAGGAACTACAATTGGAATGTGGGATTCACAAGGAGGGGTCATGAAAGATGATGGTGAGAAATATCCTTTAAATCCAAATACGGTATACGCGATAGAATTGAACACTACCATTACCATTCCTGAATGGAAAAGGGATATCCGAATTATGTTGGAAGAAGCTGGGTATTATGGAACGGACGGCTTTAGATATGTTAATGGAAGGCAGACAGAATTGCTGTTGATTCCAAGAATTAAGGAGCATCAGGGAAATTAAATTAGCCGTAATGGGATACAAAAAACTATTGATATGTCTCGGAATTATTTTTTTCTGCATTTCCGTTCAAGCCCAAAATGAAAAGTATGTCATGGTCGGATGGGATGCCTCCCTATCTATGGGAGATAGGATTATTGATAATGATATTAAATTTCTAGAAAATTACTTCAAGGTGAACAAAGAGGTTAGGATAAACCTTGTGGTGTTCAGTAATGATGTGGTGGAAAATCGAGAAATCCAGGTCAAGGACGGGAATTGGAAGATCTTACAGGAAGTATTGCTAACAATTGTTTACGATGGCGCCACTAATTACAATGCACTGGAACAAGTGGTCTCTTTAAATCATACCGATTTATTACTCTTCACAGATGGCAATCAGAATTTGACCAGTAACATCCCAAATTTTGGTATCAAGACCTTTATAATCAACAGTAATCCTAATAAGGACCAATTCGGACTCAACAAACTCCTGGTCACCAATAAGGCAAGGATTTTTGATTATGGTGCATTGGAGGCAAGGGAGGACGTTGTAAACACTTCTAAGTCACCCATTACCGAAACAAAAACCACAAATGAGCCAAGATCGCCGGGGATAAATTTAGAGGAGGTTATTGTGACAGAAAACATGAAGCATGGCAAGGAAGGAAGAACTGTTAAAACTGCATTAGGCGAGGAAGATGAAGATAGGGTAGGGGTTGCTGTTCAATCCATAGGTGATGAAGATATTACCCCAATTCAGACCAATGTGGCACAATCCTTACAAAATAAATTTTCAGGAGTAGAGGTAAAACAAAATCAGGATATCAGCCAAGTAAAAATGCGTACCGATAATTCCATGTTGTTAAATAATTATGGTCTTATAGTTATTGATGGAGTGCCCCAACAACAATCCAATTCCAACGGCTCTTCCCCAATGGCAAATTTTGGGTTTTTAAACCCGGAAAACATAGCCGATATCACAGTTTTAAAGGGGATGGCCGCCACTACCAAATATGGGACTTTAGGTGCCAATGGGGTGATTTTGATTACTACTAAAGCTTCAAAAGCACCTATGGTAAAGGGTCAAAAACAAGATTTGGCGCGGTTAAAGAATAATATATATGAGGAGGATATCGATTCCGAGGCAACCACTTTTACCCCTGTTTTTAAATCATTGCAAAAATCTGCCTCACCACAAGAAGCCTACGATACTTATATAGCCCTGCGCATTTTTCATGGAAATAGCGTTCAGTTTTATATGGATGCCTTTAATTACTTTAAACAGGGTAATCCAGAGTTGGCAATTCGTGCAATCTCCAATATTGTTGAATTATTTCCGCAGGATATCGCTAAATTAAAATCGGCTGCCCTGGCCCTCTCGTCTGTCGGTGCTTCTAAAGAAGTTGTACTGATCAATGAACGTATTATAAGTCTGGACCCAAAAATGGTCCAATCTTATTTGGACATAGCATTAGCGCTTAGGGACCAAGGGAAGGTGCAACAGGCACTTGATCAATTAATGGCATTGTCCAAGGGGACCTTCATTGTTAGTCTAAACGATGCGGTGATATCCAAAACACTGGATCGAGAAATTCGAAATATCCTTTTTCTATACAAGGATGAATTAAATACCGCAACAATAGACCCCAAATACTTTAATAATTTAAAATATAATGTACGATTGGTTTTTGAGTGGAACACCCCCTTGGCCGATTTTGAATTACAATTTGTTAATCCCCAGAACCGATTCTTTAATTGGGACCATAGCGGTTTGTCCAAACCTGAAAGAATTGAAGATGAGATAACCAATGGATATACAAGCGAGGAGTTTGAATTTTACGGGGACGTAAATGGAAAATGGGTTTTTAATGCTACCTATTTAGGCAGCAGTAAGGATAGCAATCAGGAACGATTTACTTTGAAATGCAGCATTTACGAAAATTACGGTTCACCCAATCAATCTAAAAAAGAAGTATTGGTAAATTTCACAGCCCCACTTCAAAAGTTAAATGTGGCGACGCTGCAGGTGAAATAGGGTATTTGTAGCTTTTCTCTTGGACCTGTTGTAGTATGAAAAGAAAAGGTTACAGTTGTTCTAATTGGAGTATCAAGATTCCATTTTAAGGTAATAGTCCGTAGAATGTTTCCCTGATCCGTAAATAAGAAAGAAAATACACACTAATAATACAGCACTGGCCAATATTAAATTGGAAGTGTTCATTTCCCCAATAAAATTGATAAGTACTGCACCAATAATTATTGGAAGCTGTGTAAGAACGGCCCACCGGGTATACAAACCAAAAATAATAAGCAATCCTCCAATAAGATGTGCCGGAGCAACATAATGAACTGCCAACATACTACCCGCAAAACCTTTTAAAGGGGCAACGAGTTCCAGGATTATTTGGGTGTTCCCAATAAAATATAGGCCTTTAATGAACAGGAAAATCCCTAAAGCAATACGCAAGATATCAAGAGGGTAATACGTGTGTTTATTTGCCCATTTGTTGAGTGTTTTAATAGTTCCCATAATTGAAAAGATTAAAATTACTCCTATTAAATTACTGAAAATAAGCGATATAAAAAAATTAAACCTGCAGCAGCCCTAAATTAAATTTCTTTTCTATGGGTGCGTGATTTGCAGCCTCAATTCCCAATGAAATCCAATTCCTGGTTTCCAAGGGATCAATTATCGCATCTGTCCATAACCGTGCCGCTGCATAATACGGAGAGACTTGGTCATCATAGCGGTCCTTTATTTTATTAAAAAGCTCAGCTTCCTTCTTTTCCGTAATGGTTTCGCCTTTCTTTTTTAGCGAGGCCTTTTCAATCTGCAGCAAAACTTTGGCGGCAGAATTTCCACTCATTACGGCCAACTCGGCACTTGGCCATGCAACTATAAATCTAGGATCAAAGGCCTTTCCGCACATGGCATAATTTCCGGCCCCGTAGCTATTTCCTATCACTATGGTAAATTTGGGCACCACGGAATTACTGACGGCATTGACCATTTTTGCGCCATCCTTGATTATTCCTCCGTGTTCACTTTTGCTGCCGACCATAAACCCGGTTACATCCTGTAAAAAAACCAAGGGTATCTTCTTCTGGTTACAATTGGCAATGAAGCGGGTTGCCTTATCTGCTGAGTCTGAATAAATGACCCCTCCAAATTGCATCTCACCTTTGGTGGTCTTCACTACTTTTCTCTGGTTGGCAACAATACCAACGGCCCAGCCATCGATCCGTGCGTATCCTGTTAATATAGTCTTTCCATATCCCTCTTTATACTGCTCAAAATCGGAATCGTCAACAAGCCGCTTAATGATTTCAAGCATGTCATATTGATCGGTGCGGGAAGCTGGTAAGATACCGTAGATATCTTCTGGATTTTCTATAGGCTTTTTAGGGGCTGTTCTATTATATCCGGCCTTGTCGAAATCACCTATTTTACCGACAATACTTTTTATAGTATTCAGGGCATCCTTATCGTCCTCTGCCTTGTAATCTGTTACTCCGCTAATTTCACAATGGGTGGTAGCTCCTCCCAGGGTTTCATTGTCGATACTTTCTCCTATGGCCGCTTTTACGAGGTAACTTCCTGCCAAGAATATGCTACCTGTCTTATCAACGATCAAGGCTTCATCACTCATAATTGGCAAATATGCCCCTCCAGCAACACAACTGCCCATAACTGCAGCAATTTGTGTTATACCCATACTGCTCATTACGGCATTGTTTCTGAAAATACGTCCAAAATGTTCTTTGTCGGGAAATATTTCGTCCTGCATGGGAAGGTAAACTCCGGCACTATCCACCAAATAAATGATGGGCAACCTATTTTCAATCGCAATTTCTTGGGCCCTCAGGTTTTTCTTCCCTGTTATAGGAAACCAAGCACCTGCCTTTACGGTGGCATCATTGGCAACAACTATGCATTGTTTGCCTTGTACGTACCCAATTTTGATAACAACGCCTCCAGAGGGGCAACCCCCGTGTTCGGCATACATTCCCTCACCTGCAAAAGCAGCTATTTCAATGGACTTCTTCCCCTTGTCCAACAAGTAATCGATACGCTCCCTAGCGGTCATTTTTCCTTGTGCATGTTGTTTTTCGATTCTGTTTTTACCACCGCCCAAATGTACTTTGGCCAAGCGATGTTTTAAGGATGAGAGAAGTAATTTATTATGGTCTTCGTTTTTGTTGAAGTTTATATCCATTCCTGAAAATAGTTTCTTTTTGAGGCATAAAGATAAGGAGTTATATTGATTAACTTTGACAAAACTTAAGTTGAAAATGGAAAACAAAACACGATGGGGCATCCTAGGCCCTGGCCGGATAGCTAACAGTTTTGCCAAAGATCTACGATTGACAAAGACTTCTGAATTGGTAGCGGTTGCCTCAAGAAATTTGGACAGGGCATCTGATTTTGCCAAGGAATACGATGCTAAATATGCCTTTGGAAGTTATGAAGAGCTTTTCAATTCCCCGGAAGTGGATGTCATCTATATTGCCACCCCACATACACATCATGCAGCTTTGGCCATAACGGCCATGGAGCATGGGAAGCACGTACTTTGTGAAAAGCCTATGGGAGTAAATAGGGAAGAAGTAAAGAAAATGATTGTTGCGGCCCAGAAGAACAAGGTATTTTTAATGGAGGCCCTTTGGACCAGGTTCAATCCTTCCATCAGGAAAATAAAGGAATTAGCGGACAACAAAAAAATTGGGGATATTGGTTACCTGCAGGCAGACTTTGCTTTTTATGGGTTGGATAGGGATAAGGAAGGAAGATTGCTAAATCCGGCCCTTGCAGGTGGTTCTCTTTTGGACATTGGGATATATCCCATATTTTTGGCCTATCTGATGTTGGGGAAACCAGCTAAAATATTGGCGTCCTCGAAATTTCATGGCACTGGGGCGGAGATTCAGACATCTTTGATTTTTGAGTATAAGGAGGCCCAGGCTATGCTCTATTCGGGATTGACCAGCAATTCTGAAATGAAGGCCAAGATTACCGGAACCAATGGATCTATTTATATTCATCCCCGATGGCATGAGACCAATGGTTTTTCCATTGAAAGAAATGGAGAAATGGAAGATATTTTGGAGCCAACCATTGGGAAGGGTTACAGTTATGAAATTGAAGAGGTCAATTCCTGTTTGGCCGCTGGAAAATTGGAAAGTAGTCTTTGGTCACATCAAAACAGTTTGGAGTTGATCGAAATATTGGACCAGATAAGGGTGCAAACGGGGATTGTCTTTCCTTTTGAATCCTAAAATTTTTTCGTTTCGTTTATTTAATCTTTTAAAAATTACGATATTTGTCGGTACCAAAATAAACTAATCGAATATGGGAATGAACAAGAATACCGTGCTTGCATGGGCGACCTTTATAATGATCATTGTAGGCCTTTCATTGATTGCTCTTGGAGCTTTTAGATATAATGATATAGCAGGATGGGGTTTTGCAGCGGTGGGCATTGGTTTTTTTGCTATTGCTTGGGTATTTAACGCACTAAAGGGCAGGGTATAACATAGCTAAATCATCAATTTTAATCATATTATTTTATGTCTGACGATAAGAAAGTCATTTTTTCCATGTCTGGGGTTACTAAAACCTATAAAACAGCCAATACACCAGTATTAAAAAATATTTACCTAAGTTTTTATTACGGTGCTAAGATCGGAATCTTAGGTCTTAATGGTTCTGGTAAGTCTACCTTATTGAAAATTATCGCTGGGGTTGATAAGAACTATCAAGGGGATGTTGTATTCTCTCCTGGTTATAATGTTGGCTATTTGGAGCAGGAACCGCAATTGGATGAATCCAAAACGGTCTTGGAAATAGTGAAAGAAGGTGTTGCCGATACGGTAGCCATTTTAGATGAATACAATAAGATCAACGATATGTTTGGTCTTCCCGAGGTTTATGAGGATGCAGATAAGATGCAAAAACTCATGGACAAACAGGCAGAACTGCAAGATAAGATAGATGCCTCTGACGCCTGGGAGCTGGACACCAAATTGGAAATTGCCATGGATGCTTTGCGCACCCCGGAACCCGATAAAAAGATTGGGGTACTTTCCGGAGGGGAAAGAAGGAGAGTGGCGCTTTGCAGGTTATTGTTACAAGAGCCAGAAATATTGCTTTTGGATGAACCTACCAACCATTTGGATGCTGAATCGGTACATTGGTTAGAGCATCATTTGGCCCAATATAAAGGAACTGTTATTGCAGTAACCCACGATAGATATTTCTTGGATAACGTGGCCGGATGGATCTTAGAATTGGATAGGGGAGAGGGAATACCTTGGAAAGGGAATTATTCTTCCTGGCTGGAACAAAAGTCCAAACGTATGGCCGACGAGAGCAAGGTAGCTTCAAAAAGGCAGAAAACATTGGAGCGTGAGCTGGAATGGGTACGTCAAGGAGCTAAAGGAAGACAGACCAAGCAAAAAGCAAGATTAAAGAATTACGATAAGTTACTGAGTCAAGACCAAAAACAATTGGATGAGAACTTGGAAATTTATATTCCTAATGGTCCTCGTTTGGGAACAAATGTTATTGAGGCCAATGGCGTAAGCAAGGCTTACGGTGATAAATTGCTGTATGAAGATTTAAACTTTAAATTACCACAAGCAGGGATCGTTGGGGTTATTGGTCCAAACGGTGCTGGTAAAACCACTATTTTTAAGATGATCATGGGAGAAGAGAACCCAGATAGTGGTGAATTTGTAGTAGGTGATACTGCAAAGATTGCATATGTAGATCAGAAGCATTCCAATATAGACCAAGAGAAGACCATTTGGCAGAACTTCAGCGATGAGCAAGAGTTGATCATGATGGGCGGAAGACAAGTGAACTCAAGGGCCTATTTGAGCAGGTTCAACTTCACTGGAAGTGAGCAGAACAAAAAGGTTAATATGCTTTCTGGAGGAGAGCGCAACAGATTGCATTTGGCCATGACCTTGAAAGAGGAAGGCAACGTGTTATTGTTGGATGAGCCTACCAATGATTTGGATGTAAATACCTTACGTGCTTTGGAAGAAGGTCTGGAGAATTTTGCGGGTTGTGCGGTAGTAATTTCCCACGACCGTTGGTTCTTGGATAGGATCTGTACCCACATCCTTGCTTTTGAAGGAGATTCACAAGTGTATTTCTTTGAAGGATCATTCTCTGATTATGAAGAAAACAAAAAGAAACGTTTAGGTGGTGATATTATGCCAAAACGTATCAAGTATAAGAAGTTGATTCGCTAATTTAGTGTTTAAATAAGATGAAAAAAAATCCCGTTGAAGAACGGGATTTTTTTATGGGATCCATTTAGTAGGCTTCTTTTGGGTACCAGTCCAACTGGATGACTTTAATCTCTGGATTTCCTGTTTCTATTATGGATTGGAATTTTTCAACATCGCTAACATCAGGGTTACCTCTGTAGTGGTAAGGATACACTTCCTTGGGCTTAAATTCTAAAACAGCATCGGCAGCGCTATCCTCTGTCATAGTATAAGGAAGGTTCATGCAGATAAAAGCAGTATCAATATTTTCCAATACCCTCATTTCTGGAATATCTTCCGTATCTCCTGAAAAATAGATACGCTTATCGCCCATATTCAGGATGTAGCCGTTACCCCTTCCTTTGGGATGCATCTGAAGGGCTTCTTTTCTTAAATTGTACATGGGAATGGCTTCCACTGTGATTCCATAACGCTCCTTGGATTCCCCGTTGTTCAAAATATCTAATTGTGGGGCAAACTCAGCTGGCATTTTATCGGCCACTGCCTGGGGAACCATGATTTTTGCTTTTTCTGTATTTAGTTCCTGCAGCGTTTCAAGGCTGAAGTGATCTCCGTGGATATCTGTAATTAAAATTAAGTCGGGCTGTTTTTGTCCTTCATAAGCCAGGGCACCCCCAACAGGATCTACATAAATGGTTAGATTTCCCCATTCCAAAACGGTGCTGGCATGTTCAATAGGAACAATTTTTAGTTCTTGGGCTGTTTTTGCTGGGGCAGCTTCTTTAGACATAGGTTCAACGGACTTTTCTTTAGGGGCTTCCTTACATCCAGTTAGGAAGGAAGAAAAAATTGAAAGTACTAATATTAGAGATTTCATAAATAAATATTTTATTGCTAAAGATATCTTAGATTAAGATGTAGGTGTTAAGATTTAAATCGATAAATCTTTTAGTCATATAAGGATTATCAATCAAGAGATAATTCCATTTTAATGTTACTTCTCTCGTAGGGGGTGATGGCTTCCAAATCAATTTCTTGAAATCCGTATTTTTTATAGATATAAATGGCATTTTCCAATTTGGTATTGGAATAGAGCATTATTTTATGCCATTTATGTGATTTGGCATAAGCAATGGCATGGTCCATTAACGCCTGGCCAATCTTTAATCCTTGGTATTTTGGATCTACCGCCATTTTACCGAGCTCATAGATCCCTTCATCAATCTTTAAAAAAGAATAGCATCCAACAATGGAATCTTGGTATTGTGCAAAAAAAATATAACCTCCTTTGTTAATAATGGTCTGCTCACATTTTTCCAAGAGATCGGCATCGTGGCGTTCAACATAAAAGTATTTCTCCAACCATGCAATATTAAGCTCCTTGAAGGATTGCGCATATTTAGGCTCAAAGGGTATTATTTTTACGGACATGTTCATTAATAAGTTAAACGATGCTATAAAATTAGGGTTAAGATTCGTTTATTGTGTGAAATTAAAATTTTTTTCCACAAAAAAATCTAAAAGAACAATTGCGACGTATATAGTCGTATACAAACAATCAACTATTAACAAAAAGTAAAATCAACTAAAGGTTATTTAATATTTTAATTATGACTGAGACTAAAAACAATAACAGTTTAAAAGTAATCGCTGGATTACTAGGTATCATTTTATTGGGTACTATAATTTACACCGTAAGTCTTTACAAGGACAAGCAAAAAACCACAGAAATACTGCAACAAGAAAAGCAATTGGTGGTTGAGGATTTAAATAGTTTGAAGTCTGAGTATGACAAGGCTATTTTGGAAAGCAATGCTACCAACGAAGAATTGGTTGTCGCTAGGGATAAGATTGCAAAATATATTGATTCGGTTAGAACTATGAAGGGTGATATATCTTCTTTGTACAGATTTAGGAATCAAGTTACGGTATTAAAGAAGGAAAGAGAGCAATTGATGAAACAAGTGGACTCCCTTACAAGATCTAACAGCAGACTTGCAATGCAAAGGGATAGTACGTTTGTGGAATTGGAAAAACAAACTGTTTTCAATGATTCTTTGGTAGTACAGAACACCCAATTGGCATCTGCCGTTGAAAAAGGGTCCGCACTTAGCCTTTCACAATTTTCTGTTGATGCGGTAAAAGAAAGATCTAGTGGTAAATTGGTTTCAACCCAAAGAGCTAGAGGAACAGATAAATTTAAAATTTGTTTCACTGTTGCGAACAACGTAATTGCCCAAGCAGGTGATAGGGAATTCTTCTTAGAGGTATTGGATCCACAGGGTAACGTATTGGGAGAAAGTTTTTCTAAAACTATTGATAGCGGTGCTTCCGTGACCTATAGCAAAGAAACCAACTTCTACTATGAGAATAAGTCATTGGATGTTTGTGATTATATCAGTAAGCCATCAGGTGATTTCCAAAAAGGAAATTATATGGTAAACGTTTATGATGGTAAATTAAAATTATTGGGAACTTCTAAGTTCACTTTGAAATAGTAAACACTATCCATTAACAAAAAAGGGGCAATCATTTGATTGCCCCTTTTTTTATGCTTCTTATTTTGATCTATTTCAAGGATCCCACCATATCTTCCGGCTTTACCCACTCATCATAATCCTCTGCGGTAACATATCCAAGGTTTATGGCTTCTTCTTTTAATGTGGTTCCATTCTTATGTGCCGTATTGGCAATTTCCGCTGCTTTATAATACCCAATTTTTGTATTTAATGCTGTAACCAGCATTAATGAATTGTTTAGCAATTGTTTAATAACCTCGTGGTTTGGTTCTATTCCTGTTGCACAATTTTCATTAAAGCTAACACAGGCATCCCCAAGCAATTCTGCAGATTGCAGGATGTTTGCGGCCATCATTGGTTTAAAGACATTGAGCTCGTAGTGTCCCTGGGTGCCTCCCACTGTGATGGCAACATCATTGCCCATTACCTGGGCACAGACCATCGTAAGGGCCTCACATTGGGTTGGATTGACCTTTCCGGGCATAATGGAGCTACCAGGTTCATTGGCAGGGATTATGATTTCCCCGATCCCTGAACGCGGTCCTGAAGCCATCATTCTAATATCATTGGCTATTTTATTCAAGGCAACGGACAATTGTTTTAAAGCACCGTGACTTTCTACAATGGCATCATGGGCAGCCAGCGCTTCAAATTTATTTTCAGCGGTGATAAAGGGTAGGCCCGTGAACTTGGCGATATATTCTGCTACCAACACATCATATCCCTCAGGGGTGTTCAAACCCGTTCCTACGGCGGTTCCACCCAATGCCAATTCACTTAAATGCGGCAATGTATTTTTTAAGGCTTTTAATCCATGGTCCAATTGGGACACATAACCTGAAAATTCCTGACCCAAGGTTAGGGGAGTTGCATCCATTAAATGGGTACGCCCAATTTTCACTACATTTTTAAATTCCTGAGCCTTTTTATGTAAGGTATCCCTAAGTTGGGTAACACCTGGGATGGTAATTTCAGCAATTTTTTTGTAGGCTGCAATATGCATGCCTGTAGGGAAGGTATCATTGGAAGATTGTGATTTGTTCACATCATCGTTTGCCTGTATGGTTTTCTCGCCCTCACCTATTTTATTTCCAGCCAGTTCATGGGCCCTATTGGCAACAACCTCATTTACGTTCATATTACTCTGGGTCCCGGAACCGGTCTGCCAGATTACAAGAGGGAACTGATCATTGTGTTTGCCCTCCAAAATTTCATCACAAACGGCAGCGATCATATCCCTTTTTTCTTTGGAAAGGACTCCTAGGTCATGATTGGTAAAGGCTGCGGCTTTCTTAAGATATGCAAAGCCATAGACAATATCCAAGGGCATGGAAGCCGAAGGGCCTATTTTAAAATTATTTCGGGAACGCTCTGTTTGTGCGCCCCAATATTTATCGGATGGGACCTTAACCTCTCCCATGGTGTCTTTTTCAATTCTAAAGCTCATTTTAAAGTGGTTTTGTTTCCAACAAAGGTACTGCTTTGCCAATTTATTTCCATTTTTTTTGAATTTGATTTGTAGTA